>NZ_DAOUBI010000135.1:0-6399 GCF_034432675.1 Chloroflexus sp. | reverse complement strand
TTCGCGGAACTGCAAGCCAACCAGATTGTCGGTGACGGTGCCCGGCTCGTAGAACTGGTCCACACCGATGAAGATGATGTCGGGATGTTCGGCGGCAAATTTCTTGGTGGCATCGGCAATCAGGAAGCCAACGGTCACAATCACATCGAAGCCCTCATCGACGAAGGTCTGAATGTTCTTCTCGTAGTCGGCCTGCGCCTGGGTCTCGATGTACTTGTACTCCAGCCCAAACTCTTGCGCCGCCCGCAACGCACCGAGGTGGGCAAACTCGTTAAAGGTGCCGTCATTCACTTTGCCCAGATCGGTGACCAAGGCGATCTTGGGCTTAGAGGAATCTGTGGTACCGGTCGTCGGTACAGCGGTTGGCGCAGCAGTTGGCGCCGTCGTTGCGGTAGGCGTGGCTGCCGATTGACCGCCACACGCAGCGAGTAGCGGTACTAGAAGCGTAAAGAGCGCTACCAGCGTAAGTAGATTCTTGCGCATGTTCCATTCTCCTGATCTACAACGATCGGATCCAATTAAGAAGCGCCATGGGGGCGACATGGCCCTTCCCGGTTGGAGCATCAACTGATGCCCGCAAACACGTTGGATTGGCGCGATTATAGCACAAGTTGCGCAACCTTTTCTTTGCTACTGCGTATGTTATACTAAAAGCTGCAAAGTGAAAGGTTTCCTGAATGATGTACCATCGCTCAATACAGTGCGCTTTGCTGCACACGTTTTATGGAGTTCACGGTACCTAAACCCGTGAACTTTTGTTGTTTTATGGTCACTTAGTCCACAAGGAGGAGGTATGGCCTTACCGTTGGGGATTGTGCTGGGCTTGCTGGCATGGTTTATTGTCCGCTACATCGCCTTCAGCTTCTACACCGTCGATCAAAACGAGCGGGCAGTAAAGACCATTTTTGGTCGGGCAGAGCGTCTGCCTGGCCCTCCGGTAGAAGATCCCTTCGCTGAATACATGCGTCCCGATGAACGTGAACGCTACCGCTATCCGCAGTTACGGGTGATTCCGCCGGGTGGGCCATACTTCAAGTGGCCGTGGGAGCGGATTTATAAGGTCTCAATCGCGACTCAGACCATCAATATGGCTCTTGATCTAGAGGATTCGCTAGCGAATCATGGGGGAACCCTGCTGGAAGCGGTTACAAAGGATCAGCTCAACGTCGGTCTACGTGGTCAAATTCGCTATCGCGTTTCGGAACGTCACCTCTACGCCTACCTCTTTGGGGTGAAGAACCCGGTCGTGCATGTGATGGGCTACTTCATCTCGATTTTGCGCGAACGGATCGCCAATTTCGCTGCACCAGCTGTTGATACCGGCCAGTTGAGCATGACAGCGGGTGATAGTGCCGATGTCAGTGGGGTTTCGATCAACGATCTGCGCAAGAATCTCCGCGATCTGAATGAGCTGATGGATCGCGAGTGTCTTTCCTCAGCGGCACGCTATGGCATCATTCTTGACGCATCGCTGATCACCGAGATTGATGCACCGCCGGAGGTGGAGGCGGCGATGGCAGCGATCAACACGGCGCACAACCAGGTCTCTTCAGATATTAGCCTGGCCCAGGCCACAGCCGACCAGAAGATCGTGCAGTCGAAGCGGGCAGTGGAGATTGAGACTCTCAAGGCCCAGGCTGAAGTGGAACCGTTGCTGGCACTGGCCGAACAGTTGCACGCACTGAAGAGCAACGGCGGCCCTGATGTCCTGCAGGCCTATCTGCGGAATGTGCGGCTTGGTCTCTATCAACAGGCTGAACGGGTAATCATGGAGGTAGAACAATGACCTTCGTGCTCTCAACCATTGTGGTGGCCTCGATCACCTTTGTCCTGGCATTTATTCTTGCCCCAACCTTTTTCGGTCTGCTCCGTTTGTTCGGCTTCTACACGATTGTGCAGGAGGGTACCTGCCACGTGTACACGCTCTTCGGCAGCGTGGTTGGTGTCTTGCGCGAGCCGGGGCTGGTGATTTTGCCGTTCCATTTGGGCGTCAATGCCTTCCTGATCAGCTTCTTTGGTCGGCGGTACGTGATCGATATGCGTCTCGATCAGCGCTATCTACGCAGCCAGCCGGTCAATTCGGAAGAAGGCGCACCGATGGGGATCGGGGTCTGGTACGAGATGTCGATTAGCGATCCGGTAGCCTATCTGTTCAAGAATGCCGATCCACGGGGTTCGCTGGCTGCCAACGTCAGTAATGCCGTGGTACGTACCTTGAGCAACATGCCGCTGGCTCAAATGCTGGAAAATCGCCACGCGATGAGCCAGGCAGTACGGGCTGAGGTTTCACCGAAGGCTTCTGAGTGGGGATACCGGTTGGGATCGGTGTACATTCGGAAAGTGCATTTCCGCGATCAGAACATGATCCGCCAGATCGAAGCAAAGGTCGTGAATCGGCTTCGCCAGGTTACGTCGGCAATCTTGCAAGACGGTGCCAATCGGGTGAATATTATCACCAGCACTGCCGAACGAAAAGCTGCGATTGAGTTTGCTCGTGCTAAGGCAGTGCGACCGCGGATTTTAGGGCAGGCACTGGCTCGAATTGGGGCTGACCCCGAAGTACGTGATGCTCTGTTCACTATCCTCGAACTGCAAAACCTGGCCGAAAGTAAGGCACGAGTCACTCTTGTACCGGCGCAGGCTGAACAAAGGATAATGCCCGCTCTAATGGCCGCGCAGGATAGTCGAACCTAGGTAATTACTGGGAAAAACCTGCTGCCCGTCAGACATTCTTACGGTGGGCAGCAGGTGTATGGGTGGTTGCCATCTGCTACCTCCACTCCGGCTTTCTTTCCGCTACTTGAACCGGCGAACACGGTAGCTTGTTCCTTACACCTTCTATTGCTGATGGCTTTGTTCTGCCTGCATGGCCAGTGCTCGCAATTGCTCAAACAGCTCAATATTCATGAGCACGGCTGACGGATACCCTTTCTGTGTAATCACGACCGGTTGTCCACTCACCTTTGCGCGCCGGATCAGTGCGGCCAGACTGGCTGCCGCCTGTGAGATGGGAACCACACCTCCCTGTAAGTCGATATTGATCGAGCGTGCCATGTTTGTGCCCCTTTGTGATAGTGCCAGTAATAGTGTGATTGCATTGTAGCACGCTGCACTCAAACTGCATAGAGCAAAAATGAGGTCAAAGGTAACTAGACAGGCTTTTTTCGTCTTCTTCCTGTGCCCATTCACGGTGGTGATTTTAGCTAGCCGATAGAGAATAATTCCTCTCAACCATCGAACGCCGGGCTTTTAGCACGGAAACGCCAGATTAAACTTGCTCTCTAAACGTAGACAGAGCTTTAACAGTTCGCCAACGTCATTCTAACAATGGTTTGTTATGGTATAGCCAGGCTCGATTGAGAGCACAACCAGTGGAAACAACAAGAAACGATAGACAAAAAACGAGGATGCAAGGAGGACGACTATGACGAACCTGACCCGTTGGGATCCCTTCCGTGAGATGACTCAACTGCTCGACGACACCTTCTTCACCGGCTTCACCGGTGTGCTGCCCCGCAACGGCAGCCTGGTGCCGGCGCTCGATCTCAGCGAGACGGCTGATGCCTACCACATCGAGATGGCAGTGCCGGGCATGACCGCCGATCAACTGAACATTACCTTCGAGAACAACGTGCTCACGATTAGTGGCGAGATTACGCAGAGCAGTGATCGCAAAGAGCGCCAGTATCACGTCACTGAGCGTCGCTTCGGTCGCTTCAGCCGCAGCATTCGCCTGCCCAATCAGATCCATCCGGATCGGATTGAGGCCCGGCTTGAGAATGGCGTGCTGACGGTGACCGTACCGAAGGCTGAAGAGATTAAGCCGCGCAAGATCGCAGTCAACGTCGCCCAATAGTCGTCGCACCAGCATCACCGGTTGCAGCCGCAGCGCGTGAGGAACTATGCCTCACGCGCTGTTCTGTTTTCCGGCTGCGTAAATCGAGTACAATAGAAACATATCCCTTTGAATGGTGAAAAATGGCAATGGACGCCGGACAAGCGGTGCCTTCACCGGCAAGGAGATGGCATGGACGAGATTAATGATGAGTTATTGCAACAGGCGCATTATTGGATGCGCCTTACCCGTGCGCTCGATGACCGGGGTACGTTTCTGCACAAGCAGAGCAAAATTGTCGGTGGCTACTTTTCGCAAATCGGGCACGAGGCGCTCAGTGTTGCAGCAGCGCTAAGCCTGGGGCCACGCGATATTATTGCGCCGATGCACCGCGATTTGGGGGCCTACCTGGTGCGTGGCTTGACCCCGAAGCGTATTCTTGCTCAGTGGTTAGGGCGAGAGACCGGTGTGACCCGCGGACGTGACGCGAATCTGCACGGTATGGGTGATCTAAGCCTGGGCATTATTGGCTTTATCAGCCATCTGCCGGCTTCGACCGGCGTGATCACCGGTGTTGCTCATGCGATCAAGCTCAAAGGCGATCCACGGGTTGCTATGTGTTTTTTTGGTGATGGCAGTGCTTCACAAGGGCTGGCTCACGAAGCGATGAATTGGGCAAGTGTCTTTAAGCTGCCGATGGTGATTATCTGCGAAAATAATCAGTACGCCTACTCAACCCCGCTGAGCCGGCAGATGGCAATTAAAGATATTGCCCAGCGCGCAGCCGGCTATGCGATGCCGGGGGTGATTGTAGATGGCAACGATTTTGCCGCAGTGTATCGTGCAACCAAAGAGGCAGTCGAACGGGCACGCGCTGGTGGTGGGCCGACATTCATCGAATGCAAGACGATGCGCATGCGCGGTCATGCTATTCACGACAATATGGCCTACGTGCCGAAAGAATTACTCGCCGAATGGGAAGCTCGCGACCCAATTGCCCGTATAGAGGAAGTGTTGCGTAGCCGTGGTTTACTCGATGACGCAAAGCTGGCTGCCCTGTTGGCCCGGATCGAAGCCGAGCTTGATGAGGCACAGGCGTTCGCTGAAGCTTCACCGTATCCCGATCCGGCAACGCTGACCGATGGCGTCTATGCGTGAACCACGAGCAGGAGGCAGGCAATGACGTGGGATCAAGGTTTACATAAATCGACAACCGTCCTGAGTGACGATCAAGGGACACGCGAGCTGACCTATCTGGAGGCAATCCGAGCCGCACTGCGTTACGAGATGCAGCGTGATCCGCGTGTGCTGGTGATGGGTGAAGATATTGGTGTGTATGGTGGTGCATTCAAGGTAACCCAGGGATTGATTGATGAATTCGGTGAGGATCGAGTGATCGACACTCCCATGACCGAACTGGCCATGCTCTACGCAGCGATTGGCATGTCGTTCGAGGGCTTCTTGCCGGTGGTCGAAATGCAATTCGCCGACTTCATTTCAACCGGTTTTGATGCTCTGGTGCAGTTTGCAGCGACCAACCATTTTCGCTGGCGTCAACCGGTGCCGATTACGGTACGAGCCCCCGGTGGCGGCGGCTTGCGGGCCGGTCCCTTCCATTCGCAATCGAACGAAGCCTGGTTTATCCATACTCCCGGTCTGAAAGTGGTTGCCCCGGCAACTCCCGCTGACGCCTACGGTCTGCTGCTCAGCGCCATTCGTGACCCCAATCCGGTGATCTACTACGAGACAAAGTACCTCTACCGTTCGCTCAAAGGGATGGTGCCGGAAGGCGATGCGCCGGTACCAATCGGGCAGGCAGCCCTGCGGCGTACCGGTGAGGAGGTGAGCATTATTACTTACGGGGCGATGGTGCAAGAGGCGTTGAGCGCGGCCCAGACCCTTGAACAGGAAGGGCATAGCGTCGAAGTGCTTGATCTGCGTACCCTCAAACCACTCGACGAAGATGCTATTCTGACGACGGTGCGTAAAACCGGCAAGGTTTTGATTGTTCACGAAGCGAATCGTACCTGCGGCGTCGGTGGTGAGGTGGCTGCAATCATTGCTGAACGCGCCTTTGAGTATCTTGATGGGCCGATTATCCGTCTGGCCGCACCTGATACACCGGTGCCGTACAGTCCACCACTCGAAGATGCCTACCGGCCCAACGCAACCAAAATTCTGGCCGCAGCCCGTGATCTGCTGGCGTATTGAGGCGGGTAGGGTAACTACTGCACACACCGCGGCAGATACGGTTTCCTGCTTGGATTACCTGTGGCGCATGTTCTGGCGTACGGAAGCCACGCTTCTGCATTGGAACTTATTTCATAAATCTGTTGTCACCCAGGCTCATGAACGCTTGCCAGTCACTAAAGCCTGTTTATCCTACACCCGACATGTCGGCATGGTAGCGAACAGCGCTAGCGATAGTCGCTAGCGCCATTACTCGCTGGTTTGATTGCCTTGCCCGCGCATTATGCACGTGTCTCGACGTGTGGAGTGCGGCAGCCATGCTGCCGCAGCAGGCGTACACACGATCCGGCGCGAATTGCGCGGACTCCTGTGCC
>NZ_DAOUBI010000134.1:0-11368 GCF_034432675.1 Chloroflexus sp. | reverse complement strand
GGAACACCCTCGCCTCCTCCCCTTAGCGCAGCTTGCCTTCTCTCTCCTCACCCCCAGCGGGGAACACCCTTGCCTCATCTCCTCCCCCCAGCGGGGGGGTTGGGAGGGAGGCGAGGCGGCGAGTGGGGCGAGGAGGAGGCCCCCCTGTATACACCCTATCTCTTAACCGGCAACCGTCCCCACCGGTGCCTCCAGGAAGAAGCGACCCTCTGCATCGTCATACGCAAACAGCTCGGCGTAGCGCCCCCACTCCAGGGCAATATCAAGCTGACGTTCAGCCTCGGCGCGGGGAAATTCACGCTCCAGCGCAGCCAGAAACACCTCCCACGGTAGCGATTGATTATCGGCTGCGGTCAACATACGCAGCATCCAGCGGAAGAACGGCAATCGCCGCAACCGCGACGCGAAGATCTCCTTGCGCACCTGGATACTGGCATCGGCAAATGCTTCACCCAGTGGCGTCAAAATTAGATCACCGCTCTCCACCCGTGCGAAGCCGAGTAACTCAGCTGCCTCGATCAACGGCAAAAGCTGGTCGAGGTCAAGCCCCAATTCATCTTGTAACTTGACTATTGGATCACGCTCTGTATCGGTTGCATTTGTCTGCTCAAGCAGGCCGGCCAGTGCCGTAACACCGGCCATGGGGAGCAGACGAGTCTGCCCGCTTTGACCCGGCTCGGTACCATACTCGACCGCCTCCGGTTGGGTTTGCCCGGCCAGCACGGCGTAAACCCGTGCCACAAGAGTGGCAAATGCCTCTGATTTGCGATCCCGCGGGTGTGGCAGGTTAATCGGAATGTCGGCAACGACCCGGCCCGGATTCTTATCCATGACCACAATGCGGTCGGCCATAAACACCGCCTCTTCGATATTATGGCTCACCATCAACACGGCCCGAATCTGAAGATTACCGCTCGTCCACAACTCCAGTACTTCGCCCCGCAGCGTCTCCGCACTCAGCACATCAAGCGCGCTAAATGGTTCATCCAGACACAAGAGTTCTGGATCGACAGCCAGCGCACGGGCAATACCAACCTTCTGTCGCATTCCACCCGACAACTCACGCGGGTAGGCGTGCTCGAAACCATCAAGACCGACCAGATCGATCAGCTCGACGGCACGTTTCTGCGCATCATCGTAAGCAACACCCCGCGCTTGCAGAGCAATGGCAACGTTCTCCTGTACCGTCAGCCACGGAAAGAGGGCGAAGGTTTGAAAAACAATCGTTGCGTGCGGATTAACCCCTTGCAGTGTCTGACCGCGATACCGCACCAGACCCTCAGAAGGTCGGGTCAGCCCGGTGATAATACGCAGCAACGTGCTCTTCCCACAACCCGATGGCCCCAGCAAGGCGACAAACTCACCTTCGCCGATAGCCAGATTCACATCCTGAATAGCGGTAAACTTCCGCTCTGCGTTGCCATAACGCTGCGTCACGCGCAGCACCTCCACCAGAGGCTGCAATTGCGTTTGCTGCATCGTTTTGCTCCTATTCAAGGCGATATCGATCTGCGGCCAGTTGATATAGTTGCCGCCAGACTAATCGATTAATGGTTACCACGGTAACGATCATTGTGAGCGTTGCAGCGAACAACTGCGCAAAATCACCGGTGTTGGTAGCAGCAGCAATCGTTGCCCCAATGCCGATTGTCCGGTACGTTTGCTGATTGAAAACCACGTACTCAGCGACGACACTGGCATTCCAGGCACCGCCGCTCGCTGTAATAAGACCGGTGATTAGATACGGAAAGAGACCGGGCAGAATCAACGTCCGCCAGCGCCGCCATCCGTGCAACTGCAACAAATCACTGGTGAAACGTAAATCCTGCGGAATAGCATTGACGCCTGCAATGATATTGAATAGGATGTACCACTGTGTACCAAGCATCATCAAAGTGATGGAAGCCAGATTGAGACCACTGGGCAATGCCAGCAGTGCCAAAACCAGCACCGGAAAGAGAGCAGTCGCCGGGATTGAAGCTAGAATCTGCACTACCGGCTGTAAGACTGCCGCCACCTTTCGGTGCGTGCCAATCCACACCCCAACCGGTACCGTCCAGAGTACTGCAATACTTACCGCGGCACCGACCCGCCCGAAGGTAGCTACTATTCCCAACAAAATCTCGCCCCACTGAGCGAACGACACGTTGAATAGTAAGCGAACACCATTAAACAGGCCCCATCCCGTCAAAATAATGATGGCAACCAGAACAATCAGGCCAAGACCTGAACGTCGCCGTTCCTCATCCTCAGCCGGCACCTTATCAGCCGGACGCTGCCCAACCCACCGTTCCACAAGCCCATTCAGCCGATGGAACCCTCTGCAAAGCCACGCTACCATCACCGAGCGGTGAAACAAGTCGTAGAAGAACGATGTCGGCTCATCATCTCGCTCAACAAATTCCAGCCGGAACCGACCAGACCAGACGAGCAACGGGCGCCAGACGAGTTGATCCAGCATAATGATCACGAGCACCAGACAGAACAACCCCCAACCAATGGCCATCAGATCGCCGGCGTCAGCCGCTGTCTGCAAAAAAGCACCCAGGCCCGGCAACCGAAAATCACGTTCGCCAAGGGTAAAAATCTCGGCTGCCATAAGGAAGAACCAACCTCCGGCCCAGCTCATCATACTGTTCCAGACCAGTGCCGGCGCGCCGAATGGAAATTCGAGCGTAGTGAAACGCTGCCACCACGAGAAGCGAAAGATACTGCTCGCTTCACGCAGCTCTTCGGGGATTGTGGTTAGCGACTGATACCAGGCAAATGTCATATTCCAGACCTGGCTGGTGAAGATCAGGACAATCGCCGTCAGCTCGACAGCGAACGTCTGCGGCAAGATAGCACTTAAACCCAGCAAGACAACCGGCAAGAACGAGAGGATTGGCACACTCTGTAAGACATCGAGTAGCGGGATCAAAACCCGCTCGGCGTGTGGATTGTAGGCGGCGATGTAGCCATAAATCAACGTAAAGATAAAAGACAGGACATAGGCCATCACCATTCGACTCACTGAATACAATGCATAAAACGGCAGTGCGGTCGGGCTAAGCGATATTGTCGGCCCGCGAACCATCTCAGGTGCATTATTGGCGACACCGATTGTCAGACCAACCAGACCTATCAGGATCAGAAAAAGCCACAAATCGGCCTGGGTAAAGGCCACACGTGCCGGTGGTTCGGGAGTAAAGGTACGCAACTTGAACATACAACTGCTCCACTTCCCAGGTTAGTTTAGGGGCAAACAGAACACATAAACAAACACAACCTCTACCGCATCAGGATGCCCTGGCGCAAGCTGTTGCGCTCCCCTCCCCCGCTGTGCGGGAACGGGGCCGGGGTGAGGGCGTGCACCGCGCATACCTCTGCCCTCGCCGGCGGCGAGATGGCGGTTTCTCAACCTGCGCACGCTACCCCTTACAGACCAGACGGAACACATGAACAAACTCAACCTCTACCGCATCAAGATGCCCCAGCGCAGGTTGTTGCGCTCCCCTCCCCCGTCGTGCGGAAGCGGGGCCAGAGGTGAGGGTGTGCAAGGCATTGCCCAGCCTACCTCTTGCACGTGATCGAATGTACTGTCCGCTCTTGAGTCAAAACGAGCGGTCTGTTTGATAATCAGGCGAAGGCAATGCCTTTACCTACCCGAAGCGATGTTCGGATAGGTGCTTAGCTCGTTAGCCCCAGTAGCCAGGTTGCCAACGAGAAATAGATCAACACCCCACCAATATCCGAAAGCGAGGTCACCAACGGGCCACTGGCCGTCGCCGGATCAAGCCCCAGTCGGCGCAATAGGAATGGCAGCGACATCCCAATTAAGCTGCCCATCAGAACCAGCACCAGCATTGTCAGCGAAACCACTCCGGCAACATGCCAGCCAACCCGAATCACACCCAATAAACCGACCGCCAGCGCCATCGCACTCCCCAACAACAGCGCGACCAGTAACTCTTTTATCAGCAAACGCCACCAGTCGCTTGATTCAATATCACCGGTCGCCAGCGCACGCACCGTCAGCGTTGCCGACTGCGAACCGGCATTGCCAGCGCTACCGATCAGTAGTGGAAGAAAGAAGACCAGAGCAACGACTGCGGCGATTGTCTCTTCAAACGCAGCAATCACCGCCCCAGAAAAGACATTCACAAAGACCAAGGCTACCAGCCAGGGCACGCGCTTGCGCACAAGCTCAAAGATCGGTATCTCCAGATAGCTGCCACGCAGCGGCTCAATAGCGGCGCTGCGATGGAAGTCTTCGGTGACCTCTTCCTCGGCTACGTCAATTAAGTCGTCAAAGGTTACAATCCCAACCAGTACCCCATCCGAATCAACGACCGGCAAAGCCGGCAAACTATAGCGCCGCAGTGCCTCAACTGCCCGTTCTCGATCATCAAATGCCGACAACACAACATAGCTCTCGTCCATCAGACTACGCACCGTCTGTGTCAGTTCGGCCAGAATAAAACGACGCAACTCAATCGCATCGAGCAACCGCCACTGTTCATCAGTTACGTAGATCACATCAATCGTTTCGCTATCACGGCCACGTACCCGAATATGGTCGAGCGCACGGGCAATCGTCCAGCCCGGACGCACAGCGACGTAGTTGGGCGTCATCAGACGCCCAACGCTCTCTTCAGGATAGCCGAGTAACTGACGGGCTTCTTTAAGATCGTGTGGACTGAGCAGATTGAGTAACTTTTGCGTCACCTGGCCGGGAAGCTCTTCAAACAGTTGCGTGCGATCATCAGGGCTGAGATTCGCTAGCAGTAAGCGCGTCTCCTCCAGGTTCAGACTGGTCAATAACTCGTATTGATCGTCATGCTCAAGGTAGGAAAAGACTTCACCGGCCAACGAACGTGGCAAAACGCGAAAGACCAGCATGCGCTCGGCGGCAGACAGCTCGCGGAGCAGATCGGCGATCTCCGGCGCCGGCCAGCGCGAAAGTTGCTCACGCAGATCGAGCCAGCGCTGTTCGGCAATCAAAGCCTGAACCTCATCGAGGCGGGGAGTTGGGATTGTGGTCATTGTCACCCCCTGTGTTTCCTAGTAGCGGCACAGGAGGTAACGACATTCAGTACACAAAAAGCCCCGGTAAGCTCAACCTCACCGGGGCAGATCGTTATGATCAGACCAAACGTCTACTCATATCGACACCGTGAGCCGATGAGGCCGGTGCAGGTATTGATTGTCATTACCATACTGCGCCGCTGACGAGAATGACTACTGTCCATAGCGGTTCCGTTCCTCATCGTGTCTAAACGTTGCCAACAGGCTTCACTACTATACGCCAGAGACGCCGATTTGTCAATCCTGCGCACATCGGTATGTCGTTTTCTGGTAGTGAGCGATACTGTCCGTCAATTTTTATTAAAGAAGTGTTAAGTCATTTGAGGAATGTTTAACTGACAATCTTCAAAAAATATCTCCAAGAATAAGTTATTTAATCAAAATATGTAAAGATTTTCTACCAAAAAAGATTAAGAAAATGTTATCCCGAAATCTACTTTGAAGCTGTATCCTGAAACCCATCACTAACGACGATTTCCATAGTACCTCTCAAATGAAAGGACAAGGTTGAACATGAAACTGTGCTCTATGGAGAACCGGATCGAGCGTAAGGTTGTGGCAAGTCTACGCCTTCAATGGCAGCGCAACCGTTACCTTCTCGCCAGTGCAACGCTGATCGTAGGCACGCTAACGCAGTTGTGCCACTTCCCAAGAAGCGCAACCGTTACCTTCTCGCCAGTGCAACGCTGATCGTTGCATGCTGTGTAACAGTGGTGTGGCTCGCAGCACGTCTCTGGCATATCGACCCGGTTATTTTGTTACGCGATGTCTACGTTGTCGTTGGTGCAGAGCCGTATACAGGATTGATATCAAACATTGGCTTATTGGGCTGGTGTGTGGCAGCGACTGTCTGGAGTATAACCGTCTACCTGTTACATCCGCACCGTGCTGACTCCCGCTACGGGTTAGCAATCAGTGCAGGGATGATCACCGCGATTTTGTTGATTGATGATGGCTGGATGTTACACGAATACATCTTACCCTGGCTAACCGGACTTGACGAGAAGGTATTTCTGGCCGGTTATGCACTTCTGGCGATCATGTTTGCCGGCTATGCCCTGCCTCGTATATTGCAAACCGACTACCTGCTGGCAGGTATCGCTGCCGGCTGTCTGGCCGCTTCGTACCTGATTGACATAGTGCTTCCGTTTACCCCTCGCCACACGCTATACGAGGATGTCGCCAAATTGAGCGGTATTATCTTCTGGGTGGCTTATGCGCTGAGTGTCTTTCGTGAGGTAGCGAAAACACAACGGGGACGACTCTTGTAGCCGCCCCCGTTCCTCTTGATGGCTGGATTAGCTACCCTTCCAGTAGTAACGCCTCTGGGTCTTCGATCAACTCTTTCACTTTCACCAGGAAGCGCACTGCTGTGCTACCATCGATCAAGCGATGGTCATAGCTCAGCGCAACGTACATCATCGGGCGAATGACGATCTGCCCGTCGACAACGACCGGACGCTCTTCGATTTTGTGCATGCCCAGAATGCCTACCTGCGGGGCATTAAGAATCGGCGTGCTCATGAGCGAACCGTAGACGCCGCCATTCGTGATCGTGAATGTGCCACCCTGAAGTTCGGCCAGACTCAACGTTCCTTCCCGTGCCTTCTTCGCCAGTTGGGCGATTTCGCGCTCGATCTGCGCGAAGGTCTTGCGGTCGGCATCGCGCACAACCGGCACCACCAGCCCCTCGTCAACCCCAACGGCGATGCCGATGTCGTAGTAGTACTTAATGACGACCTCTTCGCTCTGAATCTCGGCATTTACCATCGGGAAGGCTTTGAGCGCTCCGACCACGGCTTTGGTGAAGAAGGACATAAAGCCCAAACCAACCCCGTGCCGCTCTTTGAAGGAGTCCTTGTGACGGGTGCGCAACGCCATCACTGCGCTCATATCCACTTCGTTGAAGGTGGTAAGCATCGCTGCGGTGTGCTGCGCTTCCACCAGCCGACGAGCGATGGTTAAACGACGCCGACTCAGGCGCTGGCGTTCTTCACGACGGTCACCATTCGTGCTAACAACTGCCGCCGGCGCTGCGGGTGGCGTTGGCCGTGATGCCGGTGCTGGCGGCGGCGCAACCGGAGCCGGCGCAGGTGACGGCTGAGCGGGTTGTGAGCGCTCTACCACAGCCGGGGTCGGATGGCTGACGTGGACCCGCGCTTCATCCGCTTTGGCGGTTGCTTCACTCGGCCCGGTGCCCGATACCAGGCGCATAACATCTTCTTTGGTAATGCGCCCGCCGGGGCCGGTGCCGGGAACCGTGCGCAAATCGATGGCGTGTTCGGCAGCCATACGCTGGGCAACCGGTGTCGCCAGCACTTCATTGACCGCAGTGGCAGCCACCGGTTCAGCGACAGGGGCAGCTACCGTTGTTGTACTGGCTGCCGCCACCGGTGCTTCTTTCGGCAATGCCCCGGCTTCAATCGTACCCAGCAGATCGCCGATGCCAACCGTCGTCCCTTCTGGACATGCGATGCTGGTCAGAACCCCACTCTGATCGGCGGCTACTTCGAGATTAACCTTATCGGTCTCCAATTCAACTACCGGTTCACCAATCGCAACCGGTTCACCTTCACGCTTAAGCCAGCGTGCTACCGTCGCCTCAACAATCGACTCACCGAGCGACGGTACGCGAATTTCGTATGCCATGCCCTAACCTACCTCACTCATCAGTAACGCACATGCCTTAGTGCGTCATCGTTTCTCGTCCTTGCAATGCCGGTACAGGAGAATCCGGCAGATCAGCTACCGCCTCGCGTAAGATACGAGCCTGTTCACGCACGTGGATGCTATGTAACCCTTCTGCCGGACTGGCCGACTCGGCACGTCCGACATAGCGCAGCGTAACGCCTTCGGGTAAGAGCTGTTGTAAACGGGGCCAGACAAAGCTCCAGGCTCCCATATTCTGCGGCTCCTCTTGCAACCAGACCACCTCTTGCAGGTTCGGATAGCGCTGCATCGCCGCCTGCAACTCTTCGGCGGGGAAGGGATAGAGTAGCTCAAGCCGCAGCAAATCGACACGTCCGGCAGTCTTTTCCCATTCAGCACTGGATAGAAGATCAATCGCTACCTTCCCCGAACACAGGATGATGCGCGTGACCCCTTCTGGTACCGGCGCCTCTGCCCCTAGACCGAGCACCGACTGGAAGCGATAGTCGGTGAGATCGCGCAACGACGAACTACTGCGTGGATGGCGCAGCAGGCTCTTGGGCGTCAGGATAATCAATGGCTTGGGGTTGGCGTACAGCGATGCCGCCTGGTAACGGAGCAGATGGAAGTATTGCGCAGCAGTCGTACAATTCGCGACGCGGATATTGTCATTGGCCGCCAACTGCAAAAACCGCTCCAGACGTGCGCTTGAGTGTTCCGGGCCTTGCCCTTCATAACCGTGCGGCAGCAGCATCACCAACGAGGGATTCTGCCCCCACTTGGCGTGCCCACTGACGATAAACTGATCGATGATCACCTGAGCGCCGTTGGCAAAATCGCCAAACTGCGCTTCCCACAACACCAGCGTGTCAGGCGCGTGACAACTGTAGCCGTACTCAAAGCCCAATACCGATGCCTCAGAAAGCGGACTGTTGTAAACGGCAAACGAGGCGCGGGCTTGCGGGATGTTGTGCAGCGGAACAAAACGCTCGCCGGTCACCACATCGTGCAAGACAGCGTGGCGATGGCTAAATGTGCCCCGTTCACTGTCCTGGCCGGTCAGCCGGATGGGCGTGCCATCGGCAAGGATACTGGCAAACGCCAACGCCTCCGCATGGCCCCAATCAATACCGCTTTCCTCAAAGATAGCCTGTCGGCGCCGTTGCAGGGTGCGTTCAAGTTTGGGATGAACCGTCAACCCTTCAGGTCGATCTAACAATGCCTCGTTCAGCTCGATCAACGTTTTCGCTGAAACCGGACGGGCAAAGATCGGTGGACGACTCAGCGGCTGGACAGGCGGCGGTGGTGCAGGTGGCAACGATGCTGCCAGACGCTGACGTTCGCGCACCTTCTCAAATGCCTGCTGGAGCCGATGCATCACCGCATCTACGCGAGCCTGCGCTTCTTCACGAGTGATAATCCCGCGCCGTTCCAGCTCACGCGCCCAAATCTCGCGTACCGTCGGATGATTGCGAATCCGCTCGTACATCTTGGGTTGGGTAAACTCCGGTTCATCACCCTCGTTGTGGCCCCACCGCCGGTAGCCCACCAGATCGATGAGAAAATCTTTCTGGAACTTCTCACGGTATGCCGAGGCCATCCGGGCCACAGCAACACAGGCTTCAACATCATCAGCATTGACATGCACGACCGGAATTTCCAGACCACGTGCCAGATCGCTGGCGTAGAGGGTCGAACGCGAGTCGTTGCTGTCGGTCGTGAAGCCAATCTGATTGTTGATGATAATGTGAATCGTTCCGCCGATATGATACCCCTTCAGCCGTGAGAGGTTTAGCGTCTCGGCGACGATACCCTGACCAGGGAAAGCGGCATCACCGTGAATCAGAATCGCCAGCGACTCCTTCTCGTCCTCTTCAGGAAAACCAGGCCGGTTACGGCGCTCTTGCGCAGCACGGGCGCGACCTTCGACCACCGGATTAATAAATTCGAGGTGACTTGGATTGGGCGCCAGCGTAATCGGCATCTCGGCAATTCCGCTCTCGCGGTAGGCTTTGCGGGCACCGAGATGATACTTCACGTCACCTGTCCAGCCTTCATACGTATCTTTGGTATAGTCGGGCGAATGGAATTCGGTCAAGATCATCGAATAGGGCTTACCGAGAATATGCGCAAGGACGTTCAAACGACCGCGATGCGCCATCCCGATAACGACCTCTTTGGTACCATTGACCGCAGCATTCCGAATGATGGCGTCGATCATCGGGATCAGCATGTCGCAGCCTTCAATCGAGAAGCGTTTTTGCCCGGGGAATGTCTTGTGGAGAAAGCGCTCAAAACACTCAACTTCCGTCAGCCGGTCGAGCAGTTCCCGCTGACGATCGGCATCAAGCCCGCCGAAGAAGCGGCGATCCTCGGCAGCCTCGCGAATCCAGGCACGTTCAAGGTAATCCTGAATCTGATCGGTCTCGTAGCCAATCGAACCGGAATAGGCCTGTCGCAGACGTTCTACACCTTCGGCAGCATTGCGTACCTGAGTAGCAATCGGCCCCCGGACGATGTGCGCCGGTAGGGCAGCCAGATCGGCCTGCGTCACCCCGTGTGTTGCCAGCTCCAGACCAGGATCACCGGGTGGATCACTGCCGAGCGGATCAATCCGTGCTGCCAGATGCCCCAATTCACGGATGTAGCGGATCAATCGCGCTGCACCAACAATCCGCGTCACATCCAACGGCGGTTGGCCGGCCTCGCCAGCCGGCGCCGCACTGTCGCTGGGCGGCGCCCATTGCGCAAAAAAGGCCCGGGTTGCCTCATCGACCGAATTGGGATCGGCGCAATAGCGCTCGTACAATTCGATCAGGTAGCCGGCATTTGGGCCATAGAAGCCGTTCCATTCATTCATGCTTCGCCCGCTCCTTTGCCTGGATAAGGGTTGATCAATTATTTGTTCATATTATCACAAACAATAACAGCGCAGTAACAATGCCGTTACGCTGCCTTCATTGTACCACGTTGACTGCACAGCGTTTCCAGGCAAAACGCCACCGGGTACTGTTTTTTATCCACAAACCGCCAGTCTGGGATGGGGATGAAAAAGAACGATGGGTGAAGGCATTTCCTTCACCCACCATCAACTTCCAGACAGAAAACCGTCTCTGCGAACCTGCTCCTACATCGCAGTAATTGCATTGCAGGCTGCTGCAATTGCAACCATTACGCCACAGGTGATCAGAACTGCAATCGTTTGTGCAAGCCGATATGGCATCTCAAATCGGGATGCCCGTTGCTTCACCGAAATGACTCGCTCTTGCTGCATTACTGCCTCACTATACACTTATTCTTGATAGCCATGTACTTTGAAGATAAATGGTTGATACTGTGTCTAACCAGGGGTGATACTCACTTTTTGCCGGGAAGATTCACCCGATTTGAAATGACGATCAGGCGTCTGGTGTTGCTATTGCTGCATTTCGCGGTGCAACCGTGTGCTACGAGGAGCACGAAACCGACACGCCCCCACCCTACCCCGTCCCCGCTGGGCTATGCATTACCACATGTCACGCTGCGTTATGACAGGCTGCCCGCGCTCCCCGCAGCGCAGGCTTCTAATCCACGTGTAGGCATCATCGCCACCGCCGGCAGGGGCTGGTCATTGCCGTTGGTACGCAGGCACGAACCTGGTGCAACAACACAT
>NZ_DAOUBI010000133.1:0-24390 GCF_034432675.1 Chloroflexus sp. | reverse complement strand
CGCGCCGGATCGTCAGCACGGCTGGCGCGGCAGCATGGCTGCCGCACGCCAAACTGCGCGACACGCGGATGATGAGCGTATAGGACAACCCATCCAGCGCGTGGTTGATTAGCCATAGGCAACCCTGTCTGGGAACAGTGTGCCCTCTGGAACGTGCTACGACTGTGTGCGTGGCAGGATGCCGGCTGCGCACAGCCACACTTAGAAGCGACACCATACTGCGTGTTGGACAGCATATAATACCCCTTGTCACACCCGATTTGATGTAATGTGACGTATGGCCTCTACACCGGATATGCTCACCCCAAAAGCTCCACTCAGGTCTGGGTCGCCTGGAGTAAGCGATCCAGGAGCTGGTTGATGTGCTGGTAGGGTGATGGTGGCAATGGCTGACGACACACCTGTTCGTAAAGCTGTTCGAGGTGCGGAACAATCTGATCGGCAGCCGCCGGTGGCGCCTGCGGCCCGGCAAAGTCGCGGGCCAGATCCGCCTTCTGCACCCCCTCCAGATGATGGGTCAGCCTATTACGCCGCTTGACCAGTTTACCAAGCCGATCAATTGCCATCAGCAAGTTGCGTTGATCCGGTTGCGCCTGATCAAACAGGTGAGCGAGCAGTTCCTGCATCACCGAGCGGTCGACAATCAGATCGCGTTTCGGATCGCGATCCCGACTGAGGGTGAATTTCTGCTGACGCAGCCACTTACGCGCCAGATAGGTGCCATCTGGATCAATCTGCTGCTGCCGGTCGAGAAACTGTGCCCTTTGCTGTATACAGAGATAGCGTAGCAGGTTCTCTTCAAACCGTACCACCTGGGTGAGAAAGTCGGCATACAGGCCGATCTGGTAACGAGCCGCCGCTCCGTGTACCAGTTCAGCCAGCCGGCACTGGCGCACCAGTTGATCGACCGGCGCCAGTGCCAGTTGATTGACCTGCGCCAGTAAGGAATCCAGTTCAGCCTGCCACGGCCCAGCATCGCCTACCCGCTGCAGTGCGTCGCGTGCACTGGCAAAGTCGAAGTTGAAGCGGTGATGAGCGTATGCGAGCAGCGACGCTATCAGCCGCGCAGCCGTCGGCTCAAGCCTGTCGGTAATGATCGACTTGTGTTCCCGAAAGGTACGGGCGGCAGCGTCATAGGCATACGACGCAGCGTGTGAACGCAACGAAGCCCGTAACGGAGTAGCCAGCAGGCGCTTGCCGGTGTTAAGGGCAATCGGTAACTCCTGATAGGGATGGACGGAGAGGATTTCGGTCTGACCACCAAAGGTTTCGGTACCGGCAATAAGTAGACCAGTCGTCATCGCTGGGGTACCGCCGGTCACTTCAAAAAAGGCGGTATGGTGCGGGTACACCCGTCTCAACTCGGCTAGCTGTCGTTCGAGAAAGCGTAGGGTCAGGTCATAATCGGAAGGATCACAACCCTGACCATCTTCCGTCTGGATTGTCCAGATCTCGATCTGCTGCTCGTTCAGCCGTGGGTAGGGGGTGAGGCCGTCGCACAGCAGACGGGCAATAATCTGCGCCGAGTAGATGGTATCACTCGACCAGAATTGGGCGTTGCCGACGGGTGGTGGTGGCTGGTCTGAAGCGATCAGGATCACCTGGTCGAGGATGACGTGACGAGTTGCCAGGTAATGCAGAGCCTTTCTAATGATCGGCAGGCGGAAAGTGTCGCACAATTCAGGATATTGCGCTAGCGCTGTCTGCGCCCACTGCCGTTCGGAATGGAGGTTCTTGGGACGATCGGGATGCGAGACATCCCGCCCACCAACATTACAGATCAACAGTGCATTCATGTACCTCTCCGCAGCTCGCGCTGAACCGTCTCGGCAATGCGATCAAACGGCGATTTGTGAAAGGGAATATCGAGCCGTTCAATCGTCTTGTAGAGATTGGGCACAATCTGGTCAGCACCACCCTTGTAGGCGCTATCAATCGCTTCCCGCGCAACGCCGGCAAAACCGTGGGCAATCACGCTCTGGTTGCGCAATTCGGCCAGCGCGTCCAATCGGTTCAGGAATTCGCGAACCCCACTCAGCTGCTCACAGTCTTTCTTCTTGGCAAAGGGTGTGCCATCAGCCCGTGTTCCACCATTCAGGACAAACTCCAGTAACGCCTGCATCACCGGACGGTTCGGGCCATCGCGGTAGCGGAGCAGTTTGCCGTCAAAGGTACGCTGCTCGAGAAAGCCGCGCAGGGCCGGGTTGCCGTCAATCAGCTCCAGATACCGCGTCAGACTGGCGTCGCGCTGTTCTTTGCTGAAATCGGTCGGTAAACCGAGGTATTTCTCGACAATCAGTCGCAACACACCTTCCTGGAAGCGGAAGAGCCGACCGAGCATATCGGCATAACGGCCATTGCGATACGCGATGTCGGCATTGTACGCCACCTCGCGCAACAGTGCGGCGGCATCATTTTGTATCAACTTTTGCAGGTCGTCTTGCAATTCACGGCAGAACTCGCGAATGCTACCACTGGCGTGGCGTTGCGCCCGTTCGCCCGCCTGCATGGCCTGCTGAAAGTCGAAGGCTTCGCGGTAGACGGCGTATTCGAGTAACGCGACGATCCATTCGCCGACCCGGGCAGCCCGCGCACTGAGCAGCGCTGCCGGAAAGTTGCGCTGGTCAAGAGCGTTCAGCGCGTTGACCCGCTGAAAGGCTTTGCTCATCTCTTCCCCGATCCGCAATTCAGTGACCCTGCCACCTTCAGGCGGGTAGATGAAACGGCAGCGATCAGCGAAGGCAATCATCGCCTGAAGCTGAAGCGCAAAGTTGCAGGCCGGAATACCACCCGCCGTGAGAATATAACACTGATCAACCTGCTGATTGACGAAGCGCTGTAGCAGATAGGCATACGCCTCGAAGACCTCGTCGTAGACACTGGGATTGAGATCGGGGCCACGACTGTTCTCGATCCGCACGATCTCTACCTCGCTGACCTGACCGGCAAACTGTTCCCTGATCAGACGCTGCGCGATATGAGCCAACCAGATTGTATCCTTGTCGCGGAGACTGACGCCGAAGCGGTCAGCTTTAGTTGTCTCCGGATTTTCCGGCTGGTCGGTGTAAAAACAGACCAGGCGCAACTGAACACCCGGACGAAGCCTGATAATAAAGCGCAAACATGGCTCGATAATCGGCAACTCGAATTGATGTTCGGTAAAACTACGCCAGAGCTGCTCGCCTTCGGGACGTGATTTACCAGGACGTCGCCCATCGGCGATCAGATCGCTGTTACCGAGATTACACATCACCAGGATAGTCATTTGCCACGCTCCTCTATTTTCAGGCAGACCCAACCAAGCGGCAACCAGGGTTGACCGTTGCGCATGATAACGCGCCGCGACGCCGGGAAGAGATCGCCGGCTCGGAAGCGTTCAAAACGCTGGTGGTTCAGTTTCATGTTGTACCTGTGAACTGCTCTGACAAACACCTCTTCACGTGTACCTTCACGCAGGATGGTATCGAGCGTTTTGCTGCGCCAGCCGGCCCCCCAGCCGATTGGAAGCAGGAAGGCATTGGTATTCTCCAGGGCCGCCAGGCGTTCGGCCAGATCGGCGTAGAAACGGCTAATCTGGGTGGCATCGGGTCGGTTGCGAAAGAAGGCTTGTTCGCCTTCGATCAACGCCCTGGCCCGCTGCCGACCGAACGCAGCCAGTTGCGCCGGCTGGAGATATTGCGGCCAGTTGCCGAAATCGATCACCGCACGGGCAGTAGCGTCTGTGAATGGGTACTGCTCGATACGCAACGTTGCCAACAACGTCGTTCCCTCCGGGATTGCCTCGACGGTTATCGGCGAACCGCGCGGGAAGACGCGGATTTGTAGCAGTTGCGGGCTTTGCGCCACCGTCTGCGAGTCGCTGATGTGGAAGGTACGCATCACATCAAGCAGCAGATTATGGCTTACCCGCCGATCATCGCGCTGCTTGCGACCGTAGAAGATACATTGTTCAAGCGAACGTGCCGCCTGGCGTCTATCGTTGGCATTATCAAACGCATTCAACGCCTGCGCTGCCCGCTGCGGAGCCAATGCCCAAGCCAACACTGTGCGTAACGCTCCTTTCAGCGACGAGCCGGGCAGGTACAGCCGATCCGCCGGGTCTTTAACACAGGTTAGAATCTCACTCTGCCCACTCTTCACCTCCGGGCACCCGGCATACGAGTAGCGGAGCAGCCCTGGAACGGTGCGAATATCGTCTATCGTTAACAGACCGGTTTTGAACAGATCGCTAACGCCGCTGTTTTGGAGCAGTTCCTTTGGTAAAGCTACCGACTGTGCCGTTCCCAATTCGAGTTCAGCCCGTTCCTGGCGCAGTCGTTTCAGTTCTTCCCTGATGTTATGCGCTTCGGCGCTCAACCGTTGTTCCTGCTCAGCCCGCTTACGCGGGTCTTTCGGCGGTGCTTCATCGAAACGCTTGATGTCCTCGACATTTCGCTGGCGGCGCCGCAGCAGCCGCTCTTCACGTTCGGCCAGCTTCGCCAGCAATTGTCCACGGGACGGTTGGCGTTCGTACCAGCGCTGAAAGGCCAGCTCCAACACGGCGTCACTGTTGATAACATAGGTTGTCTGCGCATCGAGATAGAAATCAACCTCTTCGTGCAGGCGGCCTCCGTCCAGCACGCAGAGTGGGCTGATCACCTCAACACGCACCTGATAGACCTGATTGATCGACGGCATAGCACTCCTCACTTGCTGTCTGCCGGCAGACCGATGGCCAGGGCCATACCGCTGCGATAGATCGGATGCGAAACACTGGTATCTGGACGCACGTCGAGAATCTGCCCACCTGGTAGCCGTTCGTCGCATACCAACACCGCGCCCTCGGTGAGCATCATGACCGCCTGCCGACGGTAGGTAGAGCCATCGGCGGCCAGAAACCAGCCGCTGACCCTGGTAAGCTGGTACGTTGAACGCGCGTCACGTACCAGCGGTAGCTCGGTAGGGGTCGGAATGTAGCGCGACAGCAAAACTGCCCGCTCGTGTGGGGTAGGTAGATCGAGCGTCAGTGCCGTGCCGTGCTGCCAGGCAAACGCGCCATAGCCATTTGTGCGCTTCCCGCCCAGTCCACTCTCACCAAGGAGCGTCAGCAGATGTTCAAAAGACGGCCTGGCCTGGGCGTCGGCAAATGCAACCAGGAGAGACAAACCGACTCCAACCGCAAAACTAATCCGCCCCACTTCGTAGTAGGCTGACGCCGCACTCAGACGGTCAAGCGTGACGTGTGGGGTTGCTTCAAGCTGCCAGAGCGGGGTGGCGGTCAGACGCGCCCGCCAGGCATCGCTGCTCTCGGTGGCAGTCTGCTTCCAGGGGGCCGGCAGACGCTGCGCCTCCTTCTCGCTCAGCCAGATTTTGCCCTGCTGGATGATGATCGGGTCTGCAGGCAATTCTTCCCCTTTGCACACGGCGACAAAGAGCGCCGGCGAAAGGTAGCGCAGTTTTTTGAGCTGTTTACCGGCCAGTTCTGCCGTCGGGGGCAGCCGAATGGGCAACAAAGGGCGCGGGAGCAGCGGCAGATCGCCAATCCGCGGCAAGAGCGAACTATGGCGCAGTGGCGGTTGATCGGCAAGAAACGGCTCGACCCACACCGGCGCCCCATCGGTAGTCCGGCGCGGATCGTTCAGCGCTGCCTGCACCACCAGCGCGGCAAAGAGCGAGTCGGAGGCGAGGGTCTCGCCAGTTTCTTCCAAACCGATCCCCTGCCGGCCAAAATGGAAGCTGAGGTTCGCTGCGCCGGTAGGTGGGATCAGATGGTAGACGGATAATGTCGGCATACAATCCTCCCAACGATCTATGCCGGGTGAAAGAATGTCTGCAACGCTTCCAGCAATCCATTGCGGTCAAGACTGCGTAACTCTGCCGCTGTGAGGATAGTCGTTAATTCACCATAATGACCAGATTCGAGCTTACGCGCGAGGACGGTGATGTCGCGCAGCCGTACCTGACCATTCCCACGCGACCCCATCCCTCCCAGGTAATCGTCTTCGAGGTAGGTGAATGCCTCGTAGACCGCACCAAATAGATTGATCACATTGGTCAGTTGTTCGCCATTGCCGACGTAGAGACTGTAGACCACCTCTGCCGGGCCGAAGACGGCTCCTGCCGGTACCCGCTCGATCTGTCGTGGCGCAGCGGCTGAAGTTACTCGGTCAATCGACGCCTCCCACTTGATCTCGGTATAAGGCAGATCGGTGCGCAGCCGGCGTAGCTCCTGTTCAGACTCCCTGGTCAGCGGTACGTCACGCACGATCAGGCGAGTCGGGACATCGATGGTAAGCTGTTCATGATTGGGTAAAGTACCGAACACACCGGCAATCTGGTAGTAACTCTTATATTCATTAGGATTCGTTGGTACGTGAACAAAGACACCTTTGTTGATCCTGAATGTCTGCGGTGCGCCGTAAACCTTCTCCATCAACGAGCGCAACTTGCCTTTGAGCGATGAACCAGGAATATAGGGTTGATTGGTGATTGGATTACGGACAACCGGTTTATCCAGACCGCCAATTTCCAGACCACCGGCCGCACCACCGATATGTAGGCCGGTCAACAATTCAATATTTGCACGTAACACAATCCGACCGTGCAGTGTGACCATGCGCGTGCTCATGCCTGATACCTCCCTGACTAATTCGTCTTGCCACCATGGCAACGGTGATAGGCCAGAATAGCCTCGAACAGATTGACAAAGGTTTGGAAGCGGTTCTTATCGTTTCCAATCAAATCAATCGCCTCCGAGAGCGTTTCCACCAGCGCCTTTAATGCCTCGTCGTTGCTAAACCGCCCGACCTGATAAGCCATTTTGGGCTTCAGCATCAACAGACGACGCTGAACGTCAAGCGAAAGCTGTTGATCGGTCGGGAGTACATCCTGCTCAATCGAGCGCACTTCACCGAAAATATTGCGGATTTGCGATGTGGTCAGAGACTTACTTAACCCTTTCCCAAATCGATCTGCTTCCTCCACTAGTAACTTTACCGCCTCTTCCGACGATTCGGTCATGATGCGCCGCAGGTTTTCCGGCGAAATCCGCTTGACTCCTGCAGCTTGAGGATTTAACGAACGACCCATTGTCATTGCTTACCTCCCTGTTTTGACTACCAGCCCCTACTTGCTCCCCCGTAACAACAACTGTGCCCAGCGTGCGGCCAGGCCAGCCGGAATCACCATCCGTTGCATAATTGCTTCCGGGCTGATCAATTGCTCGCGCAAGTCAACCACTCGTGACCGAATGGATTCGGGAGAACGATCGGCCATGCGCGTCAACTGGTACGCCCCTTGCCACACCCACGGGCCAACCGTTAACTGGGCAGCACCGTCACGGTTATAACGGGTGCGGCTGAGCAAAGCCATCCGTTGTATCGTCATCAGCAGACCACGCGGTGCGCCTTCCGCAATGAGATCAAGCAACTTATCTTTGAAGCAAGCCGCCTGAGCAAAGGCGTCCCAACTCAGGGTCTGACCCAAGAACGTAATCGCATCTTTGCTTCGACCGTCGGGATGGCGATACGCTTTCGCCGCATCTAACGCATTGCCGGCGTCTTCCGCCGCCTGGTAGAGCGGATAACCGGCTTGATGTAAGGTGATCCCGGCAGAGAGACTCACCGGCGGCTTCGCCGTTGGCTTGGCACCGGTGGTATAACGAATAAAATCATCGCGTATCTGCTGCGCTAGCTCCGGGATGAGGTGCCACGATCCGACCAGGAACAGATCATCGCCACCGCTGTACACGGCGTAAATCCCGCCCTTCCCCTGCTGATTCCGCCGCCGACACAACTCACCGACCCACCCCTCAAAAAACCGGCTCAAGGCGCTACTGAGCGCCGCCGTCACCGCCAGACCACCCATGCCGGCAGGACGCTGCAAACCTTTGCCAAACAGATCACCGAGATTGTCAACGTCCATACGCAACACCGCAATGCGCGGGACTCCATCGCTCAGGTGCGCGAGGAGATTGAACGGTGCGACATCACCGACACGTATTTCTGATGCCTGAGCGGAATCGATCTCGCGGTAGTGCGCAAGATCGTCCGCTTGCAACCGATAGGCTTCAGTAACGGTGTAGCGCTGACCGATTGCGCCGACTTCTTCGGCGGTCAATTGCTGCACCACATCATCGTTCAAGGCCAACAGGCGGCGGGACGATACCGACCCCTTCGTCGATGAAGATTCCTCGATGAGCCGATAATCCACACCCAGCGCTGTGATTGCCCGCCGCCACGTGGCACCATCACTCTGGGATGCGGTAAGATTGACTTCCAGCACTGCGGCCCTAGTCAATTGCCGGCCCAGCTCTGCCAGCGACTCACCGAGGGCATCGGGCGCGTCGCTACCATCGCTACGAGGTGGGCGCGGCGGGCGGGGCCGAAACATCCGGGCAAATTCGCTATCGTCGAGGGCGGCGAACCGACGCCGCTTGTCGTGGTCAATTGCTTCGCTCAGCTCACGCCAAGTTTCATCGGTATACTGTTCCGGGGCAAACGGTCTGGTTGATCCCAGCGCCAGGTAGAGCGAGCCGTCATGCGATTGCAGGAGTATGTGACCGAGATGCCGCCGCCACTCCAACACCTGTGTGGCAACGCTACCCGGCAGCACAGCATAAAAGCGGCCACCACCGGCGTACAGCAAATTACAGAGCGGCATTCTACTATTGCGCAACACCCAGTAAGCGCAGGCTTCGGTCAGCAACTGCAAATAGAACGAACGACCACGCAACTGGCGTGCCGCTCCCGCAGCCGGGATGCTGTAGAGGAACTCTTGCAGACCTGACAGATCACCCCCTAGCAGACAGATCAGGCCGTCCGTTGTCGCTGACTGCGCTGCCTGCACGGCGGCGTGCAGCCGGGCCAGGTCGTAGAGCGAGACACCGGGTAGGGGCGAGGGCCAGGCCCAGGCATACCGTTGCAGCGTAATGAGTAGACGTTCCAGACGTCGGCTTGGGTCGGTTTCACGCTGCGCCGCTGCCAGCCCGGACTGTAATGCCTGTTTCAGTTCATCCGATGGTGGTTGCGCAGTCGCTTTCGGGAAGAGCACCTCTTCGCGGCAACGGAGCATGGCCGGCGGTTGCCAGCAGTCTTTGACGCCGGCCCGCAGGCGAGTAAAGACACTGGACAGGGCCGGTTGCAACGGCGGCCAGGTTACCTGTGGTTGCTGCCCGACAACACGCCATGCCGATTCCCGTAGCGACTCGCTGACGGCATCATTACGCTCACCGAGGGCGGCCAGTGTCCAGGAGTGCAAAACCTGCCAGGCAACGGTTGAGGGGTCTTCAGCATGTGTCATTCCAGTTACTCCATGCTATGTCACGATCTTCTCTGTATAGTGTAGCAAATGATAGCTTCACAAATGTGGATTTGAATCTGACAAGAGGATGAAGATTTTGTAAGGAAATAGGAGATAGGAAATAGGATGTAGAAAGCAGAGCATAGCGTTTGTATAGCGATGTTTATAGTTGTGAAAGGCGTTGAGTTATAGTTATTATATCATATCAAATCTGGGTGCAGAAAAGTCATGCACGGAGACAGTGCTGATCTACCCCTGGGAACGCGCACCTCCGGCTCGCTCTTCACCTTGCAACGACACACCATGCCCGATGCCGGCGGGATGCTGCAACCATGAACCGGTTTGTGACAGTGGGTGCTATTCGGCACAAGAGGTTTCCGCCCGATCACATCATTCCCTGGCCCCCTCCCAACCTCCCCCCGCTGGGGGGACGTGACGCAGGTGATCCCCCGCTGGAGGCACGGGCAGGCTGGGGTGGAGATGTGCTCCCGCCCTCAGTGGGGGCGGGCCGGGGTGGGGACGGGTTGCAGGGAGTCCTGAACTATCACTCCACAGCTAACGTTGGACGGTCGATCCTAAACGGGGCGAGCGCAGAGGGGATGGTACCGCTCTGCACGGCTTCGGCCAGATGGCGACCAACAATAGCCGCAAATGGCATGCCGTGACCGGAGAAGCCACCGATAGCGAAGAGACCGGGCATGGGGTTGACCACGATTGGCAGATAGTCGGCGGTGAAGGCCATTGCTCCTGACCAGCGTCGTTCGATGGTGATGCCGGCTATGGTCGGGAAGAGACGGCCCAGACTGGTCTCAAGCGCCCCCTGGACTTCAGGACTAACCTCGCCGGGCTGTACCCCAACGTCGTGATTGGGTGCGATGGCCCGACAGCCACCAAACAACACCTGTCCGGTCACGGTCTGTTGACCATATTCACCGGTGGGAGTGAAGCTGGCGCCGAAGCCACAGGCAATGAACGATTCAACCGGTACCGTGCAGAGTACTTGCCCGCGTACCATCGTAATCCGCCGGGCAAGTTCCGGTAGCACCTCACCACTCCAGGCATTCACAGCAATCACTGCCGCAGCAGTGTCGATGATGCCGCGATCTGTGATCAGGCGTAGCCTGCCGTTGTCGGTGATCGCCTGGCGAAGGGTGACACCCCAGCTACACAGGGCACCATTACGTTGCGCAGCGGCCAGCAACCCATATACCAATCGTCCGGAATGGAGCGTCCCGGCAGCCGGGTTGAAGCGGGCACCGCTGACAGCAGCCCCTAGCGGAATCGCCACCAGTTCCTGGGCAGTTGCGCGGTCGAGCAATTGCGCCGGAAAGCCATCACCCTGCAATGCCGCGACTGTTGCGCCGGTAATAGTCAGTTGCGCTTCACCAATTGCCAGATTGAGATTGCCGTGCAGACGAAGATCGCACTCAATCTGTTCTTGCCGGATCAACTCGACCATGAGTTGCTGCCCGCGCAAGCTCAATTCGTACAGTTCCCGAGTCGTCGCCGCACCATAACGGGCAATTGCCGCAAGGTAATTCTCGGCCAGACCAGCAGCAAGGATGCCGCCATTATGGCCACTGGCACCCGCTGCCGGCCCGTATTGATCGATAACGAGTGGTCGTAGACCGGCCCGCGTGAGCCAGAGGGCTGTCGCCGCACCAACTACGCCGGCACCTACGACGACCACGTCGGCGGTTGATGGTAGATCGATGCACGGCAGTGGTGATTGATGAAGGGTAGCATGCCAGTGTGAACGCAACATACAATCATCCTGTTGTCTGAGAACTACGGAAGCCCATAGTATTGTACCGTAATGCTCATCCAACCGACCAATGATCACCGTACTTCGATGCGCAACTGTTCACCCTGATGGATAGAACAGATCAATTCGTAGACACCGGGGCTCCAGTACCGTTGCACAAACCGTTGCCCGGGAACGATGCGGAATGGGCCAATCGTGACTTCAGCGCTATCGTTATTCTGGATCACGAGCGTATCATGCTGACGAAGGTCGATGATAATCGTCGAGGGAAAGATATTCACTTCTTCACCTGCGGCCAGACGTGCTGCTGTACCGGGTGGAATTTCAAACACCAGTTGCCGCTGACGATTGGTCATTGCCTGCCAGAGGAGACTCCCACCAATCGCGATCATGGCTATGGCAACTAAGAGCACGACAATACGAGGTGTGAAGCGACTGACAACCGGCAGCCGATGTTGGGAAAGGTGCAGCATCTGTTTGAAAAACACCTGCTGGTGGCTCATTTCTTCACGTATTGCTTCATTCGTACTCGGTGTTGTCATTGCA
The DNA here is from genome assembly GCF_034432675.1 of Chloroflexus sp. Lineage (GTDB taxonomy): Bacteria > Chloroflexota > Chloroflexia > Chloroflexales > Chloroflexaceae > Chloroflexus. Next base: position 12,800 of record NZ_DAOUBI010000133.1, on the reverse strand, counting down.
CGCACTGCCAGTCTACCCACGTGGTGGATTGCGCAACAGCGCCTGCACATCGCTCACAATGTCGTCCACCGGTGTACCATGTGCCCAGAGCAGTCGCCAGTTGCCGGCCTGATCGATAGCATAAATGTAACCAGAATGGTCAATGGTATAACCCAGACCCGAATTGGGGAGCTCGCGTTTGATGGCCGTTACCCCATAGTTTTTGTAGACCTGTTCCAGCACCGTTCGATCCCCGTTCAAGCCCAGAAACGTTGGGTTAAACGCTGCTAGGTAACGTTGCATTAAATCAGGTGTATCGCGTTCAGGATCAACCGAGACAAACACAACCTGCACCTTTGTCGCATCATTACCAAGCTTCTCCATCACCCGCTTCAAATCACCAAGTGCCGTCGGACAGATGTCAGGACAGTGCGTAAACCCAAAAAAGATCAGGACAATCTTGTCACGATAGTCGCTGAGACGGAACTCATTCCCAAACTGATCGACCAGTGGTAGCTCTGGGGCTGGATTCGGCGGTTCGAGCACGGTGCCGCGAAATTCATATGTGCCACAACCGCTGAGCAGCAGTGCGCTCAATACGGCAAGAATCAAGGTGATAAGATGCTTCATGTCGGTTACCTGCACTACACTGATAGGGCGGAGATGGACGGCGGCCCATCTCCACGCTTTGCCTGTGTATCACATTCAAGGACAAACAGAAATATCGCCCAACCCAACCTCTACCCTTTCGGAAAGACTTCATTCGTGCCTCTCATCCCCCCTCTCCCGCTACGCGGGAGAGGGGCCGAGGCTGAGGGCATCTAGGTTATCGCCAGACTATTTCTCGAAACATGCGAGCATGCGCTGTCTAACTCGACCAAGCTACCTACGGCTTGCGTACCGGCGCCTTGACATCAATGGTCTGTCCGCTCCGAGTGGTGAGTTTGATCATCACTTCATCACCCTCTTTGAGATCACGGTTCAGACCGATCAACATCACGTGGAAACCACCCGGCTTCAGTTCAACCTGGCCATTGGCCGGCACCTCGATAGCCTCAACCTGCCGCATCTGCATCACATTGTTTTCCATTATCACGTTATGCAGTTCGACCGTCTTTGCCACATCGCTCTCAGCCTTCACAATCGCGTCCGCAGCACCATTGTTGACGAGCACCATATACGCGGCGCTAACAGCGGTATTCCCGTATTCGTTCCCATGGCTATGGCCACCGTCACCCTCCATGCCGGCCATCGGGGTAGCCATATTGTCCATATTGCCCATATCCCCCATCGCGCCGGATTGATTACCGGCTACGTTCATCATCGCGGCCCGCACCCACGGATCGCGCACTGTAATCCCACCGCTCGTTACCCCACTCTGATTTGCCCCACAACCGACCAATACCACCAGTAAGGCTACTGTAACTGACAGAGAAAAGAGACGTCGCATTGTAGCACCTCGCAACGTAAAGATAAAACAAGACACGACAATTACACCCTGCCCAGGCTTCCGTATCGTCTATCCAACTAACAGGCCGGGGCGGGGCGTGCGAGGTGGCGGCGGTTCAGGAGCGTGCAGAATTGAACGGAGAGTATCGTTATCAACAGTGCTGATCCGCTGGATCACGATTGAGCCAATGGCAACAGCAATCAGTAACAGCGGCAATACGTCATACCGTACCGGCGGAGCCGGCGTATCGGCGTGGTTGGCGTGACGATGAGGCGCATCGCACAAGAAATACTCTACCCCTGCCCTGTTCACCGACGACAGATGCAGGCAGTGGATGATACACGAGAGCGCCGGCCACGGCCCGATCAGAAAGGCTAGCGTCCATAATATGACGGTGCGGCTGAAACGGAGCGGCACCTGGTTTGCGCTAAAATGCACAATCATCACCAGCATTATACATCAAACTCGCTCCACCTGCGGTATAGATGTCTTCACCATTGCGCAATTCTGTTTTCCTGACACCAAACCTGGCACGATGTAATATGTAGGATTTCTTCAGGATGCATCCTTCTGCTGTCTCAGCTCCCTTGCCTGAAAAATATCCGCGTCTATCCGCTCAATCCGCGTCTATTCGCGTCCCATGGGTGCGGATGATCGCACACCAGATAGCCAGTTCCGACGGGATCGCGGGCGACGGCGGAGATCACAACCCGAAAAATATCCGCGTCTATCCGCTCAATCCGCGTCTATCCGCGTCCGATGGGTGCGGATCACGGATACTCACGGATTCCCACACCCACGATCCCGCCGGTTTCCCGATCAGATAGCCGGTTCCGGCGGGATCGCGGGCGACAGTGTAGATCACGTATTTTCCCGCATCCCAGCCAATCCACTTCGCAAAGAGTTCATCCGTTGCATCGCGCCACGCAATTGCCAGGTTCCGATCCCGATGCTGAAGCTCTGTCCACTGCTGAGGAATGGCAATCGCAATCTGCGCCGGCGCATGGGGTACACGCAACAGACGGGGGCCGTCGTTGAGAATGGCAATATCCGGCAGATCGGTGATCAGGAGACGATCCCGTTGATTATGTAAACCCTTACTACCATGCACGCTGGCCGGCAGCCAGGTGATCCCAAACCGAGAGGCTGTTACCAGATTCAACTCATTGTGTACCGGATAGTAGCCACGTACAAACTCACCGGCTACCGCATGCAGATGATTGAAATTGAGCAGTGCATTCGGCAACTGCAAGGGATCAACCGTCCAGTGAATACAGCGCACCCCCTGACCCAGCGCCAGACGGGCCTGTTCCTGTTTCAAGCGAGTTGCCAGCCCGTGGTTGCGATACGCAGGATCAACGGTCATTACCTGCGACTCGATTGTCAGATCGTTATCGGCGATAGGATGGCAACCGAAACGCCAGAAGCCGAGCAAAAACCCGGCCACCTGACCATCTACCGTCGCCACCAGCGCCGTGCCGAGAGCAAACTCAGCACTAAACAGGTCGGTTGGATAGGGCTGGCTACCCCACACGCTACGGTAGAGCGCTGTAATCGCCGCTGTATCATCAGCCTGCGGTGTGCCAATCCAGAGACCGGCTGGACGTGGTCGTTTGGGGGCAAACGTCACCCCATCGGCTGGCCGATACACCGTGGCCGGCGTCGCAGCGATCAGGGCTTGCAGCGCATCATCAGGCAACCGTTCGTGTAGCTCGTGGAGACGCATGGTGTAATGGCGCTGACCGTTGATGACTGTGCGGGGAAACAGCATTCCAAACCCGACCGTGCAATCGCCTGCCCGAAACTCAACCACGATCCCGCCCATACGGGGAAAGGTGCTCTTGACAAAATGGGGCGGGATGAGCGTCGGGTTTTGCGGTGCGCCCGACTGTTGCCACAAGCGATCAATGGTTGCGCTCCAGGCCGGTGCTGTTGGGTCGAGATAATGCGCAGTGAGTGTGGAGTCTGTCATAATCGAGCCAGGTGCTATTGCCGGTCAATGGTATGGACATCCCAGGTTGCTACCTTTGTCACCATAGAGACACGGAGGACACAGAGGATGTGGATAACCAGGATTGCTACCGTGAGACGTGACATAGCACGTCCATGGGAGCTGACTGCTCCCCAAATCATTCATGCGGTTACGCTATACAGTGTTGAGTACAACGTCGTGCTGTTCATCCTGGCCTTCAGCCTCCGTGGCTTGCTTACAGCATAGGTAGCAACTTGGGTTATTATAACGTCAATACAACGTCAGTCTGATTGTCACCGGCATCACCATCAACTACTCATTGCCCCCAACCCTCCCCTCCCGCGCCCGCCAATGCTGTATCGCATGGTTTGGCGTGCAGAAGTATAGCAGTATAGCTTCTACATCCTCTCTCACCCCCTGCTTTCTCGCCCCTACCTCCTACCTCCTACCTCCTATCTCCTCCCTCCTATCTCCTCCCTCCTATCTCCTCCCTTCTATTTCCTCCCCTCCTCACCCACCCCGCAATAGTTACAACTCGTACAGAATATGTTGTCGCATCTTTCTGTTTAAGCTCCAGGCAAAATGCTATCCTTATCACAAGAAATGTAATCGGTCAGCGTTGACCGCAGGAGGCAACTATGACAACCCCAAACGTAACTATCGACAAAGAGATTGATGCCCGTGGTAGCCATTGCCCTGGGCCAATGATGGAACTGATCCGCGGTATCAAGAGCATTCCCGTCGGTTCAGTGGTTGCCGTCCTATCGAGTGACCCTGGTTCAGCCAGGGATATTCCGATCTGGGTGCAGAAGGCTAGTCACGAGTTTATTGGTGCCTTCCCCGCACAGGGCTTCACCCGTTTTGTTGTGCGGAAAGTGCGTTGATGCACGTTGATCCAGGTTCGATACGAGCACGCGCCCATCAAAATAATGCGGCGCAAGGTGGATATTGGTTTTAATCTGTACCTGGAGCCTGTCCGCCAAAGTCTCTCTAACCGGTGCGAAGGCAATGCCTTCGCGCAACCCGGTATGGTTGTGCGGCTAAGCTCTTAGAAGGTAACTACAATGACAACGAAACAAATTGTTGTGTTAGGTGGTGGCGTCGGCGGTACCCTGGTCGCGAATCTACTGGCCGGACAGTTGACGTGCAAGCAGGCGCAAATTACGTTGATTGATCGTACCGGTAAGCACGTGTATCAGCCCGGCTGGCTCTACGTCCCGTTCGGTGGCCCACCTCCAGAGAGCTGGGAACGCAGTGAACGCTCACTGTTGCGACGCTCAGTAGACCTGATTATCGGTGATGCTGTGTGCATCGAACCGAATGAGCGGTATGTCGAGATGGCAGATGGCACCCAGATACCGTTTGATTACCTGATTATCGCTACCGGTGCACGCCTTGAACCATCTGCTGTCCCTGGCTACACGGAAGGGGCACACCATTTCTACAGCGCCGAAGCTGCGCTCCGTCTCCACGCCGCACTGCGTGAGTTTAACGGTGGGAAGGTTGTGATCGGCGTGGCCGATATTCCTTACAAATGTCCTCCCGCGCCACTGGAGTTCACGTTTATGCTTGAGGATGAACTGCGGAAACGTGGCCTGCGCGAGAAGACCGAGATCACCTATCTATCGCCGATTGGCCGGGTTTTTACTATCGAGAGCGTTGCCCAGTTTGTTACCCCAATGATGGAAGAACGGGGGATTAACTACGAACTCTTCTTCAACACCGAACAGATCGATCCGGTTGCGCACACCATCTCATCACTCGAAGGAACAACGCTGCCTTACGATCTGCTGGTGCTGGTGCCACCGCATCGGGGAGCGCGCATCATCAGCGAGTCGGGACTGGGGGATGAGCAGGGTTGGTTGCCAACCGACCGTGAAACACTCCAGCACAAACAGTTTCCCTATATCTACGGCCTGGGTGATGCCACCGATCTGCCGGTTAGCAAGAGCGGTGCCGCCGCTCACTTCGAGGCGAAAGTGATCGCCCACCGGATCATCGGCGAGATTAAAGGTAAGCTGAGCGACGAACGGTATCAGGGTCAGGTGATGTGTTTTCTCGAAACCGGTTATGGGCAGGCGACGCAACTGGTCTTCGATTATAACCATCCACCGCAACCACCCAAACCGAGTGCGTATTATCACTACGAAAAGGCTCTGCTCAATCGCGCCTACTGGCATTTAGTACCGACCGGTATCGTGTGATCACATCGACACCCCATGACGATACCGCACGGTTATCACTACGACCGGCGTTCAACCCTCGTCTGATTGGCAGTGGGCGGGTAACTGGTACTGGCAAACGCTGGCGGATGGAGAGATGGTACCTGGACGATCTCTCCATCCACCATCCAGACCCACAACAACCGTGCCCGGTTATCGGAGGTGTCGTACCGCTGAACCCACAACAATGGCGTTGGGAGCAATTGCAGCGAGGTATCTATGCAGGAACAAGACTACCCCCGTACAATGGGGCAACAATTCGGTCGGCGGTCGTGGGCCGAGCCGTGGAAGATCAAGATGGTTGAGCCGCTGCGCATGACCAGCCAGGCCGAACGCGAGGCGGCGCTCAAGGCTGCTGGTTACAACACGTTTCTGCTGCGTTCTGAAGATGTCTATATCGATCTGCTTACCGATAGTGGTACCAATGCCATGAGCGACCGGCAATGGGCAGCCCTGATGATGGGCGACGAGGCATACGCCGGGAGCCGCAGTTTTTATCGCCTGGAAGCAACTGTCCAGCAGGTGTATGGCTACTGCCACATTATTCCCACCCATCAGGGACGGGGTGCCGAGCATCTGATCAGTCAGGTCGCTATCCGCCGCGGGCAGTATGTTCCCGGCAACATGTATTTCACAACCACCCGCCTGCACCAGGAGCTGGCCGGTGGCATCTTTGTTGATGTGATTATTGACGAAGCGCACAACCCCCAAAGCCAGTATCCGTTCAAAGGCAACGTCGATCTCGACAAACTACAGGCACTTATTGATAAGGTTGGCCCGCAACAGATTGCCTACATCAGTCTGGCCGGTACCGTTAACATGGCTGGTGGGCAGCCAGTCAGTATGGCAAACGTCCGCGCCTTACGCGCATTATGTGATCGGTACGGGTTACGCATCTTTCTCGATGCCACGCGCCTGGTGGAAAATGCCTTCTTCATCAAAGAACGTGAACCCGGCTACACCGAACAGAGTATCGCCGCGATTGTCCGCGAGTTTTGCAGTTACACCGATGGCGCATGGATGAGCGCAAAGAAGGACGCGCTGGTGAACATCGGTGGCTGGTTAGCGCTCAACGATGATCAACTCGCCGATGAAGCCCGCAATCTGGTGGTGGTGTATGAAGGACTGCACACCTACGGCGGCATGGCCGGGCGCGATATGGAGGCGCTGGCGGTTGGGATCGAGGAATCGCTGCAAGAGGATTACATCCGTGCCCGTATCGGCCAGGTGCGCTACCTCGGCGAACTGCTCCTCGACTGGGACATCCCCATCGTAGTTCCGATTGGCGGTCACGCGATCTTTCTGGATGCACGCCGGTTCTATCCGCACCTGCCGCAAGACCTCTTCCCTGCCCAGACACTGGCCGCCGAGTTGTACCTCGACTCAGGGGTGCGGGCGATGGAACGCGGTATTGCCAGCGCTGGACGCGATCCCAAGACCGGGCAGAACTACTATCCCAAACTGGAATTAACCCGGCTGACCATCCCGCGCCGAGTCTATACTCAGGCCCACATGGATGTTGTAGCCGAGTCGGTGAAGGCAGTGTACGATCAACGTCATCAGGCCCGTGGCCTGCGGATGGTCTACGAACCACGGTACCTCCGCTTCTTCCAGGCCCGGTTTGAACCGGTGGAATGACGACCGGACGGTAAATACTGGTGACGTATAGTCACCTTCCCTGTCGCCCAACATCAGGGGGCGCATAGCCATGCGCCCCCTCACAAGACCCGCTACTGCACACGCTGTTTTTTGCCATCACCCAGGCTCCACACCTGAGCGACACCCCACCGTGCGTAAGCGCCGGTATCGCTCTGGAGGGGGCGTGCTCTCGCCCCCACCGGGACGGGCCGCGGTGAGGACGTGTCTCATCACCGCTCACCAATCATCCCTTCACGGGTATACACTACACGGCCACCGAGGATCGTCATCTCAACCTGAATCTCTTTTATCTCTTCAACCGGACAGGTGAAGTAATCGCGATCCAGCACCACCATATCGGCCAGAAAACCGGGCGCCAGCGGGCCTTTCAGATGCTCTTCGCGCGTCAACCAGGAACCGGCTACCGTGTAGGCAAAGAGCGCCTCTTCACGACTAACCGCCTGATCCGGTGCGATGAGTGTTCCCTTCCAGGTCTTTCGGGTGACTAAACTGTACAGCCCAATAAACGGATTGAAGTGGACGGTACTCGGCACATCGCTGGTCGCAATCACCCGAATCCCGCGATCAAGGTAGGTTCGCATCGGCTTGTAGCGGGCAGCCAGCTCAGGGCCAACATCGCGGAACAGATCATCGCCTTCATAATAGATGAAGGTTGGCTGAATCACCACGGCCAATCCATAGCAGGCCATGTGTTGCAGACTCTCTTCGGTGGCAAAATAGCCGTGAATGAGATTATGGCGATGTTCTGCCGGATGCGCCGCCAGCACATCAGCAAACGCACGGGCCGCCTCGTGATGCGCCCGGTCGCCAATTGCATGAATACCGATATCCCAACCCAGCGTATGCCCAAGGGTAAAAAATTCGCGCAGGTCTTCGGGATCGAGACGGTTGTAATCGTAGACCCGATCCTCGCCTACAAACGGCTGAAACATCCAGGCCGTATGCGAGGTCGTTCCGCCATCAATCGCCATCTTCAGGCCACCGATGCGAAGCCATTCATCACCCAGACCGCTCAGACCACCCAGTGCCCTGGCACGGGCATCGAGTTCACTGCGCGTTTCACTCTCGCGAAAGCCATGCCACGAGATGAGCAGATTCACGCGCACGGGCAAACGACCGGCACGTCGCGCTGCCAGATAGGACTGAATCTCCCACGGTTGCAGGCCTGGATCGAGAATGCTGGTAATCCCATACGCCAGATACGCCCGCCCGACCATGTCCAGCGCTTCAACGCACGCATCCTGCATTGGACGCGGGATCAGGCGCCGGCAGAGTTCCTTTGCCGCTGCCCGCAGAATCCCGTTGGGTGTACCGTCCGGCTCACGTTCGATCTTGCCACCTGCCGGATCAGGCGTACTAGCTGTTATACCGGCTAACTCCAGTGCCCGCGAATTCACCACATCCATGTTGAAGAACCGTTTGAGGAGCACCGGATGTGCTGTCGTCGCCGCGTCGAGATCGTGACGATTGGGTAATCGGCCTTCTTGAAAGAGCGACTCGTTCCAGCCCTCACCAATGATCCAGTGGCCAGGTGGGGTAACCGCTGCCGCCGCCCGCACCCGCTCAAGCATACCGGCGATGGACGTACAGTCATCGAGGCCGATCCGCTGCAACTTCAGGCCCATCTCCAGCATATGGTTGTGGGCATCGTGAATGCCGGGAATAACCGCCCGCCCGTTCAGGTCAATCCGCGGGGTTGCCTGACCGGCCAGCGCCAGCACTGCGGCATCGTCACCGATTGCCACAATCCGGCCATCTTTGCAGGCGACGGCACTGCACTGTGGCAATTCCCAGTGGAGCGTATACACGACAGCGTTGTAGATGATCAAATCAGGAGCCAGATCACGGGCTATCAGCATAACGCTTCCTTTCTATGCCGGGCCGTCTATACCGCACCTGCCCTATGCATCGCCAGCGCAATTGCCCCCAACACACCGGCCCGTTGGCCCAGCGCAGGTGGCACAATCAACCTGTCAGGGTGATCGAGAATGTGAGGATGCTGCAAGTAACCATTCAGCCAGCGCTGCGTTGCGGCCCGCACCAATGGAAACATCTGCGGCTGACTCATCACCCCACCGCCGATGATGATGCGTTCCGGTGAAAGGATGCAGAGCAGATTTGCCATCGCCTGACCGAGATAATCGGCTTCGAGTTCCCACGCTGGATGGTCAGCCGGCAGCTCCTCAGCCGGAGTCTGCCAGCGTGCCTTCAGCGCCGGCCCACAAGCCAACCCCTCCAGACAATCGCTATGGTACGGGCAGATACCGATGAAGGGATCACGCACCGGATCACGTACCACCCGCATATGCCCCATCTCCGGATGGATCAACCCGTGTACCAGCTTCCCACCAACTACTGTGCCGCCGCCAATGCCGGTACCAACCGTAATGTACACTGCCACATCGCAATCACGCGCTGCACCCCATTGCCGTTCACCGAGGAGCGCAACGTTGACATCGGTATCGAAGCCTATCGGTCGTCCAAGCGCCTGGTACAGTGTCTTCACAATATCAGTGTGCGCCCATCCTGGCTTCGGTGTCGTCGTGATTGAGCCATACGACGGCGAGGCCGGATTGAGATCGACCGGACCAAACGAACCTACACCAATGGCTGCCAGACGTTCTGATTCGTGGGCGCGAAAAAAGGCGATGGCATTGGCCAGCGTCTCGGCAGATGTCGTCGTTGGGAAACGAACTTCAGCCCGAATATCATCTGGCCCGGTTCCAATTGCACAGATCCACTTGGTTCCACCAGCCTCAATTCCACCGTAGAGAGGGGCATGCATCATACGAACCTCGCTTCTACCACGAGCAGTTCAGATCGCACCTGCTCCGATCTAACGATACAGGCGTACCTTTCACCGATCCAGCAACAGATCACGGGCCAACACATCGTCTTCTGTTTCCCGACGCTGGATCAGACGTGCCTGTCCGTCGGCAACCAGGACGAGTGCCGGACGCGGTACCAGATTATAGGTACTGGCCATACTCAGCGTATAGGCACCCGCTGTTGCCACGGCCAGCAGATCACCCGGCTGCGCAGTCGGCAGCGCAATATCGCGTAACAACACGTCACCCGACTCGCAGTAACGTCCACCGACATTGGCCGTCATCGCTGGCGGTGAAGCCGGCTTATTGGCCAGAACCGCACTGTAGCGCGCCCCGTAAAGGGCCGGACGAATATTGTCGGCCATACCACCATCAACATGCACCCAGTGCTCACCCTTACGACCTACCACGCGGTACAAAGCCACACCGGCCCGGGCAACAATGGAACGGCCTGGTTCGACGGTCAAGCGCGGTAACGATAACCGGTATCGTTCACAGGCTGCACACAACGTCGCACTCACCACCTGCGCATAACGATCAATACCGGTTGCCGGCTGGTCAGCAGTGTACGGCACACCCAGACCACCACCAGGACTAAGTTCGACCGGTGCCACCCCAAAGCGATTCCATAACCGCGCAGCCAGCGCCACCAACACCTCAACGGTCGCCGTCACCTGTTCAAGCGCAAAGAGTTGCGAGCCGATATGCGCATGCAATCCCAACCAGCGCAGGCCGGGTGCGGCCAGGGTTTGGGCGACAGCCTCATCAAGCGCCTCCAGGGGCAGGCCGAATTTTGCCGTGGCGCTCCCTGTAGCGATATGCGAGTGCGTATCCGCTTCGATAGCGGGCGCCACGCGCAACAAGACGCCCTGCGGTGTGGTGAGATGGGATGTCAGCGCACAGAGTCGCTGCAATTCGTCAAGGTTATCAACGACAATCGCCCCAACCCGCCACGCAATCGCCCGCTCCAGTTCCTGATCACTCTTCGCATTCCCGTGGAGGTGAACCCGATCCATCGGTAGACCTGCTCGCTGCGCCACCAACAACTCGGTTGCGGAAACGACGTCCAGTCCCAGTTCTTCTTGCGCCACGATCTGGGCCAGCGCCGTATTCAACAGCGCCTTCCCGGCGTAGTGGACGATTGACGGGCCAGGGTAGGCGGCGGCAAATGCCTGCCGATAGGCACGCATAGCACCGCGCAGCGTCAGATCATCAAGCAGATATAGAGGAGTTCCAAACTGTTCGGCCAGCGCAACCGTATCGCAGCCGCCAATCCACAAATGGCCATCAACAACACTTACCGTCTCCGGCCAGACATGCGACACCAGTGTCATGCGTTATTCCCTGCCAGACCCAGCCGTGGCGCGGCTGTGCGCAGTGCAGCAATCACCTCGCCGATCAGCGCATCCAGCTCCATACCAATGACTTCAGCGCCATGCACAATACCTTCGCGGCTGACTTTGGCAGCAAAGGCTTTATCTTTCATCTTTTTGCGCACTGACGAAACTTCAACGCTATGAATGCTCTTGTCAGGCCGCACTAATGCGACCGCAGTCACAAAACCACTCAACTCGTCAACCGCATACAGCGTGCGCTCAAGCGGCGACTCAGGCGCGATCCCGCTATAATCGGCATGGCTGAGGATAGCGCGCAAGACTTCAGGCGACCACCCGGCACTGCGTAGATAGGCAACACCGTAGAACGGGTGCCCCGGCAGTTCGGCAGGTACCTCTTCGCCCCGCAACAGCGCCTCGGCAATTGCGGTTGTCGCCGGCCCGGCCTCCGGCATGTGGGGGTAGCGCTCAAAATCAAGATCATGAAGCAGCCCAACCGCTGTCCATAAATCGACGTCAGCCCCTTGCTTTGTCGCAAAATGAGTCATACAGGCCGCAACCGCCTCGCAATGCTTCCGCAGGCTATCCGAGGCGATCCACTCATGCATAATCTGACGAGCTGTATCGGTGAGCATCACGGCTCCTCTTATCGTAGATGAAGGAACGAGTACCCTGTTCCTTCATCATACCACGTTTACCCGAAAGCTATACAATCTGTCCAGGCAACGCATACTGGCGAACTTTCAAACTTATGTCATAAAACCTGTGCTATCGTGCTCCCAAGCAGTCGCACAAGCGCATGAACGCTCACCAATCACCAACGATAGCCGATCCTGCACCTGGCCCGTTGGCAGAGAGCAGCTCTAATCGTGCCATCACGTGCTGGATTGTTTGCCTTACCCATTTGTCATAAGCGTGTTGCGCGGTATGGAGTGCGGCAGCCATGCTGCCGCAGCAGCCGTGCTCACGATCCGGCGCGTGTCACACCGTTAACCCTGCCGTTCACGGGGATGCTGTGTGTGCTCATAACGATTGTAGAGTCTCTGTCAGGCTAGGCAACGATCACACCAGCACTACCCCTGAGCGCAGATGTGCCGACCCGGCCTTCCCGCTGCGCACACCGTGGGATCACATACCGTTACCAGGCAGAATTGACCGTCTCGCCTGGTATGGAGTGCGAGAGCAGGGCTGCCGCAGCAGCCCTGCTCTCGATCACGTGCGTGTATCAGCGGTTTCCCCACAACTCACGGAGACAACACGCCTGTAGAACGGTCCGGCTGTTTAGAACTTATTTCATAAAAAGTTGTACTGTCGCGCTCGAATAACCATCTCCGGTGCTATCACGCGCTGGATTGG
>NZ_DAOUBI010000132.1:0-37871 GCF_034432675.1 Chloroflexus sp. | reverse complement strand
CGGTATCGCAACTGCCTACGTTGCCGAGCGTTATCGCCGTGGTGCAGTAACCCGCGTGCCAACCGAAGACCGTCGTCGGGCATTGCGACGGGCACTGACCCGTTACGCCATCCAAACCGCTTTCCAACGCCTCTGGCTACCACTACGCCGGGGAGATCGCGTAGGGGCCGGTTTAGACCCGCCCCTACGGATTCTGTCTATCTGTACCATACAGGTGATCCCCATCATCGTTACGTTGAATTGGTTATCTTGCTCGTTTGTCATACGCGTGTCGCAGTGTTTGGAGATGGCTGCCGCACCAGCCGCGCTCACGATCCGGCGCGTGTCATGCCATTCAACGCTTACCCAACTCACCTTGCTGCCAGCGAATATTGCCGCGGAGGAGCAAATTTGATGAGCGGAGTTTATACGCGAGATCGGCAGCCATATTGCGCATCACCAGATACCCGATCCGCGGGTTGCGTTCGCATAACATGGCAAAATCGCGTTCACGAATGACCAGTAATACGCATGGATCAACACAGACCACCGTTGCGGAGCGCGTGGCACCACCGAGGAGCACCATCTCGCCAAAACTTTGACCACTGTAGAGCAGATTGATGGTTGAAGGCGTGAATGTTCCGTCAGGGCCACGAGTGTTGATCACAATGCGCACACAACCCTCGTGAATGACGAACAGCTCGTCACCCTCATCACCTTCATTAAATACGTGCTGACCGCCAGCAAGCCGTCTCACCTTGCAGATAGTGGCAATCTGCAACAACTCTTCATCACTCAGACCGCTCAACAGCTCGACCCGTCGCAGATTCTCGACGACACTTTTGTTCATACCCCCCCTTGTGCATCGGCTGGTCATTTAGTCGTGCGACGATGCCTCTAGCGAGCTGGTACGCACTTTTGAACTGCGTACCAGTGGCGTTACCGGCTCGTGTATCAGCCAGTGGTAACAAATTATGGCAATAGGAGCGGCCAGCCAGTAGTTGAAGAGACGGAAAATGATCGCAGCCGGCACTGCTGCCGGACCCACTCCCATCTGGCTCAGAACGGCTACCAGCGCAGCCTCAACCGTACCGCCACCGCCGGGCAAAACATTAAATGTAGACGTTACCAGTGCCACCCCGAACGCTGCCAGCACCACCGCAAAACTGACATCAGTCCCCAGAGCGTGCAACACAATTAACATCGCCAGGCTATGACCGCTGAGGGCAGTTAACTGGATCAAAACCAGCAGCATAACATCACGGCGACGATGAATGAGCAGGCTACGCCCGCGGGCCAAATCGGCAACGATGCGATCAATCCGGGCACTACTCCACTGCTTGCCGATGAGGCGGCCAACCCGATGTTGCAGACCACCGAGCCATTGGCGTAGGGTCTGCTCACTACGGGTCAGGACAAAAATCGCAACACCGATCACCGAAAGACCCACCAGAGCGGCGATGTAGCTGGCACCGGTCGCTTCAAGGCCACGCCAGGCAAAATAGCCGAGGCTAAACGAGAAGACCAGCAGCATGGCAACCACATAACTTACCGTCTCCAGGGAAGCCAGTAACGCCGATTCGCCGGCACGAATGCCACGGCGGTTGAAGTAGCTCATAAGAAACGCATAGCTACCGACGCCGCCGGCAGGTACCGACTGACTAATGATAATCGCGGTCAGAGCAGTTGCCCAGAGACGGAGGAGACCTATGCGGTGACCAAGTGAACGGAGCACGAGATTAAAGACCTGTGCACTCATCAAATAACTGAAGGCTATCAACACCAGCGCCACTAGGAGCCAGCCATGCTTTGCTTCATTCAATAGACTGAAGGCTTCTATGATCCATTCACGATTGAGGATTGCCAGGGTAGCGATACCGATGCTAATCAGGGCACTGGTAATCAGTTTCCAGCGTTTGACTCCCATATGTGTCCTTTCACGCCGCGGAGTCTCTGCTTCTATGCTGACAGGAGTAACAGCCCTATGCGGAGAACACTTTTGTTTCTGCACAATCACTCTTCCCCGCTTTATTATGCGGCGTTTCTTTCTACCAGACAATGGTAAAGATCCCTTCTTTACCGGTTGGATCTTCCCAGTGAACTTCGACCCGTTCGACTTGCGCCTGACTGGGGCCACTGTAGCACCAACTGATAAGTTTTTGAACGGCTGGTCGTGTTCCTTCAAAGACTGCCTCCACACGACCATCGCTCAGGTTCCGTACCCACCCTTTGACTTGCGCTTCCCGCGCCCGGTCGCGGGTGTACGCCCGGAAACTCACCCCTTGTACGCGACCGGAAATAAAGACATGAGCACGAACAAGATCCACAAGCCACCTGTCTATAACTATACGATACGCTTCTTACCCGGCTATTGCTGAGTATATCGCACTCGCAGCCGCTACGCAACTGAACCTGGGTAAAAAGTTTGTCAGAGTGTAGTGTCTACAGGACACCATGACCGGTTTTGCCCAGGTTTCGTGCGTATCGCACAGTTCGCGCAACTGTTTATCTGACGTTGTCGGAAAGGATGCAGGTTGCAGCTTCCTGTACCGATAGGTGCATGCGTACACCACGTGCTGCCGCAGCCTGGTTGAAGGCACTGACCATGCCACTAGCCCACGTGTCGACAGCATCACCGATACGAGCGCTGGTGTGAGCAACCGCAATTGCCGGAACACCAGCGGTATCGAGTAGCTCCAGGCCGGCAATACCGGCCTGATCTTTGCCGATGCCGGCATCGTTGAAGACAACACCTCTCAGCGACACCGCGAGCGCGTAACGGGCCGAGCTGATACCACCGTGCGAGCCGCTTACCACGAATGCTCCCTGATCGTGTTCGTTGAGGTATGAGATGGAGTCCATTAATACGACCAGGGCATTCTGGAAAGGAATAACTGTTTTGTGGGTCATAGCGTCTGGTACAAAAAAAGCCGGGATGATTCCCAGCTTTTCGCTCGTGTGGGGTGCCTGATGGGATTCGAACCCACAACTTCCTGATCCACAGTCAGGCGCTCTGCCGTTGAGCTACAGGCACCGTACAGCGATTATGAATATATCATAACCGGCCCTTCTCGTCAAATAGATGAGCATTACTGGAGCACACTGAACACCACAATCCCGTATTGCCACTGGGCGCGCAGACGCAGGCCGGCAGCGGTGAAGTAGTGGTTCAAGTCAGCAAGAGTAGGAAACTGCAGCCCACCACTCGCCAGGAGTTGCTGAATCCCTTGTCCAATCGGTGTGGATGCTGCAACCAGGCTCATCATCACACCGCGTCCTTGCAGACTCAAGAGTCGTCGCCACTCTGATAGCGCTGCCGGAATATCGCCGATTTCATTCAGGCTCCCCCCCATAACCAGCGCATCGACGGTTCCATCGGCAAAGGGCATGGCCTGAGCGCTAGCACGAATAAAGCTGATCGACAGCCCCTCGCGGTAGGCACGTCGTTGAGCTTCCTGGAGCATTGCCATACTCAGATCAATGCCAACCACAAAACCACCGGCGCCACTCTGACGACGGACATGTTCCAATGCACGTGCGTATAGACCATTGCTACAACCAACGTCAACCATCAGCCCTCCCCGCCCGGCACCCGCCAGACCGGTGATCAGTTTGAGTTCGCGGGTAAGGGGAAAATGTTCACCGCTGAGTAAGCTGAGTGCGAATGGTCGCCAGGTGCGTTCGTAAGCCCAGGCGGCGACCGGTACCTCATTGACCACTTGCGCAGCACTGGTTAGCCGGTGTTGACCGATCATGTCGAGAATGCCGTCTTTAATCAGATATGTCGTGGCACACACCGGACAGCGTAGCCGTCCAGATACAATCGCACCGTTAACTACACGCTCGATCTGTTCTACTGTCAACGTCACTGCTGGGTGGCGTGGACAGCTAAGCAAAGGTAAGAGTCGAGGTTTCATAACTTCATCGTACCATAACTAGCCAACCGCTGGACGGCAGCATTCATCTGGATAGACTTCCTGAGTTCCGTATGCTAGAAGTTATCTCATTACATTGCTGACAGACGACATGATCGTGGCGAGAACACTCAGCATCCCTGTGACTGGTCGGGTACACGGCGTGACACGCGCTGGATCGTGAGCACGGCTGGCGCGGCAGCCATGCTGCCGCACTCCAAACGATGCGACACGCGCATGATGAGCGGGTAAGACAACCAATTCAACGAGTGATTGCCCTGGCGATGGTATGGTTGTTAGCGCTCCTCGTTTCTATACTGGCAGCCTGGGAGCAGGAGATACTGTCGTTGGTAATGTGCGAGTGTTCAGGAGTCTGTGCGACAGGCTGGTAGCACCACTGCACAGCTTTTATGACATAAGCTCTACGCACTACGTCGTATGGTGCCAGGGACGAACTGATGGTAGGCGTAAGCGTGTCTTCACCTACCTGTAGCCTTGAACGTTATTCATGCTAGCTCACCGTCTTTCATGCCATCCCTGGAGCGTGGACGTGCAATAGGATGCTTGCAGGCCACGGCTCCGTCTCGTCGCGGTCGGTCAGGCGACGCCTGAGAACAATACGTTCATGTGTGTGAAGATGAACGAGATGCCTGCCCGGTGTAGCGACGGGCAACCTCAATAAGATGTTCATAGTCAATCGGTTTGGCTAGAAACTCGACACATCCCGCTCGCTTTGCCCGTTCAATATCGTTGCGGGTGACATGACCACTCACAGCAACAACCGGGATTGAATGTAATTCTGGATCACGCCTGACGTATTCAGTTGCCGTCCAGCCATCAAGACCGGGCATCGATAAATCCATCAGGATCAGACCTGGACGCCGCGTGTGGGCGATCTGAAGTGCAGAATGAGCATCAGCAACCAATTCAACAGTAAAGCCACTAAATTGCAACATCTGCCCAATAATATGGCGATTATCAAAATTATCGTCAACAACGAGAATATAGCTCATGCGGGTTCTCCTATTAAGTGTGGTTGCGGTGGTAACGATGTGGAGTCTGCCGCAGCAAGAGGTGCATTAGGCAGCCAAACGGTGAAGGTTGAGCCAAGACCAATGTCGCTCTCTACATCAATTGTGCCACCAAGGGCCAGCACAATCTGCTTGCTGAGTGCCAGACCGAGACCGGTACCTTCATAACGGCGGGCGACCGACTCGTCAATCTGGCTGAACGGTTTAAAAAGTTTGTTCTGCTTATCACGAGGGATACCAATCCCGGTATCGATAACGTCGAAGCGAATGCCGTCGATGCCATTGTGCTGCTCTCGCATGACGTTAAGCTGAATCGTTCCCCGTTCGGTAAACTTAGCTGCATTACCGAGGAGATTGATCAAAACCTGTCGTAAGCGGCGTTCATCGGTCTCAATAGTGCCAATGTCCGCTGGGCAATGGGTGAACACCTGATTGTGGTTGCGTTGAGCCAGAGGCAACGTCATTGTTGCTACATCTTCGACCAGGGGTGCGATTGCAACCTGGCGGTATTCCAGTTCGAGTGCTCCCTGTTCAATACGGGCAAAATCGAGCACGTCACTGATCAGGGTGAGCAAATGACGGCCAGACACGAGAATGCGCTCTAGATAGTCTGTGTGCGGTTCACTCACAACCTTACTCAGATGCAGCAACTGCGCGTATCCGAGAATGGCATTGAGGGGAGTACGTAATTCATGGCTCATTGTCGCCAAAAAGGCACTCTTGGCCTGACTGGCGGCCTCTGCGGCGGCGCGCGCCCGTTCTGCTTCAGCTTCGGCCTGTTTGCCACGCATAATCTCTTCCATCAACTGAACCTGACGCGAGATACTCTCTTGCAGTGCACGATTGCGTTCTTCCAGCTCGGCACGTTGTGCCCGTAGGCTGCTCAACATCTGATCGAATGCCTGGGCCAGATCACCGAGCTCATCACGTATCCGCTCATTGATAGAACCGACAAAGTCACCGGCGGCTACCCGATGAGAAGCCTGAGCCAGTCGCCGTATCCGACGTGCGATGCGCGCAGACAGGAACAAGCCAATCACCGTCGAGATGATAATAGCAACAGCCGTATCGAACAAGATGAAAGTTCGCGCGGTCGCATAACTGCTGGCGACAACATCGAGTGATGCCCGTGCCTGTTGCTGATTCTTTTGCACCAGAAGGCTCATTTCCTGATCAAGCGTGGCGTAAACGGGATTCATGCGTGAATAAAAAGGCTGCACACTGCCATCACTCACCAGGCGTACTGCCGGCATGAAGCGTTCGTGGTTGGCGCGTACCACTTGGTGCCAGGCTGCTTCAACAGCATTTAACTGACGACGTTCGCTCTCGGAGTCAATCAAAGCACGGTACGTTTGCACGTAGCCGGCCATTTCGGCTTCAATCACACGCATCTGATCAAGAATGCGGGCACGGTCGCCGTTGTTGGTATAAATCAGAAATTCGAGCTGGCGAGTACGATAGCGATTGATCGCTGCTGTCATATCGCCAACCGTGTCGAGCGATGGAATAGTATTACGTTCAATGAAGACAGCATGTTCGTTCATGACGGCCATCTGATGCATAGCAAAGGAGCCAAGGATCATCATCAACAGGAGGTCGATGGCCAGTGCCCCCAACAACTTTACGCGAATCGGAAAGCGCATCGCTAGCGATCCTCTAGTTGCAATAATTGCTCGATTGATAGACCAACCTGCGACCCGCCGGAAAAGACCGAACCGGTGATCCGTCGCTCTACCCGCTGCAAGGCAAGCTGATAGACAGTTTCCGGTAGGGGAACGTACAGGGCTTGCTCAGCAAACGTAGCACCGTTTTGTATGTGGAACTTGACGAAGGCTGCAATCTGTGGTCGCTTCAAACTGTCGGCACGAACATAGATGAAAATTGGACGTGAGAGCGGTTGATAGCTCCCATCAACGATTGTTTCAACCGTTGGCGCAACACAGCCCTGACCATTATCAATGGCCACCGCCCGTAATTGATCGGCGTATTCAGCGTAGTAAGCATAGCCAAAAAAGCCTAGACCCAGCCGGTCGGCGGCAACATCTTGGGCCAGGAGATAATCATCTTCACTGGCAGTATAGTCGCTTCTACTCACTCCCTCTGTACCAATAATTGCCGAGGTGAAGTAGTCATAGGTTCCGGAGTCAACACCGGCACCGTAAAGATGCAAAGGTTCATCGGGCCATACAGCACGAACCTGATTCCAGCGCGTGATCCGATTAGTTGCCTCTGGCGCCCACATCAGATTCAGCTCAGCAACGGTCAGGCAGTCGATCCAGGTGTTTCGCGGATTCACAACCACAGATAGGCCATCGAACGCGATCGGTAATTCGATAAAGTCGATACCAGACGCAACACAGGCGTCAATTTCTTTCTGCTTGATAGGACGCGAAGCGTTCGAGATGTCAGTCTCACCGGCGCAAAAGCGGGTAAATCCACCCCCTGTACCGCTCACGCCCAGGCGGATTGTCACATCGGGAGCCAGGTCACCAAATGCAACTGCTGCCCGTTCAGTGATTGGAAAGACAGTACTCGATCCGTCGATCTTGATTTCTCCAGCAAGCCGGGCAAGATCGGTGTCTGGCAAGCGAAGCGCCGCTGTGGGCGAGAGCAGCGGCGCTTCGGAGGTTGGAAAAGGGGTAGCTTCTGGCTGCGCGGCAGGCGATAAACCAGTATCGCAGGCAACAAGTAGAAGCGTGATTAAACTAAAGCAAATGATACGCAATAATCGCATACGTGGCTGTGTTTATGCATTAATGCCGTCATTCTGTTGTACCGCACAACCTGCCTTATTATAGCGCTCTGACGCTGTGTCGTTGGTTAAGGAAATATTAAGCGTAGCTGAAGTCCTGATATGAAGGCTTTACTCGCATATTGCTACGCACAGTATATTGACAATCTTCGATATACTGCTATACTACACGTGTCGAGGGTTCCGAGGAGGCAGTATGAAGGCACAGCCTACAAATCAGGAAACACCGGCCGTGCAGATGATGTCTTGTTGTGCACCGGCGATCACGGTTACGCTCAGCGATGCTGAGGCTACGCAGCTTGCCGATGCATTGTCGTTGCTTGCGCATCCGATCCGTCTGCGCTTGCTGGCCATCCTGGCCCGCAACGCCGGTCACGTCTGCGTTTGTGATCTCGAAGCGGCCCTTCCCGTCAAGCAGCCAACCGTTTCGCACCATCTGCGGTTGCTGCGCGATGGTGGTCTAATCGAGGGCGAGCGGCGCGGGCAGTGGATTTATTACGCGATTCGCCAGGATGCACTGGCAACAGTGCGGTTGTTGATCGATCAGTTTTTTGCCTCTCTTACACCGGATAAAGCTTGATCTGGATGGGCTGATGGAGAGGCGTTTTTTTGTGTTTTGTATATCGATGTTCTTCGATATAATAGCTGAAAGGAAGACACGTCATGACTCTCCCAATCGCGATTATCGGTGCCGGTCCGGTTGGTCTGGCTGCGGCTGCCCATCTCGCTGAACGTGGTGCATCGTTTATCGTTCTGGAAGCCGGTGATCGGGCTGGTGCTTCTGTCTCACGCTGGGGGCACGTGCAGATGTTTACGCCATGGCGCTATTGCGTCGACGCCGCAGCCAATCGGCTGCTCTCTGCCGCCGGCTGGCAGATGCCGTCGGCTGATACATTTCCGACCGGCGCCGAACTGGTTGCGCACTATCTGATGCCGCTGGCCGATTTGCCGGCGATTGTCCCACATATTCGCTATCGCCGGCGGGTCGTGGCTGTTGCCCGTCGTGGCCATGACCGGCAGCGCGGTCGTGATCGCCAGCGGGTGCCCTTTCAGTTGACAATCGTTGACGATAACGGGCAAGAGTCGTTGCTGCTGGCACGGGCCGTGATCGATGCTTCGGGTACCTATCTCTCACCCAATCCACTAGGTGCGGCAGGGGTACCAGCGATTGGTGAACGCGACGCCGCCGCCAATATCTTTTACGGTATTCCCGATGTGCTCGGTCGGGATCGGGCGCACTACGCAAACCGGCGAGTGCTGGTCGCCGGGAGTGGGCATTCGGCGTTCAATACCCTGCTCGATCTGGTCAGGCTCGGGAAGACCGCCCCAGATACACGGGTAACCTGGGTGGTGCGGCGTGATGCAACTACGATCGAACGGATTTTTGGTGGCGGCGAAGCCGATGCGCTGGTGGAACGGGGGCGGCTGGGCCAGCAGGTACGGGCGCTGGTCGATTCGGGGCGGGTGAGTCTGGTCACAGGCTGGCACACCGATCAGGTTCAGCGTACTGCCGATGGGTTGATTGTGCGTGATGGCGAACGTACTCTACCGCCGGTTGATGAGATTGTCGTTTGTACCGGTTTTCGCCCCGATCTGGCACCGGCGCGTGAATTGCGGCTGGCGCTCGATCCGATTGTTGAGGCTCCGGTCGCGCTGGCTCCATTGATCGATCCCAATCTGCACAGTTGTGGGACGGTACCACCGCATGGGGTGACAGTATTACAGCATCCAGAACCGGACTTTTTCGTGGTCGGGATGAAGAGCTACGGGCGGGCGCCAACCTTCTTGCTGTTGACCGGCTACGAACAGGTGCGTTCGGTGACTGCGGCACTGTGTGGTGACTGGGAAGCTGCACAACGGCTCGAGTTGACGTTACCGGAAACAGGTGTTTGCAGCGGACCAGACGCTGATGGCAGTGTATGCTGTTCACCGGTTCCAAATACGTTTTCCGCCACGATTGAATTGCAGCCAACATCACGCTCATGCTGTTAAAACGTTTACACTCCGGTCGTATCTACTACGGCTGGATCATGCTCTTGACCGTTTCGATCACGGAAGTTATTTCGTGGGGCATTTTGTACTATGCTTACAGCGTCTTTATCTTGCCGATGAGCCGTGATTTAGCGGTCGATCAACTGGTCGTCGCTACCGGTTATGCGGTGGCGCTGCTGACCAATGGTCTGGCGGCGCCACTGGTGGGCTGGTGGCTCGACCGGGCCGGTAGTCGGTGGTTGATGACGGCTGGTTCATGTCTGGGATGTGGGCTGCTGGTCGTGTGGTCACAAATCACGACGCCAGGGCAGCTCTACCTGGTGATGGCTGGGATTGGTTTGGCGAGTGCTGCTGTGCTCTACGAGCCGGCCTTTGCGATTGTCGCAACCTGGTTTCGCCGTGAACGGGGTCGGGCCTTGCAGATTTTGACCTTTTTCGGGGCGTGGGCCAGTTTCGTCTTCATCCCGCTTTCCGGCTGGCTGGTCGATTGGCTGGGCTGGCGTTCGGCCCTGATCGTTCTGGCGCTGATACTCTCTCTGACCATACCACCGCACGCGCTGATACTGCGCCGCCGTCCGGCGGATCTTGGGCTGGAACCTGATGGCGTATCTCAAAACCCCTATCTCAATCATCCACCTGAACCTTCGTTACAATGGCGAGCGGTGGTTGCCAGGTCGCGCTTCTGGCTGATCAGCCTTGCGTTTTCAATCAGCAGCTTTGCAACGGTCGCTATGACCGTTCATCTCATTCCGTACCTGATCAGTCGCGGTGAACAGCTTACCTTCGCCTCGGCAATGGCCGGCCTGCACGGTTTGATGTCGCTCCTCGGTCGGCTGTTGATCGGCCCTCTCGGTGAACGCTGGCCGCGCTGGCTGGTGACTGGCGGTCTGTTTGGGTTGCAGATGATTGGCCTGACGATTCTGACGCTCTCAACCCACCCTATCGCTGTGCTGGTCTATGTGGCGCTGTTTGGAGCGGGGGCCGGTACCCAAACGATCATGCGGGCAGCGCTGATTGCCGAACAGTACGGGGTGGCAAACTACGGTGTGATCAGCGGGCTGCAAAATGCGCTGCTGACCGTGGCCCGCACGGTGGCGCCGGTGGGTGCAGGGGTGCTGGTGGGATGGATCGGGTATGACGGGATGGCGTGGTGTCTGATCGGGTTGCTGGGGCTGGGGGTGCTGGCGCTGGTGGGGAGCGGAAACGTAACCTGACCGGTGACAGATGCATCTGTATTATCATAAGGTGTCTTCTGTTCAGCAAGCCGGAGGAGATGAATGAGGCGACGGGTCGTCGTGATCGGTGGTGGGGCAGCGGGCATGAGTGCAGCGGCCAAAGCCCGCCGCACCGATCCAACGCTTGAGATTGTGGTGTATGAGCGGTCGGGATTTGTGAGCTACGGTGCCTGTGGCTTTCCGTATGCCATTAAGGGCGAGATTGTGCGGGTTGAAGACCTGATCGTGCGCACGCCAGAGCAATTCGCCAGGCAAGGCATTCAAGCCCTGGTACGACACGAAGTGTTGGAGGTTGATCCAAACCAACAGACAGTGCGTGTGCGGGATTTGCGCAGCGAACGTGAGTTTGTTGACCATTGGGACGACCTGGTGGTGACGACAGGTGGGCAACCTGGTCGTCCGTCTTTACCGGGGATTGATCTGGCGGGTGTCTTTGCGCTGCGTCAGGTTGAGGATGCGCTGGCAATCAAGGAATGGTTGAACGAACAACGACCACGTAGCGGTGTGATTATCGGAGGTGGGTATATCGGGTTAGAGATGGCTGAAGCGCTGGCCGCGCATGGCATATCGCTCACCCTTATCGAACGGTTGCCCCAGGTGCTACCGGGTATGGATGCCGATCTGGCGAGCCAGATCGAGGCAGAGCTGATCCGACAGCGGGTGGATCTGCGTTTGAACCAGACGGTGCAGGGGCTTTTCGGCGATGAACGGATACGTGCGGTTATCGCTGAAGGGCAGACCATCCCGGCAGAGATCGTGATTCTCGCCGTTGGGGTCAAACCAGGCGTTGCGCTTGCCCAGGCTGCCGGGATCAGGTTGGGGCCGACCGGGGCGATTGCCGTCGATAATCATCAGCGGACCAACCTTCCGCAGGTGTGGGCAGCGGGTGATGTGGCTGAAGCGTGGCATCGGGTGATGCAGAAACCGGTATGGATGCCGCTCGGTACCACGGCCAACAAACAGGGGCGCGTGGCCGGCGAGAATCTGGCGGGTGGTGATGCCCGGTTTGGTGGGATTGTCGGTACGGTAGCGGTCAAGGTCTTTGCGCTAGAAGCCGCAATGAGCGGTCTGTCACTGGCACGGGCGCGGGCCGAGGGGTTTGCCGCCGAGGCTGTACAGGCTACAGCCGGCTCGCGGGCACACTATATGCCGGGCCATCAGCCGATTACCGTTTCGCTGGTATTTGATCGGAATACACGCCGTTTGCTAGGCGGTCAGATGGTCGGTCGCGAAGGTGTGGCGAAGCGGATTGACACGATTGCGGCTGCACTGCAAGCCGGCTGGACGATTGATGATCTGGCTGAGCTTGATCTGAGCTATGCGCCGCCGTTTGCGCCGGTTTGGGATCCGATCCTGGTGGCGGCTAATCTGGCACGGAAGTAATCCGGCGGTGGCGGGATGGCTGCGTGCGCGGGCTGGAAGCCCGCCATTACTGACCGACTCCGTGATTGCGACAGGCAAACACGGCATGCTTCAAACCAACAGGGTCAACGGCCTGACAAACGCCGGATCGTGAGCACGGCTGGCACGGCAGCATGGCGGCCGCACTCCAAACGCCGCGCCACGCGCATAACGAGCGATCAAGGCAACCAGATTCAATACTGACCGACTCTGTGCTTGGGTCAACGGCCTGACAAACGCCGGATCGTGAGCATGGCTGGCGCGGCAGCATGGCGGCCGCACTCCAAACGCCGCGCCACGCGCATGATGAGTGGGTAAGGCACCCAATCCAGTGCGTGATGGTCATACTCTGCGCTACCATACCGGCAGGCTGGGAGGTTCTAGCCTGTCAATAAAATATGGGGTACGTCGCGACGTGCCCCAACGTACCCACCAACCCTCAAATTTGATCGAGGTAATCCTTCAGCAACTTGCCCAATCGTGGATGGCGCAACTTGCGCAGCGCCTTGACTTCAATCTGCCGCACCCGCTCGCGGGTAACGCCAAACGCTTTACCGACCTCTTCGAGCGTGCGCGGCTGCCCATCAACCAGGCCATAGCGCAACTCAAGCACCCGGCGCTCACGCTCGCTGAGCTGATCGAGCGCAGCCGTAATCTGCTGGCGCAGCATGCCGCTGGCGGCAGCATCATCAGCATCGAGTGCGTGCGGATCGGGAATGAAATCAGCCAGCGTACTATCGGCTTCTTCACCGACCGGTGTGGCCAGCGATACCGGGTCCTGGGCAGTACGGCGCAGCTCGCGCAGCTTCTCTTCACTCATCCCAAGATGGTTCGCCAGCTCGGTATCGGTTGGTTCCCGACCGAGCGATTGGGTGAGTTGCCGACGGGCCGACTGAATCCGGTTGAGGGTTTCGCCAAGATGAACCGGTAGCCGCACCAGGCGTGACTGATCGGCGAGGGCGCGGGAAAGTGCCTGCTTGATCCACCACGTGGCGTATGTACTGAACTTGTAGCCTTTGGTGTAATCAAATTTTTCGATGGCACGCAGCAATCCGAGGCTGCCTTCTTGAATGAGATCGAGGAGGGGCAGGCCACGGTCGCGGTAGCGTTTGGCAATACTAACCACAAGGCGCAGATTGGCAGCTGCCATCTGCTGACGCGCCTCTTCACCCTTCGCCTTCAATTGTTTCAAGCGGGCTGCTTCCGGGCTATCAGGTGGCAGTGTCGCCAGCTTGCGCTCGGCCTCCTGGCCCTGCTCGATCAACTGCGCGAGTCGCTTCTCTTGTTCGGCGGTGAGCAGGGGAACCTGACCGATTTCACGCAGATAGAGGCGGACGCTATCGCTGAGCAATGCGTCTGACAACTCGTCATCGAGATCGAGGTCCATTGTGGCAGGTGATGACGGCTCATCGCCCAGAGCTGTTTCATCACCTTCCTGAACCGGAACACCGGCCTCGGCTAATGCGGCATAGATGGAGTCGATCAATTCAATCGACTCATCAGGGTTGGGAACCAGCCGCTGAACATCCTCAAATGTAACGAAGCCTTGTTGCCGTCCCTGCGCGATCAGTGCCTGCAAATCTGCGGGATTAATTGCAGGAGCGGCGCGGTCGGTCTCGGGCTGGCTCTGCGTCATACTACTTCCTCGTCTGAGACCTCACAGGCAATAGCAAGCTATCGTTCGTTCCTCCATTGTAGCACAAGCTGCTATCCGCGCAGGCCAAGAACGGAATGGGCGATAACTCCACGCAAGATTTCCGACGTTCCTTCGCCAATGGTCAACAGGCGGGTATCACGGTAGAGACGTTCAACCGGATACTCCTGGCTGTAGCCATAACCACCAAAGACTTGAATGGCATCGCGACAGATACGCTCTGACGCTTCTGAGGCAAAGAGTTTGGCAATCGCTGCCTCGCGGGTATAGGGGCGACCGGCATCTTTCAGGCGGGCCGCGCCGTAGACCAGTGCGCGTGCTGCGGCCAGATCGACTGCCATATTGGCGATCATATTCGCAACCGACTGATGAGCGCCAATCGGTTTGCCAAACGCCGTTCGTTCGCGGGCATAGGCTACCGCAGCCTCGTAGGCGGCCTGAGCCAGGCCAATCGCCATCGCTCCGATCCCAATCCGACCACCGTCGAGAACCTGTAAAAACTGGATGAACCCGCGTCCGCGCTCACCGAGCAGATTTTCCCGGGGAACACGCACATCGTCAAGCATCACCGCAGTACTTACCGAACCACGTAACCCCATCTTCGGTTCGTGCTTGCCGAAGCTTAGCCCTGGGGTACCACGGGGAACGATAAACGCTGAGATACCCTTCTTACCCAGATCGGGATCGGTTACGGCGGTCACGATGATGTGGCCGGCGATGGGAGCATTCGTGATCCACATCTTCTGGCCGTTGATCACCCACTCGTCGCCGACCAGGCGGGCTGTGGTGCGCGTAGCACCGGCATCGGAACCGGCGTGCGGTTCGGTCAGACCGAACGCTGCTAGATACTCACCTTTGGCAGCCGGTACGAGAAAGCGCCGTTTCTGTTCTTCAGTGCCGAACATCGCAATCGGGGCACTGCCCAGACCAAGGTGGGCAGCGTAGGCGAGGGCAGTGCTGCCACAACAACGGGCAACCTCCTCGATGGCGATAGCGGTGCTGACACTATCGGCACCGGCACCGCCGTACTCTTCGGGAAAAGGCAGCCCCATCAGGCCGAGCTGGGCCATTTTGGCGAAAGTTTCGCTTGGAAATGCACTATGCTCATCGACATATCGCGCTTTCGGCGCGATCTCTTTTTCGGCGAATTCACGCACTGTTTGCCGGATAAACTGCTGTTCTGGGGTTAATTCAACGTCCATGTTGAAATCCTCTCTAGTATGCTGGCCTAGCTATGCGCTGCCTGGCTTGGCACATCTGCCTCAAATGCCATCACCGGCACACCTTCCATCGTCTCCACCATCAAATTATCAACCACTGCCTTGAGATCATTGGTTTCGGCGAAGATGCGCAACTGTCGATCAGCACTGGTGCCGTGTTCGACGATCTTGAGCAGATATTCTACCTCACGTCGCGACCCCAGCATATCAACCACATCGTCGACCAGTTCGACGATTTCGTGCACCAGCACCTTTGCCTCGACCTCTTTTCGTTTGCCGAAATCGATCAGCTTCCCGTCTAACCCCCAACGCTGAGCGCGCCACTTGTTCTCGTTGATCAGGGCGCGGCGATAGACGCGGAAGGTTGTGTTGTCTTCAAACATGGTATAGAACTTCACGATCAGGGCCTGCATGGTGGCAGCAAGGGCCAGACACTCTTCGACTTTTGTGGCAATGTCGCAGACACGGAATTCGAGTGTGCCAAAGAAGGGGTGCGGGCGGAGATCCCACCAGATCTTCTTGCCGTTATCGATGCAGCCGGTATTGACCAGCAATTGAACGTACCGTTCAAACTCGCTGGCTGATTGGAAGGTTGGCGGAATCCCGGTGCGCGGGAAGGTGCTGAAGATAACACTGCGGTAAGACTTAAAGCCGGTATTGCGTCCCATCCAGAACGGTGAAGAGGTGCTCAGGGCCAGTAAGTGCGGGCAGATGTAGCGGGCCACATTCATCAGCTCGATTGCAACCTCGTTGTTTGGCATCCCGATGTGGCAGTGCATACCGAAGATTAGCAGTTGTAATGCTGCGTCTTGCATCTCGCCCACGACCATATGGTAGCGTTCATCGGGCGTGATCTCTTGCTGCATCCACGAGGAGAAGGGATGGGTACCGGCAGCGACAATCCGCAAGTTATGACGTGCCGCCAGGCCGGCAATCGCACTCCGCAGACGAACAATTTCCGCTCTTGCCTCGCTAATCGTGCGGCAGGGGCGCGTGCCTACCTCAACGATGCTCTGGTGCATCTCTGGCTTGATCTGCTCGCGCAGAATGGTACGGCCCGGCTCAAGAATTTGCGTAATGTAACTGCGTAACTCGCGTGTTTCGGGATCAACAATCTGGTACTCCTCTTCGATCCCAAGTGTAAACGCAAAATCGGCATCATTGGGATTATAGACGCTCACCGCGCACTCCTCACTGGTTATGAGACTGACCTCCGGTACTTTGTATTATATCGCGTCTTTGCGATATATGGGGTAACTGCGTGAGGGGATGGTAGGGCTTAAGCTAGAACAGGTATAGGGTTGTGCAGCCATTCTGAGCGGTGGATTGTGATCAGGCAAGGTATGCAGGCGGCCTGAGTTGCAGTCTTGCCGGGTATGGCGACGGGTTCAAAACCTGCTGAGCCGGTGCGCCTGCCCAATGATATATTCGAGAAACAAACGACAACTCAGGTCACCTGGATTGTACTTGTTTCACCGTGTTGCAACCTCTACACTCATCTTAACGTTGTATTTGCCTACACAATCAATCAACGCAAAGGAGCGTACAATGACAACTCGCAACTATCCAACTATCCGCCATCCGGGCTTAGTGTCTTAGAACCGGCGGAATTGTATGCCGAACTTCTGGCCAGACAACCCCTATTTATTCTTGATGTACGGAATGAACTGGAATATGCCCACAATCGGATACGTGGGCGATACCCGGTGCCAACTATCAACATTCCGTACTTTGCGTTTATCGAAGATGAAGAGAGTGCGGTAGCCCAGGTGCCGACGGATCAACAGCCCAGGTGCCGACGGATCAACTCCTGACAGTTATTTGCGCTAAAGAAGGTTCATCGCAGTATGTCGCCGAACTGTTGGCCGCTCGTGGGATTGCCACCCGCTACCTGCGTGGCGGATTTCAAGCCTGGCTTGATTTCTACGATGTTCGCGATGTGGTCAATGCCGGTTGGGGACGTATTATCCAGATCATCCGCCCGGCGCGTGGTGATCTCAGTTATGTGATCATCAGTGCCGGTGAAGCTGCTGTCGTTGATCCTGGTCGCCATATTCACCTGTATCAGGAGGTGGCTGCTGCGGCTGACGCCGACATAACACGGGTATTGTTAACCCATCTCGCAGCAGGGCGGCTGTCGGGTGGAGCAGCGCTGGCCGGTGAGCGTAAGGCGTTACTGGCGATGCATCCTTACGATGCCCTTCATCCACGAACCCTATCGCCGGCTCATCTGACGTATGTCCCCTTGCTCGGTGGTGAACGGGTAGCACTGGGGCAATTATTGATCGAAGCCCACTGGTTCCCCGGTCACACACCCGGTCATCTGGTCTACCGCGTGATCTCGCCAATGGGTGATCGCTTCTTGTTGAACGGTGATGCCCTGCTTCTGAATGGATGTGGTCGTACCGACCTCGGTGGTCATGCCCAGGAATGGACAGCGTTGCTCTTCCGTAGTTTGCAGGAGGTCCTGCCGACGCTGGTCGATGATCGGACGTTGATATTACCATCTTCATTCCTGAGTCTGGCTGAAACCCGATCCGATGGTGTAGTAGCCGCACCATTTGCCGCGCTTCGTGCACAGCATCCGGCGTTGCAGGTTGACAGTGCAGCGTCGTTGCTGCCAATGGTGACCACGCCATCATCAGAGCTGCCGGCAGCGGTCGACACCTTCTGGCGTGTCAATTTGGGGCTGCAACCTCTGACTGATGAAGAGGCTTTGGAACTAGAGGTTGAGCCATCGTTGTGCGGATTAAGGGAGTATTGATCTCAGGAACCTGATCTAACGCTTCTCTCGTGGTAGAACGCCTGTTACTGTGTCGGTACAAGATCGGGTATACTATCGCTACCGACGTAATGTATCCGGTTGCCAATGGTCATAGATAGTGTACCATCGGATCATTAGGTCTTTCGGAGAGGGAAGAAGGACGTTGTACTGAGTGGAGGTGTTATGAATCAGACATTGACCACTACGGGAACACTAGCACAGGCAGTTTTACCACGTCGGGGCTGGCTGGCAAAGGCCTGGGTCGCTGATACGCTGCTGGTTGTGCTGGGAAGTCTGCTGGTAGCACTGAGTGCGCAGATTCGTATCTCGCTGCTGCCTTTCTCGCCCGTACCGATTACCGGTCAGACATTCGGCGTCTTGCTGGTCGGGAGTCTGCTGGGGCCGCGGTTAGGACTACTGGCGCTCTTGCTCTATCTGCTTGAAGGTGCAATTGGCTTGCCCTTCTTTGCCGGTGGTGCAAGCGGGTACACGCACCTCTTAGGGGTGACAGGTGGCTATTTGATTTCTTTCCCGCTGGCGGCAGCACTGTGTGGCTGGCTGGCTGAACGTGGCTGGGATCGCCACTTTATTCCAGCAGTGGCCGTAATGGTGTTAGCAAACGTGTTGATCTACGTCATTGGTGCAACGTGGTTAGGCTTCTTCATTGGATTTGAAAACGCACTGCTGAAGGGTGTATTGCCGTTCCTGCCCGGCGATGCGCTCAAGATTGTCCTCGCTGCCATTGCACTGCCGGGCGGCTGGCAGATGGTAAAGTGGCTCCGTAAAGGGGAATAAAGCTGTCTCGACACTGTGCCGGCTGTTACGCTGCTATGCGTCGTGGTGATGGTATGACGGCAAATCTTGAGTGATAACATCACTGCCTGTCACCGAATACCCGGTGAATGATGACAATTCATCTTTTCCGCAACAATCCGTAGGTGTCATCTACATAATACGGAGGGGAAGGTTTTCGTAGGGGGCGGGTTTTGAACCCGCCCCTACGGATTGATCGCATTACCATACGAGAGATGCAGCGAACGAGGGAGTAGCGAAAGAGTACGTTTTGAATTGCGGGCTGTGCACTGTATTTTTAGATTTGATACCAGGCGACTTTCGCTCACGTTGTGTTGGTATACGTGAGTGTGATGAGAACAATGCCAGATTCCTATACCCGCAACAGGGCAGGTATGACAGAAACCGCAATCATGCCCACCTTGACGATGGTGCTGGTAGAGGGGTAGATTGCGGAAATACCGCGTCGTTCTCATTCTGCGTCAGGCGGCAAACACTGAACGCACACCCGAAAAGGAATGCCCTGTTCGCTCACCACCCGCACACCATCACGTGTACCACAGTAGCGGCAAACCGACAAATTCTCGATTTCATCGGCTCGCCACAACTGTGGTGTGTGACTTAGCTCCATCGGTATCTCGGTAGAGAGGATACCAATCCGAACACAGACAGCAGCTGGAAAGATATCGGCTACTTTTGCGGTCAGATTGTAGTGGTATGAATAGACTTCGTCGCCGACCATCATGCTGCGTAAGCGAGGATGTGGCTGGATTTTCATACCCGTACCAATCGTTCCATCAACTGTTGTAATTCATGGGCAGATAATGAACAAACATTACTATCGGCAAACATCAGCTCGTCCAGAACCTCGCGAATAAGCGGCTCTTCACCTGCCGGAACAGTCACTTCACCCTGTTCGAGGCTGTAAAAGTGATCGAACGCCCATTCAGCTAACTGCTCAATTGATAAACGTCCGGCAAGATGCTCGGCAATTGCCGCCATGACATTATCACTGGTGAGATACATAGGGTTACCTGCCATTGACTATATATACTGCGCTTCATGGTAGCACAAAGACAGGCCAAAGGTGGTATCTGGTTGTGAGGAATTAGCCCGCTGTTCATTAGACAAGGGCATCCTCACATTGCGAACGAAAACCGCATCCCCGACAACGAGCGGCATCATCGTGGTTGCGCACAACATCGACCGCCGAAAGCAGATCACGCATTTCGGTCAGGGTGGCTAACACCTCTGCACGCACCGCCGGCGTGTAGCGAAGACTGAACGTTTCCTCTGCATAGCGGAGCAGGCCGTAGGGAGGCGCAACACCGGTTGTTTCTTCAAGTAATACCAGATACGCAGCCAGTTGCATCAGATCAGAGGGGTATGGTTGGGGAGCACGCCGATGAGGCTTCACTTCAACCGGGATGAGGTAATCTCCCTGTTGCAAGATGTAATCTGGCTTACCGGTCAAACCCAGGCGGGCACTGAAGAGCGGGCGAGTCAGCGTCCGTGTCTCGCCGACATCGGTGCTGACCACCCGCGCCCAGGGTAAGCCGCTGCGTTGACGCAGGATGATGGCTAGCAGCAAGATGCCCAGCGCACAAAGGATGAGAGCAATACCCAATCCCATCATCGGATTGCCCACCAGACCAGACCTGCACCGCCGAGCAGGAGAACAACTCCTATCCAGAGCAGCCGTTGGCTGGCGTTCACCAACCGACCGTGTCGTATGTGGCCTATCGTACCGAGGGCACGACGCTCTGCACCGTCTGGTTCAACGCCTGCTACCCGTCGCAGCCACCACGATCGTGCACAATAATAATACTCGCCTATTTCACTGGCTCGAATGATCTCCATCAGCGTCCGAAGATTGGTGTCCCCTGTACCGCGTTTAACACATCGTTCACCGTTAACAACGCCATCAAGCCCATCAGGGCCATAAAGCCGAAGGCGTGAACCAGGGCTTCCTTTTCTGGTGGCAGCTTCTTCCCGCGTACCCACTCGATCAGCGCAAACAGAATGTGACTACCATCGAGGGCCGGGATTGGCAACAGATTCAGGATGAAAAGGTTTAGGCTCAACACTGCTGTGAGCGACCAGAATGAGACAAAGCCGTCAGGTTGCCGAATCACCTCACCGGTGGCGCGGGCGATTCCAACCGGTCCCAGCGGCTCACCGGTTGCTGGTGGCGTTGGACTAAATATCCCGGCCAGGGCTGCCGGCAGGTCGGCTAGCATCATCACCATCCGACCGGTCAAATCGACGCTGTGCATCAGACCGGCACCAAATGCGGCAAGCGGATTGATCGGCTGATTCTCCACTTGTGGGCCGTAACTGAAGCCAAAACCGGCACTGAACTCTCGTCCGTCGGGAGCTGTCCACGGGCCAGGGGTAACCTGTAGCGTAACCTCTGCTCCGTTGCGCAGGACAACAGCCTCGATAGTTGTACCCAGGCGGCGTTGGGCAACAGCACGGATGGTCGTTTCGTCATACACCGGTTCACCATCAAGCAAGATCAGCTCATCTCCGGCCTGGAAGCCGGCTGCTGCTGCGGGAGTGCCGGGAAAGACATTGCTGATCAGCATCCGACCGGTTGGCGTTGGCACGCCTACGGTTGCGAAGAGGATGCTGAAGATCACAACGGCCAGCACAAAATTCATCACTGGGCCGGCCAACATGACCGGGATTTTACGCCACGGCGGGGCAGCGGCTAGACTGCCGGTACCGTACACCGCATCTTTCTCGCCGTCCATTCCGGCAAAGCGCACAAAACCGCCGAGCGGGAGCCAGTTGAGGGTATACTTAATCCCGTTTCGCTCAAACAGCACCAGAGCGCGGGGTGGGAATCCGATCCCAAACTCCTCAACTTTGATCCCCATTCGCAGGCCAACCCACAGGTGTCCCAATTCGTGGACAATCACCAGCAGGCTGAGCATCAGTAAAAAGACCAACACAGTCAGCAAGGGATCAAGAATACTTCCTGCAACCTGTTGCCAGATAGAATTCATATCTGCTACGAGCATAGTTCGCTCCAATGGTAGAGTAATAACGGCGACGAGCCAACCGCCCGCCGCCGCTCGTGTGCATGGGTAGTGTACCGGATCGATCTGGTTGCGTCAAGGGATTCGACCCTATTTCACAGCACGACAACCAGAGCGATAGAGCCTTTCACTACCTTACGGTTTACGCTTCAGATAGATGTTCTCAAAACCGACGTTAAGCGTCACAGTACTGCCTGATATTGCAGGTACAATCGATGCGCCATCACGGGTATAGGCGGCGATAAACGAATCGGCCGGCAGAGTAATCTGGTGTAGCGTGTCTTCGACCGACCAGACCACATCGAGCACAAAGCCATTGCCGCTGAAGCGATAGGCTTCAAGATCAGCGCCGTAGCCGGTGAAAGGTTGCGGTGGAATGCGTACCTCATTGAGGCGCTCAATAGCCGTCTTCAGCGCAATATATGCTAAGCGTGGTTGTTGACTTCCGTCAAGCAGGCCTGCATGACGCCACCCTGGCCCTTGCAGGGTGTACCAGATATACGCCTCAACACCGGCCGCCATTGCACGCATCGATGAGCGGATCAGGTGATTGGCTTGTGCCTGCTGAAGAATCGGGGCTGCCGCATTACAACTACCAGAAACCGGGACATAAGAGGTGTACCTGTCATCACACAGCAAGCCGGTTTCATTGAGGAACAGAGGTTTATTAATACTATAACGCTGCATCACCTCGCGCAGGAAGGCAATTTTGCCCAGCGTGGCCCCGCCACGCGATCCCCATGCACCGCCAAAAGTTCTCTCATGTGTGTCGAAATCGACGTGGGCATTATTCGTATTAACTTCTTCAAAGTAGGTCGGGTAGGAGTGAAAAGCAAGGATATCGAAATAAGGTCCGGCACCTGCTCGTAATGCCCCTTCGAGAAAATTGAAAGGCTTACCGTCGTTGTTATTTTGGCCGTTTTCCGGTCTTGCCAGTAATAAGCCGCCAAAAACGACTTTGGCTCCCGGATCGGCAGCACGGATTTGTGGCGTCACTGTCATCAACATTCTTCCGTACCGTCCACCGCCGTAGTATTCATCCTCAATGACACCCCAACAGCCAAATGGGAAGTTCTCGCCAACTAGTCTGGGATCGACATCCGGCTCGTTTCCCAATTCCCAATAGCGCACGTAGTATGGTGCCTGACTGTATTTTGCAACCACGGCTCGGACAAAGGCTGCGAATTCATCGTGATACTGATCGAGGATGGCGGCACAGATGCGATCGCTCCCCGTCGCCCACGATGGATGATCATCGATGATAGCCATAACTTGCAGGCCAAGGGCGTTGGCAGCAGCTACTTCGGCTTCAAAGCGGGTGAAGCTAGGTGCATTCCAGTTAATGGGCGAGCCCTGAGTTGGTTGAGCTTCACGCCAGCTCAAGGTATTGAGCCGTACCCAATGGGCATTGAGATTAGCAGCCTTGGGATAGACACTAGATTCATAGAGCCAGCCCGTGTTTGTTTCAAAGCCGAGTGGGCGGATGGTATTTGCCGATACCAATGGGAGGTAGATGGTTGAGATGTTTGTTGGGGTTTGGGCAGTTGCCGGTAATGCAACAGCAATCAACCACATCACCAGAACGAAGATGAGACGATGTCGATGCATGATATTACCTCACTGTGCAACTAACGTTGAATTGTCGGCAACCAGATGTTCGTGCATGTCTGACGCTGTTCGATAGTATAGGTACCTCCGTGTGTGGTAGTGATTTGGAGACGACTGTAGCTGTCTTGACTGACAACAGGATCACGATATGTTACTGACCAGATCTCAGCTCCATTCATTGTGATAATGGTCGAAGCTGTCGGTGGGGGAAGCCAGATACTCCCCTGAGTTCCCGTCGGTGCCTGAATCGTTATCCGTCGTAGCGTGCAATCTGGCTGTTCCCATGTTACACTGAGAAACCCTGATAACAAGGGAATTTTTCCCGAAGCTGTGCTGACCCCTTGCCAGGCCGGGACTACTTCCCAGGTTGTCGCCCCAATCTGGCGTACACCTACAAGAAAGGTGGAGAGAAACCAGGTCGGGGACCCACTCCAGCTATGTGATCGACTGGCAAACCAGTATTGGTCGGCGAACAGATGCTCCCACCATGTCGTTGCGCCTTGTGCCAGTTGCCAGCCGTAAAATTGCTTGATTAAAGTAAGTGCTTCCTGTATGCGTCCGGCCTTGCTCAGTCCCTGCAAGACCCAGAACATGCCGTAGAGGTGAAGATTCGCTCGTGTTGGATCACGAACGATAAGTGTAAGCAACGCATCAGCTACAGCCGGTACTTCACCGGCCGGTACCACATCATAAGCAAGTGCCAGAGCCTGGGCGTGTGGACCAGGGGGATCCGGTTGACCGGCAATGATAGTGGTGATGTAGCGACGTGTAGTCGGGTCGTAGAGGTAACGGTTGATCTGGGTGCGCAATGTCGCTGCGGTATGCTCCAGAAGCTCAGCCGTTGCCGTTTCACCGAGAGCTGTAGCAATGGAGGCAGACGCTCGCAACGTTCCGTAGTACATTGCGTTTACCGCCGTTGATTGACCATAACGGGCACGGGTTGCACTGCTGTCAAGATAGGTGGTTTGCTCCCATGGACCAACCGGCAGATCGAGAAGTCCGGTAGTCGAGTTATAGTACGTACTGAGATGATCGAGAAAGCGGGCGATGGTTGGCCATTCCTCACGGGCCAGTTCCAGATCACCGGTGAGGCGTAGATCATCAGCAATTGATTGCACCCATAACATGCCGTAGTCGAGCATTCGGTTTGCTCCCGGATTAGGGGCAATTGCTGCTGGAACACCTTCGGCTGTAAAAGCATTGCCTATCTGACGGATGCCACGTTGTCGTAAAGCGTGAGCGCCAAACACAACACGATTGATATGATCGGCAACATATGCATCTCCCCACCATTGGCCTCGTTCACGCCAGGGAGTATCGGTGTAGGCATCGGTCATGTTGGGGAGCAGACTATCAACGCCTATCTGCCAGATGCGATTGAGCAGTGGGTCATTGCTGGTGAATGAACCGATTTGTGTAACCGGGTAGCGTTCTTCAACAACCTGAAGATTGTGCAATTCTACCGGTTCACTGCTCCAGACAGCAATCAGAATATAGCGTCCGGATCGGGTATCAATGGTGGTGATGGTATGTGAACGGCCATCGAGCCGCCACGAGTCAACCTGGTTCCATTCTGAGTGTAATGGGCCGGGAAACGGAAGTGGTATAACGTTTTGCCATAACCGTTCGTCCCAACCGATATCGATGATACTGCCTGCCGCTCCCCTCACTTCGACGCTTAATCGCCCATGGACGGTGCGACCAAGATCGAGTACGAGATACCCACCTCCCGGTTGGAAGCGCACTGTTTGCCACGACTGGCCGATCATGCTAACTACGTGTGGGTCTAGTTGAGGAGGCGCCAGCAACAATCGTCGTCCGGCGTGTGCGCTAAAGGTCAATGGTGGGATATTCGTCAAGCCATCTTTGGAAAGAAAGATCGTCCAGCCTTCCGGCTGATTCTGTAACCCGTTCAGACGCAGGATATGGCTACCGGCTGAGAGCGGGTGCTGGGCAGTGACGATACCCGGAGGGCGACCGATTGCCGGCTGCCAGCTCAGTGATTGACCGTTTACAGTCAGTTGTTTGGTGAGTGCATCGTCGAGACCCAGGAAGGTCAGTACGACCTGGCGATTGACGGTAAGTGGTACAGTCGCTGCTTCCACGCCACCCGCAAACTCTATTGGGATGAATGCAGGATCGAATCGACCAGTACCGATCACGTCAACCGGGACAGGAACATCAACCAGTTGCGGGATCGAGCGGGGAGCAAATGCGGCTGGCGATGCACTTATCGGCACTGCAGAATGCCAGGTTCCGGTACCGCCGTTTATTCGCCAGTCAGGTGGGAGAAGGGCAAGATCAACCAGCTCCGTCGGACCGATCAGGTTCCAGCGGTGAACCGGGGCGGCATCGCTACGGTACGCGGTGAGCAGTTGCGCCTGCCAGTCTGCTCCACTTGCAGTCACGGTTTGGGTACTGCTTCGTAACAACGCCCAGAGAAAGGGTCGTTCCGACTCGCTGCGGCGGTTGTTAGGTGCCCATTGCACACGTACTACAAGCACATGCGGTCCTGCTGGCAATGTACCGACCGGTAACAGGTCATACTCGCGATACTGGCGAGAGAAACGAGCCGGCCCGCGTCCGATAAGCTGACCGTTGAGATACGCTTCATAGCGTGTATCGGCAAAGATGGCGAGCGTGACATCGGTGACTGATGTGGCAAGATCGAGGTGTCGGCGGAAGAGTGCAACTTCATGTTGCGCCGGCGGATCAGCATGGATCCAGATGGGGGTAGCCTCACAAAAACAATATTCTGTCGGCAGTGGATAGGCTGGAAACGGCCACAGGCCGGTCAGGATAATTGTGAACGCGATGAGCCATCGCCGCATAGTACACTGCTCTGCTTTACGTCACCGGTTGACGCGTCGCCACCTCTGCCAGCCAGGCCATCATTTCGCGAAAGTAGTGTTCGCGAACCGGTAGTGGAGAGAGGGTCAGATCGTGCAGCCCACCATCAATCGCGATCATGGTTACATCATCCCCCAGGCAAGGGCCATCACGACGCATATGAGCTACGTCGAGAACCACATCAGCGCGTCCCACCTCTGGACTGCCGGCGATGGGCCAGGCCGAACGTGCTGAATGCGCGATTAGAATGGGACAGCGAATGCCCAATCCCCGCCGCAAGCGGCGTTGAGCCAGCAGGATGGCCCGAGCTGTGCCGGCCCGCATAGGAATCCCCTGCACCGGTTTCCAGCGTTGATCGAACTCCCATTCGCCACCGGTGCCGCGATAGATGCTCTCGCCATACACCGGGGAGAGCTTGCCAACGACGCGCGTTGGTTGGATACGCCCAAGCAACATCACCAACGGGATCGATGCCCGGGTCACCCGATCAATAAAAAAGTCGAAGAAGGGGCTATTGAGCACCAGGGCGCCGATCCGTTCACGCTGCTGACCTTCGGCGGCATACAGGGCAGTGATCAGTCCTCCTGCAGAATGGCCGTGCAACACCAGCCAGGGTTGCTGCTGTTCGGCATCGATCAGGTTTATCGCGGCGTCGAGAAACGGGTAAAATTCGGTAATGTCGCGGTAGAAACAGGGGGTCTGACCGGTTTCCATTGCACGCCCGTGGCCGGGTAGATCAATGGCGTAGAATGCGTAGCCGTGGGCACGGAACACATCGGCCAGATGGGCCTGGAAAAAGTAGTCGGAGTAGCCGTGGACGTACAGCACGGCTCGGCCCTGGTTTGGCGGATTGATCTGGCGGATCAACACTGCCCGGCCACTGCGCAGATTGATCGACCTCGTTTCAAAGCCGGCCAGTGCCGTATCGGGAGTCCACTGTTCCCGGCTGGTCGTGATGGTTGTAATCATAACCCGTTCCTACCTTACCTTGTAAACAATACGATCATGTAGTAGACAACCGGCCCGGTGAAGAGGATGCTATCGATGCGATCCAGAATCCCACCGTGACCAGGAATAATATACCCTGAATCTTTGACGCCGACCTGGCGTTTGATCAGCGACTCGGCAAGATCGCCGAGCGGACCAAAAATGCCGGCGATCACGCCCAGAATAGCCGCTTCAAGCAGCGTAATGGGGAGTCCCAACAGGGGAACGCAGAACAGGGCAGTCGCGATAGCAGCAACCATCCCGCCGGCAAAGCCCTCCCAACTCTTTTTCGGGCTGAGGATAGGCGCCATTTTGGTGCGTCCGAAGGCACGACCAACGAAGAATGCGCCGGTATCTTGCAGCCAGGTGATGGCCAGGGTGAAGAAGACCCAGGCCGCACCAGAGGGGATGTTGGCGAAGGCCAGCCAGCCGTTCTGCAACGGTAACTCGAGTTGACGTAATAAAAGATAGCTGCTGAGCAGACCGCTCACGTAGTACGCACCGGCGAACGTCAATGCCCAGCTAAGTAGGCTGGTTTGCCGATCCCGGCGCACAATTTCGGCGATCAGGGCACCGAGGATCGAAACGACCAGCGCCACCAGGACCAGATCGACAGTTATGAGCGGTTGAAAAAAGGTTGCCGCGCAGATCAGCCAACCGATGACAATTCCTTCCATCAGGCGCGGCTGATAACCACCCTGACGAAAAATTGCAAACAACTCGCTGATTGCCAGTGCAATAACGAGGCCAGCTAGCAGTACAGTGGTCGGCGGCCACCAGACACCGGCAATAATCAGTGGTAGTAGGACTACCACACTTGCCACACGAATTGCCAGCGTATTAGCCCGGCTTGGGGAGTCCGCCGAAGCGGCGTTCGCGCCGTCCATAGTCAAGAATTGCCTGATGCAGATGTTCGGGTCGAAAATCGGGCCAGAACACCGGTGTGAACCAGTATTCGCTGTAGGCCGACTGCCAGATCAAAAAATTTGAGAGGCGACGTTCACCACTGGTACGAATAATCATATCGGGATCGGGTAATCCATGCGTCGAGAGATGCGCACTGATCACCTCATCAGTAATCTGGTCAGCAGTGATACCACTGGCAACAATAGCCCGCACAGCATCAACAATATCGGCTCGGCCACCGTAATTAAATGCGATTGCCAGGGTGAGGCCGGTGTTGTGGCGGGTAAGTTCAATGGCGTAGTTTACCTTTTCCCGCAAATGAGGACTGAGGCCACTGAGACGACCAAGGTGACGCAGATGGACATTTTGGGCGTGCAAATTTTGGATCTCGCGGTCGATAAACTCGCCCAGAATTTGCATCAATCCCTGTACTTCGAGCGATGGTCGATTCCAGTTTTCCGTCGAAAAGGCGTACAGGGTTAAGACCCGTACCCCAATTCGAGCACATTCGGTCACGATTGGCCGAATATTTTCTGTTCCGGCGCGATGGCCGGCGATGCGCGGCAGACCACGTTGCTGCGCCCAACGTCCATTGCCATCCATAATTACCGCAATATGTTGCGGAATAGTTACGCCGGCCAGCACATTATCCTCGCTCATACGACAGTGCCTCTCAGTGATGGCTAAACTGCCATCACTTCTGCCTCTTTTTCTGCACCGATCTGGTCAAGCTCACGGGTGCAGCGATCGGTCAACTGTTGGATGCGTTCCTGACCACGATGGAGCTCATCTTCACTGATCAGCTTTTCAGCTTCCAGCTTCTTCAGATCATCAATGGCATCGCGACGTTGATTACGGACCGAAATCTTCAC
The DNA here is from genome assembly GCF_034432675.1 of Chloroflexus sp. Classification (GTDB taxonomy): domain Bacteria; phylum Chloroflexota; class Chloroflexia; order Chloroflexales; family Chloroflexaceae; genus Chloroflexus. Next base: position 8,870 of record NZ_DAOUBI010000132.1, on the reverse strand, counting down.
CTCTTCGACCCGGTGTCGCACCATTTTTACCAGCTCACGACGGCGCTCTTCGGTTAATGGTGGCACCGGCAACCTGATCACGCGGCCATCGTTGCTGGGGTTCAAGCCAAGGTCTGACTGCTGGATCGCTTTTTCAATTGCCTTGATCATATTGGTATCGTAAGGCTGAATCACAATCATACGTGGCTCAGGCACACTGATGTTGGCCAGTTGATTGAGCGGCATGGTCATACCATACGCTTCGACGTGAAGATGCTCAACCAGCGCCGACGAGGCGCGGCCGGTGCGGATCGATGCCAGGTGATGTCGCAATGCTTCAGTGGCCTTTTTCAAGTGTGCCTCATATGTAGAGATTACATCGTTCAGCATTACGCGCCTCCTCGCTGATTACTTACAAGCGTTCCAACGTGTTCACCCATTACAATCCGCTCGATAGTACCGGGTTCAAGCGCATTGAACACGATAATTGGCAGGTTATTGTCCATACAGAAGGTCAATGCTGTACTATCCATCACCGTCAGCCCCCGATTTAGCGCTTCGAGGTAGTGGATGTGATCGAAGCGAGTGGCTGCCGGATTGCGACGGGGATCGTCATCGTAGACGCCATCGACACCATTTTTTGCCATCAAGATCACTTCGGCGTGAATCTCGGCTGCGCGCAGAGCGGCTGCCGAGTCGGTCGTGAAATAGGGGTTGCCGGTACCGGCGGCCAGAATAATAACTCGCCCTTTTTCCAGATGGTGGGTCGCCCGCCGGCGAATATACGGTTCAGCAACCTCATCCATCTTAATAGCAGTCATTGCGCGAGTGTCAAGGCCGTGGCGTTCAAGGGCATCCTGCATGGCCAGGGCATTGATAATCGTAGCCAACATACCCATGTAGTGCGACTGGGCGGCATCCATCCCGCGCTCAATGGCTCGATGACCACGCCAGATATTGCCACCACCAACAACTACGGCTACTTCTACACCATGGCGATGAACTCGACCAATCTCCTGGGCGAGGAAGTCAAGCATATCGTAACTGACAACCTCGCCGTCGTTACCTTTGATCTGTTCACCGCTGAGTTTGATTAAAATCCGGCGATATTTTGGCTGTTGCATGGAACAACTCGCAGGTAGCAACGAGCCGGGCAATGCTGGTTTTGTCACGCAACTGCCCGGCTCACATGATTCTTATGCCCCAACCTCGTAGCGGATAAACCGCCGGACCACGATATTTTCACCCAGCTTTGCGATAGCTTCTTTGATCTTTTCTTCGATGGTGCGTGCCGGGTCTTTTATAAACTTCTGTTCGAGAAGTACCGTCTCCTCAATAAAAGCCTGGCGAGACTGACCACTCTCGGCAATCATGTCGTCGGTCACTTCATTAACGCTGATAAAGCGCGGATTGAGTGCGACGATGTGCTGGGCAAGGTCGTTAGCCAGTTGGCCAAATTCAGCAGTGCGGGCAACAAAGTCGGTCTCGCAGCTCAACTCGACCATTGCCGCAATGCGCGAGCCATAGTGTACATATACGCCAATCAATCCCTCGTTTGCTTCGCGTGAAGCTTTCTTGGCAGCCGCCTCGATACCACGCTCGCGGAGAATCTCGATTGCCTTGTTAATATCACCGCCAGTCTGCTCAAGAATGTCCCGGCACTCCTTAATGCCGGCACCGGTACGCTCGCGCAATTCCTTCACCAATTCAATTGATACTGCCACAGTTGTGCTCCCTCTGCCTGTACATCTGTATGTTCTGCTGTTGATCCAAATACGAGCGATGTGGATCGTGCGACGGAGGGGCATGCGCCCCCCCGTACCTGTCGGTTTGTGCGCGCTTGACCGATAGTATTATGCCACGTCTCCGGTCAAGCACCAGGCCGTCTCCAGGAATTTACTCCTGAGACATTTCGCGTCGTCGCGTGCCTTCAATGGCGGCATCGGCAATCTTGCCCGCCATCAGGCGAATGCCACGGATCGCGTCATCGTTGCACGGGATCACGTAATCGATTGGATCGGGATCGCAGTTGGTATCAACCATTGCGACAATTGGGATACCCTCTTTGACAGCTTCGCGTACTGCTAGCTCTTCCTTGCGCGGGTCGATGATGAACACTGCACCCGGCAGACGATCCATACCCTTCAAACCGGCGAAGACCCGGTTGAGTCGGACAATCCTCTCTTCGAGCTTGGCTGCTTCCGCTTTGGTCAGGCGGGCAAAATCACCGCGATCACGCTGCTCTTCCAGATCGCTCAGCAGCTTGAGACGGCGTTTGATGGTTGTGAAGTTGGTGAGCGTGCCACCCAGCCAGCGCTGATTGATGTAGAACTGTCCAGAACGCACGGCCTCCTCCATCACCGCTTCCTGCGCCTGCTTTTTGGTACCGACAAAAAGAACCTTCTCGCCGCGTGCGGTAAGTTCGGTGATGAACTGATACGCTCGGCTTAGCCCAGTTACCGTCTTCTGCAAGTCGATAATGTGGATCCCGTTGCGGGCGGTGAAGATGTACGGCTTCATCTTCGGGTTCCAGCGGTTTGTTGGGTGTCCGAAGTGGGCGCCCGCTTCCAGCAACTCGCGAATCGTGACGACGCGCGGCAATGCCTGTGTCATACCTGTTTTGCTCCTTTTCTGGCTAAAACCACCTCCACCCATCGTGTCTCACAGTCTGGGCCGGCAAATGCCGGAGGAGCGACTGTGCCTCAGGGTGTGCGTATTTGGCATTTTGCTCTATGCCGACGGGCAGTATAGCATAAGGGAGCGCTGGCGGCAAGCGCTCCCTTACCAAACAGTTGGGAGGGTTGACTGTCAACCTAGAGAAGTGATTTCAGTGCCTCAAGGGCTGCATCGTAATTAGGTTCCTGTCCCGCCACCGGAACGTATTCGCTATATCGGATCACGCCGTCACGGTCAATCACAAATACTGCTCGCTGTTCAATCCGATACGCCGGTACATACGTGCCATACGCAGCACCGAAGCTCATATCCCGGTGGTCGGAAAGGGTCTGGATTGCATCGGCGTTATTGGCACCGCACCAGCGCGCCTGGGCGAAAGGCAGATCGGCGCTGACGGTGATGAAGTTGGCATGGCCGGCCAGGCGGGCCGCCTCTTCGTTAAAGCGAGTTGTTTGTTTGCTGCATACACCGGTATCAAGCGAAGGAACCACACTGATCAGGAGGGGCTTACCGGCAAAATCACCCAGCGTGACCTGCTGCATTTTGCTGTTGATCAGCGTAAAATCGGGGGCTTTGTCTCCCGGTTGTAATTCAGGGCCGACAACTGTTTGTGGACCGAAGAAGACGAACGCATTTGGGCGTTCGATAGCCATAGTGATGTACCTTTCTATTTCAAGATAGCTCTTGCAAGAGATAGTGTAGAAAAAGAATCGCTGTCTGTCAATATTGACAAGATCCATATCAATTGCTGCCGGTACGTTATGAAGCTGCCGCAACCGATGTTGACTCTGCAAGCGAGTGCCGTCCGTCGGTGTAGTTGCGTAACATCGGCACCTTCGCCGCCACAATCCCGGTCATGATGACACACGCCAGGCCGCCGAGGGCTACTGAGAGTTGGGTGCCGAGTAAGCGAGCGGCAATGCCGGCTTCGATCTCTCCCAATTGTGGTCCGCCGGCGAAGAAGAGCATGTTTACTGCGACCATTCGACCTCGTAGCTCATCTGGGGTTTCCAGGTTGCGAATGTTGCCCCGCACCACCATGCTCACCGTGTCGGCAGCACCGTTGATGGCCAGCATGAGGAGCGATAGGGCAAAATTGGTGCTCAGGCCGAAGATAACGGTGCTAAGACCGTAAATCACCACTGCCCACAGCAGCAGTGGCCCCTGGCGATTACCGGTGCCCCAGATCGAACAGATGACACTGGCGATAACGGCACCCACTGATGGTGCGGCGTAGAGCATTCCCATCCCCTGCGGTCCAACGTTCAGAATGAATTGGGCGTAAATGGGAAGCAAGGTTGTAGCGGCACTGAAGAAGGTGGCGAGAAAGTCGAGCAGCATTGTGCTCCAGATGAGTGGTGTGCGCCAGACAAAGCGCAACCCTTCAATTGCCGCCTGTAAGCTAATATCGCGTTTCTCAGCAGCAATTGGGCGTGGACGCATGAGTAGAAGCGCCAGCAAGATAGCGGTGAAGCTGACGACATCAACCCAGTAGACCAGTCCTACACCACCGTATTCGATCAGCAGACCAACAATCGTCGGGCCAACAATGGTTGCTAGTTGCCAGGAGGCAATGTTGAGGCTGAGCGCACCGGCCAGATGTTCACGCGGCACCAGTGATGGAATGAGGGCCTGGCGGGCCGGGATACCAAGAGTGTTGGCGGCAGCTGCCAGTGCAGTAACCGAGTAGATCGTCCAGAGCGCTGCCAGGCCAAGATTCGCAGTGAGGGCCAGTGCTAACGAGCAGAGCATCATGGCAATCTGAGCACCGATCATTAACCGCCGCCGATCAATGGCATCAGCCAGGACACCACTGCCGAGTGCCAGAAGCACCAGCGGGACCAGACGTGCAGCCCCGATCGCCCCCAAAGCGAGGGGATCACCATCTGACAGTTCGAGAATGTGCCAGCTTACTGCGGCTCGCGTCATTTCGGTGCCGGTTAGTGAGACAAAGTTGCCAAACCAGAGCAGGCGAAAGTCACGTGAACGAAATGCCGAAAACGGAATGGTGGTGGTCATACGAGCGGGAACCTTGTCAAAAGTTGGTTGAGTACATATTTGATAATACAATAATACCAGAAAGTGAAACGATGCGCTTGAATTTGAGATGGATAGCCGGTTAGAACTTTCCTACTCCGCTTCCTGAAGGCTGTTGTATCAATCTGGTAGCATTGAAGTTATGACACACCGGCTAACGAGGACCCTGATACCGCATCTGAACGATATACCGTCGGACGCTGGTACTGGTATACCAGGAGTCGTTAGGAGTACGGCATGCGGGGTCCTACAACCCCGCCGACGATAATCCACCGGCGACTCGCCTGTGACCGATGAAGGCAAACGTTGCACGTACCCGATACAAAGTACGGTGAGTGCGAAAGAATGGCTTCCGCACGCCAAACCGTTCACATGGCGACTCCTGCGATCTGTATCCCCCTCTTTCCTATCTTCTATCCAACTTTCTCAGCACCTCGCGTAGCAGTGCCGTCAGCACGGCAGCATCGCGTTCGCTGAGGTCGGTACGGGCAATGATAGTGCGCAGGCGCTGACGCAGTATCTGTCCATTGCCGCTCTTGAGAAAGCCGGTGACGCCGATCAGGTCTGCGACCGCGGTATACAAGCGCTCACGTGCAGCCAGGGTAGCCGGAGGTTCAGCGGGCGGGAGATGCGGCGCAAGGGGCATCGTCGCTTGTCGCAATTCATACAGGACAATCAAAACAGCCTGCGCCAAGTTGAGGACGGGATAGTCAGGTGCCGTTGGTAGTCCGAGAATTTCTTGACATAAAATCAGTTCGTCTCGACTCAAGCCATTCCCTTCGCTGCCAAAAAGAATGGCGATCGGGCCGGCACTGACAGCGCGCTGATGGGTTTCGTTGGCCCATTGCCGGACATCGTTGCGCCACGGCAGACCGGGGTGGGGGCGGTCGCTGGTGCCAACCAGGTAGCGTATATCGGCGATAGCTTCTGATAGATTCGCGTGGACGGTGAGGTTCGTCAGCACGGGATCGGGGCGATGGGCAACTGCGGTAATCGTTGCAGGATCGAACGGGCAGGGATCGACCAGGCGCAGGTGGTGGAAGCCGGTGTTGAGCATTGCCCGTACCACTGCGCCGATGTTTCGCGGATCACGCGGTTGATGGAGAATGACAATAATATCGTTCATTTGAGAATGTAGTAGGTGGCCCGTTTATCGCCGACTTTCAAGAGTAGGCCACGGCTGACCAGATCGGAGAGATCGCGGCGAATGGTTTCGGCACTGACATCGGGATGCATGTCTTGCAAGTCGCGGTTGGTGATCCGCTCGTGTTCGACCACGAACAGCAAGGCATCGATCTGGCGATCATTAAGCCCCATCCGGCGCCAGGCTGCGGTATCGACACCACCAGGAACAGCTTCGGCCATCGGCTGCCCTGGTAAGATGACCAGAAAGCCGGCAGCAGTCTCGCGGAATGTGGCCGGTGGCAAGCCGGCAGCCGCTAACTGGCGGAGCATGCGGTCGATGCCGTAGCCAAGCCGTTCGACCAGGCCGAGGTCGGCCAGTACCTGCACGATTGCCGGGTTGCGTGAGAAGCGTTCGGCTCGGATATTGTCGAGCGTGACGTGACCGGGCAGCCGGCCCGGTGAATAGACTTCAAGACGGTCGCTGAACATAGTGATGCGGATGCCCTCACCGCGTGTGGCATAGTCACGGTGGGCCACTGCATTGACCAGTGCCTCACGCACCGCGCCGGGGGGAAACTGCGTCCAGTCTTCACGTTCGAGGCCGATCATGCGCGAGCCTTTACGCATATGCTCGTTGAGCCAGCGTTCGGCGCGGCGGATTGCCTCTGGGAGGGGAGCACAGATATCTTCGCGCTCGAAGGTGTCGGCTGGTTCGCGGCCACGATAACTCACCAGCGTTAGTTCGGCCTGGGGAAAGCGGGTAGCGACATCGCGACCAAACAACAGCAGACCGGCATTGGTTGGAATGCCATCGATCAGGCAGCCACGACGGGTAAGTAAGGCCAGCGGATCGTCGCCCGCCGGCGGGCCAACTCGGCGGGCATAGGCGGTGATGAGGTCAGCGTCCAGTTCCTGTAACGAAGCGCCGGGAGGCGTTTGCCGTTCCCAACCGACATCAGCACGTTCGCTAAACAGCAGATGAAGCGCCGCCGGTGACAGTGGAACATTACTAGATCCTTCGCGCCGGAGATACCGTCCCTGCACGGCGTAAACGTAGGGTAGACCGCTCGGCACTTCAACGGCGAGCAGTGACATTCCCTGGTGTTCGATGATCTGGGGGAGGGGAATAATGAGCGGTGGCGTACACGAGAGGGCAGCCGCCAGCACCTGTTCAATCGCTGCTGCCGGATCGTGGAGAGTCGCCAGGCTTGTTCCGCGTCCACCACTGACGATCAGGGTACCACCGTGAGCGTTGGCTAGGGCGGCCAGGGTTTCGGCAAGCCCGGTAGTGCTCTCACGCTCGCTGGTATACGCGAGCCGCGACCCGGCTGGTTGACCAGGGAATCCGGTGAGGGATGGCATGTCCATACAAACCTCCGCCATGGCACGAACACACGTGCTATTATACCAGAAGTGCTGTGCGGTGTTGGTTGTGATGGGCAAGGGTGGTCGTTGCTGAGAGCGTACCGAAGGCGTGCGTTCGCCATCGTGCGCAGGGAAGAAAAGGCTGGTAGAATGCGGAATGATACTATTCACAGACCCTTCAGCAGCGAATGTATCTTTTGTTGAATACAAGTTATCTATGCCGTCTGCGCGAACTCACGATCTGATAACGGTTGTCAGTGGTATAACATTGACACCGGTGGTATACCGTGCCTGTCTTGAGTATGCCCAATTTAGCCCGCCAACGGCACTTGCCTGTAGTCTCTGGTTTGGCGGTGCGCATCTGGTATCGGGCATTATGTTTTCGCCCGATCTTGACATCGACTCGGCAATTGATAATCGCTGGGGCATCTTTTTCTGGATATGGCGTCCCTACATGTGGTTGATCCCACATCGCGCTTTCTGGAGTCATAGTCTAATTATTTCCCCGCTCTTGCGGCTGGGCTACTTTGCGGCTGTTGTGTACGGCTTATTGCTCGGTATCGGGTGGTGTCTCGGCCAGCTCGGTTTTGCACCACCGGCCTATCACCGTGAACTGGCAACGCAGGTGAACATTCTGATCGAGGCCTACCCGCGTGAGACGTGGGCATTTATCATCGGCTTTTGTACTGGCAGTGCTGCCCACACCATTGCCGATTGGTTGTTGACGAAGGGGAACTGGCTGCTGGGAGGGTATGGTCGTCGGTTACGACGGCGCTATCGCAATCATGACCAGTGGATCCCGCGGCGAGAGCGCTTGCGGCAATGACCGAGAACTTTTCGCACCTGTCACACGTCTTTACATGGTGGTACACAACACAGGCTATGACGTGTCTCTTGGATGGCAATACGATACCAGAGAACAGGGTGCTCTATGCGTCTGCAATCAAGTGATCGGTTTTTACTCGCGATTGTTGGCGGTTCAATCCTCTTAATTCTTGTGGCCGTGGTGATAGTGCTAAGCCGTGCTGAGCCGACCTATCGTAGCGGTACTGAACCGGGTGATGTCGTCTTCAATTATCTGTTGGCTCTGCAGCGCGGTGATTACGAACAAGCGCATAGTCTGCTCTCGCCTACCCTGCCGGGCTATCCACGTGATGCACGGGTGATGCGTTCCCAGCTCAGAAGTCTCGCTGTCACGCAGGAAGAGATTAGCTATGCGGTGATCGATAGCCGGCAGAATGGTGATCGGGCAACAGTAACGGTACAGGCGACGACATTCTTTCGTACCGGCCTCTTTGGCAGCAGCACGTCGAGTTATACATTTACTGTCGAGCTTCTGCAACACGAGGGTAGCTGGAAATTAATTGCGAATGACGATGGGCGCACGTGGCAGTGGTGCTGGGGGCAAGAGGGAGGCTGCTCATGATAGCGGTGAGGCGCTGGTATCTGTTTGTGAGTGCCACGATTGGCCTCCAGGGCTTCACATGGTCGTTGATCTGGTTGCTCTACGGAATTCTGGTTACCTATGAACAGCCGGTTATCGAGGCGACAGCGCTGCAACTGGCAGCCTTGCTGGTCTGTTTGCCGCTCTGGTTGGGTCATTGGTTGTGGGGGGAACGCCTGGCGCGACGTGATCGGGACGAGCGAGCTTCGGCGATACGAAAACTCTATCTCTACGGCAATCTGAC
>NZ_DAOUBI010000131.1:0-13819 GCF_034432675.1 Chloroflexus sp. | reverse complement strand
GGGCACTATCGCGTTGCATCGCTGTCGCGAGGGTCTCACGTCACGCATGGGCAGCGGATGGTCGCAGTGGTAGCGACGGTAGCCAGTGTATTCGACCGTGGGGCAGGCTTCCAGCCTGCCAGCAGGGCCAGCATCTGCCAGCGGTGGCGATGATGCCGACACGCGGGCTGGAAGCCAGTGCCACAGGGAGCGCGTGCAGCCCGGCCTAACGCAGCGTGACATGTGGGTAATGCATAGCCCTGGGAGCGCACGCCGCCTCGCTTATTACCTCACGCAAGCCTCTCCCCCTGGGAGTGCGCCGCCTCGCTCATCACCTCACGCAAGCGTCTCTCCCCGAGCGTGCGAGCCTCCGCCTTGCTCATCATCTCACGCAAGAGCACCCTCCTGGGAGCGCACGCCGCCAGCTCGCTTATTACCTCACACAAGCCTCCCCCCCTCTGTGTCCTCTGTGCCTCTGTGGTGCATCTCCCACCACTGCAACACAACAGAACTAACATTCGGGGAAGACAACAATTTACCGACTAACGCACCTTCTGTCGTATCAGGAGATATTATCTCGGTCTTCTGTTCTCCCCTCTCCTACACCATATTCAAAGATGAACAGGCTATATGAGCAAACCCTACTTCTGCTGGAGCTACCAGGCAGGCTTACCCTCATGAACTGTCTCCAGCAGTATCTGCAAATTTTCTGGCTGTTTCGAGACGGGTTAACTTACCCGGCTTACTGCTACCCTTTAGTCAAACAAATAGCCCTGGTGTACCACGATTAACCGGCATAGCCCCCCTTTCACAGACGAACATAGCGCAGGTGCGTCGCGGTAGGGCTTTCAAGCACTCTGTCAATCCGAAACTGCGGCAGCGGCTCGTGCAGGTTCTCGAACAGACGCCGTCCACCGCCGAATAAGACCGGGATCAAAGCGATTTCCAGCTCATCAACCACACCCAGGTTCAGGTACTGCTGGATAACATTTGCACCGCCGGAAATGCGGATGTCACGCTCTCCTGCCGCTTCCCGTGCCAGCGCCAGAGCCTGTTCTGGGCCGTCATTGACAAAGTAGAATGTGGTTCCACCCGGACGTACCCAGGGATTGCGGCGCTCGTGCGTCAGTACGTACACAGGCGTGTGAAACGGCGCTTCTTCGGGCCATCCACGTTCACCACCTTCAAACATGCGCTTGCCCATGATATGAGCGCCAGTGCGCTCGAAGATGTGACGCACCATGTCGTTAACCGGGCCAGTCTCACCTCCAGTTCCCAGTTTTAGCTTCTCGCGCAGATACTGTTGACTGAGCGCCCAGGCCATCAGTGCACCCCATTTCGCGCCCCAGTTTTTGTAGGTTGGGTCGCTGAAATGCGCCATGTCCATACCTTCCGGCGCCATGAAGCCGTCGAGGCTGAGACTAATGTTGACGAATACCTTACTCATAATGTTCCTCCTGGATGCAGGATAACGATCCGATGTCACTTAGTCCTTATTCACCTCGATCAGCATGGGAGTGAAACCGCCGGCAATGAGGTGTCGACCGTCGAAGACGGAAGGCCAATTTTGAAATTGCATGCGCGGGTCGCCTGTTACCTTTGTCATCCCTGCATACCGAATAGCTTTGTCGGGCCATTCGACAAAGGACAAAACAACGGTTTCGCCCTCGCGTGCACCGGCTACTTGAAGAAAGATCGGGTATTGGCCGGCATCCAATCGTGCCTCACTCGCATGGTTATGTTGAAGCCCCAGGGCCAATGGGATCGAGCCAACCCTGGACAACACGAACGGCGCCGTATTCTCGCAACACCTGCGCGGAAATGTGGGCCAGTTCCTCGTAGGCCGTTTTGTTTTCGATAGGGACGGGGACAAGGTAGAAGTCAAAGTAGGGCATACCTGTCACTCCTCATACCCTCAGCTTTCCCCGAAAGCCCCGTGCGGCGTAGTAGGACTCAGCGCCGTTGTGGTAGGTGAAAACGTGGTTGTAGCGTCGGTCGCAGAAGAGCGCACCACCAAGCGCACGAATCTCTGGCGGAGTCATCACCCAGCTCGATGTCTTTGTATCGAACTCCCCAAGCTCTTGCAGCTTTCGATACTCCTCCTCCATCAAAAGCTCAATGCCCATTGCGGCAGCCATTTCCAGCGCACTGCTTCGCGGCTTGTGCTCTTTTCTGGCCTCGCGAGCCTCGCGGTCATAGCAAAGACTTCGACGTCCGCTCGGACTCTCCGGCGAGCAATCGTAGAAAAGGTATTCACCCGTTGTGCTGTCGTAACCAACTACATCCGGTTCACCACCGGTTCGTTCCATTTCGCTGAGCGACCAGAGCTTATCGGGATGCGCTTCGAGTCGTGCCTGCACCATCGACCAGTCAAGACCTCTGTGACGGTGCATATTCTTTTCAAAACGGGCCTTCAATGTCTTAAGGAGTTGCTCATGTTGTTCGGCTGATAGTGTGACTTTCTCTTTATGAATGTCTTGCATAACTTCATTCCACTTATGACCAATGTTCTCATCCAGATACGATACGTGATAGTGACGGAAGTGCTAATCACACTCATTGCACCACTCACAGTGCGTGGTGTGTCTTCACTGCATTATGCCAAACATCTTTACTCGTCGGCGCTTACAAAAAGGCAGGTGTAGCCCACTTACGAGGCACGGAGAATCTTCTCCATTTTGCGGCCCTTCGCCAGCTCATCTACCAGCTTGTCCAGATACCGCACCTGCTGGGTCAAGGGGTCTTCAATCTCTTCAACCCGATAGCCGCAAATCACACCGGTGATCAACGAGGCATTCGGGTTTAACGTTGCCTCGGCAAAGAAAGTTTCAAAGGTCGAATTTTCCTGGATATGCCTAAGAATGTCCTTCTCGTCGTAACCCGTCAGCCAGGTAATGATTTGATGCAGCTCGGCTCTGGTTCGCCCCTTCTTCTCGATCTTCGCCACATAGTGTGGGTAGACCGAGGCGAAGGTCATCGTGCGAATGCGTTCGTCGTGATTGCTTGCTCTGTTCATAGATGTAGAACCTACTTGATCTTGATGAATTGCGTCTAACCAGCCGGTTCATCAGACGGGTCACTGCAACCGATTGTTGGCGAGACAACCTCAAGAACATCTACTATACCCGTACATATCGGCACACCAACGCACCGGTACTGGCCCTAGCGCTTGATACCAACTCAATTTCACAGCAATGCGGCTTGATCATTACGAACAGTATAGAACATCTTTTCTATTTGTCAAGACGGCAAATCGCCATCGCCTCGCCTGATACCGGCAATGTTAAGCGGAGCGCCACATTGTTGGCAAGACAGAGCACACAACCTCATCAGCCATCGCCGATGTGAACGAATCCTTCTAGCCACCGTATCGGCGATAGAACCCGTGCAAGCTGTTGCGGATCTACGGCACAGGCCGTTGCTGCTATTGCCACCTTATATTCACTGCACTGAGTAATTCAGATCATCTTTGCCACGTATGTCCCCGGTCAACGATCAAACGCTCACAAACGCTCATCGTTACCGCACACGCGAAACACCGTTGCGCTGCGGGTTTGCTTCACGCCAGACGCGCACAGCACCGCGAATTAAACGAAAAGCAACAAACGCTAGGATCAGAGCAATAATAAACGCCAACATTGGCAAGAAGATCGATAACAGGCTGAGAACAAACGACAGCGCGTCTTCCAGAAAGCTCACAAACGAGTTGGCCGTCCCTCCTGTAGCGGCAGTCACCGCCGGACGAATACTGGTGCGCGCACTCTGGGTACCAGCAGCGGCAATGATCGCCGCACCGGCAACAACTGCTGGATGGATAGCGACAATATCACTTGAGGCAGCCAGGGCAACGATTGCGCCAGCAATTGGACTGATGACCAGACCGATAATGTGCAAGACACTATCAACCGCCGGGACTTTGTCGCCGATAAAATCGACAATGGCCAGTATCACCAGCACAATCATCGTGATCGGGTGTGAGAGCAGATCGAACGGTTCACCCAATTGAATCAGGCCAAGGCGGGAGAGAACACTGACGGTGAGGAGAGGCAGATACGCATTAAGACCGGTAGCCGTTGCCAGACCCAATGAGCTGGCCAGCGCAATGATTGTCTCCATAGCCATACTCCGCGGTTGAACGGGTTGCACAAGCGCATTATTCTTGCATGCAGAAAACCTGCGTTACCCGACTGGTAACACTCTCTGATTAAACGCGCAACCGGGTTGAAAAGTTGCGCGGCAATTAGCGTATCATGCTAACACACTGCTACCCATCCTGGGTACCACAAAGCACACGGAGATGGTATGTCTCGTCCAATTAGCGGTCGTCCGCGTCCATTCCCTGTCCGAGCACGTCCACAAACCTGGCGGCAATGGGTACGAGAGACCCGTAAAGCCTTACGCAATGTTCCCGCAGCCTTTCGCCTGGTCTGGCAGGCTGATCGTACCCATACGATTGCGATGGCATGTATCACGCTGCTGGCCGCAGGGTTGCCACTGGCGCAGGCATATATGGCTAAACAGATTGTTGATACCGTCGTTGCGGCTGTGCAACAGGGGCGCACAGCGTTGAGTAGCCTTGAGCAAACGTTGCCGTGGCTATTGGGTGAGTTCGGGCTGATTACGCTGGGAGCAGTACTGATGCAGATGCGAACACTGAGTGAACACATCTTGCATGCCCGGCTGAGCAACCTGGTCAACGTCATGATTATGCAAAAAGCGCTGCTCCTCGATCTGCACTATTTTGAAGACGCTCAGTATTATGACAAGTTACAAAACGCACGTCGCGAAACCAACTGGCGGGCCATGGCAATGGTGAACACTACATTCAGCGCCATTCAACAAATATTGACTCTTGGATCGTTTGCGGCCAGCCTGCTCTGGTTTAGCCCACTCATAGCGTTGATCTTGTTTGGCGCAACCATTCCCGCGTTTCTCGCTCAGACTCATTTTAGCCAGTTACGGTTTCGCTTACTGACCTGGCGCACACCAGAATTTCGCCGCATGCAATACCTTGAACATCTGCTGACCGTTGATACTGCGGCAAAAGAGGTAAAATTGTTTGCACTCGGTTTGCCACTGCTGCAACGCCACCAGGAACAGTATCAACGCTTCTTCACTGAAGATGCAGCCTTGGCCCGCCGCCGTTCGCTGATCAGCATGGTGTGGGGGTTCGTAGCCAGCGCTGGTTATTACGTCGCATACGGATGGATCATCTGGCAAACAGTGGCCGGCGCCATTACCATTGGCGGCATGACCTTTTATTTAACTCTGTTTCGCCAAAGCCAGTCAGTCGTGCAGACCTTGTTCGGCAATCTGGCCCAGCTCTACGAAGGTGGATTGTTTTTGGGGAATCTATTCGATTTTCTGGCGCTGGAGCCCCAGATGCGCAGTGGTCGCAACCTCCCGGTACCACGCATCATCCGCCACGGCATTGAGTTCCGTAATGTCAGTTTTCGTTATCCCGACCGGGAGGAATGGGCATTGCGCTCGATCAATCTGCACATCGCACCGGGCGAGAAGATCGCCCTCGTAGGCGCAAATGGAGCCGGAAAGACGACCTTAATCAAGCTGTTGACCCGACTGTATGATCCGACCGAAGGTCAGATTCTGCTCGATGGTGTCGATTTACGCGATTACGATCTTGAGCAATTACGCCAACGGATTGGTGTCATTTTTCAAGACTTTGTTCGCTATCAGGCTACTGCCCGCGAGAATATTGGGTTTGGGCAGATTGATAACCTGGCTAACGAACCGCGCATCCGTTCGGCAGCCGAACGGGGAGGCGCTGATGAGGTGCTGCGTCATTTACCTCACGGCTACGAGACGATGCTGGGGCGCTGGTTTGAAAATGGGGCCGAACTGTCAGGTGGGCAATGGCAGAAGATTGCGCTCGGCCGTGCCTTTATGCGTGATAGCGAAATTCTGGTGCTCGATGAGCCAACGGCTGCCCTCGATGCCGAGCGTGAATACGAAATCTTTCAGCGCTTTCGTGATTTAACTGCCGGACGGATTGCGGTGTTGATTAGCCATCGCTTCTCGACTGTACGGATGGCTGACCGGATTGTGGTACTCGAACGTGGACAGATCACCGAAGTGGGTACCCATCAGGAATTGCTGTCCCGTGATGGTACGTACGCACGGTTGTTCCACATGCAGGCAGAGGGCTATCGGTAAGCAGTGCATTTTACTGAGCGGTAAATGAACGTCCTCAGGTTCACCCTGCTTATCCTACGTTGCTCACCCTTCGCGTGAGGCGCGAAATGAAGTTGGCAGACGAATGCGGTCAGCAGATGTCGTTCGTTGGGTACACCGGCGTCGGGGACGCGACGCAAATGCGATCAGCGGCCAAACCAAAGCGGCAATCACTAGCACCAGTAAGCCTTGGATCAACATAATGAGGCTAGCCATATCCATCTTCGGGGCTCCTTACCGGATGAAGAACCATCTTACACTACCTATAAGTATACCCTAATATAGTGATTTTGCAAACCAGATACCGTAAAAACGAAGAGGATAGAAGCTGATCTGCGGAAATTCATTTCCCTGATGGGTAGCACAGGTGCAGCATTACCGTAGCATGGCTTTCCTCTTTGCGATCAGACCTGGGGATTGTTGGGTTTGCGATCCGGCGATGCTTGCAATCCATTCTGCTCGTCAACACCCACAACATCATCCGTACCATGCGCCAATAACACTGAACCCATGTTAGGCATTGAATGTATTGTCCTCACCCGACCCGCATCTTCAGGATCTCTTCAGTTTTTCTTTGGTTTCTATTCAGGCTTGATTGGTATACTGCCTTTGTCGATAGCAATGAGTGCGGTAAGGAAAGGATACAAAACGATGATACGTTATCTTGCTATTCTACTCGGCATTGCGACGCTTGGTGCGCTGACATGGCCTGCCAATGCAGTGCATGCTCGACCGGGTCAGTCCGACATTCCGATCACTGTCACCGGAACGGTCGTGTCGTTCAAATACGCGCCACGGGGCGAAATAGATGGTTTCTACCTCGATAGCGGTGTTGAAGTCCGCACACCGAAGCATTGGGAATGGGAGCTTTCCCAAATCATAACCGTCGGCTCGCCGGTACAGGTAGATGGCCGCCAGCGTATTGGCCGCCGGGGTGAAATCCACGTGAAGGCACAGGTTATTACCAACCTGACCACAAACGCCCGTTTAGTCATCGAAGAAGTAGTCAACCTGGAAGGCCAGGTGGTAAACTACACCTACAGCCGCAGTGGCCGAATTGATGGTTTCGTGCTCACTACCGGCGATGAGGTACGCACACCACCACACCTATCGGCAGCTATCACGAATACAATCCCGGTTGGTTCTGCGGTACAAGTAGCTGGTGTGCGCAAGACCGGTAAATACGGTGATGTGCATATCAAACCCGACACCATTACCAATCTTGCAACCGGTACGGTAATCGTCATTCCGTAGCAAGAAGGCAACGCTTATCGTAATACTGTCGGAAGGCTTGGATGCGACCGTGATGGTCGCATCCGAATTCCATTTCAACCGCAACGGCTACTACGAGCCAGGGGTAGTCTAATGAAATCAACAGAAACCGATCGCGAATTACACATTCTGGTTATCGAAGATGAGCCAACCATCGCCGAATCCCTCCGTGTTGGCTTAACGTATGAAGGGATGCGGGTCACTGTGACGACTGAAGGGCGAAGCGGTTTACAAGTGAGTGAAGAGCAAGAGATTGATCTGGTCATCCTTGATCTGATGCTACCCGACATCGACGGCATGGTTGTTTGTCGGCGCCTACGCGCTCGTTCTAGCACTCTACCCATCATCATGCTGACAGCCCGTGGAGAGGTGCAAGAGCGGGTACGGGGTTTACAATTAGGAGCCGACGATTATATTGTCAAGCCATTTAGCTTCGATGAATTATTAGCCCGCATCTACGCTGTCTTGCGGCGAGCCGGTGTCAGTCGGCCATCGACCGTGCTGCGGATTGCCGGTCTCACCCTCGATACCGAAACCCGGGAAGTGACGCTCCATGGTCAGCAATTAGAGCTGACCCCAACCGAATTCGCACTCCTTGAGCTATTCATGCGCCATCCCCGTCGCGTATTCACCAGAGAGACGCTGCTCGGTCGGGTATGGGGGTTCGCTTATGTCGGTGACTCAAACATCATTGAAGTTCATATAAGTAATTTACGTGAAAAGATAGGCGATCATGAGCGCAAACTCATCCGTACCATCTATGGCGTCGGCTACTGTTTACGGCCTGAAGATGAAACAGTGGTGGCATAGATTATCGTTGCGACAACGGCTGACGCTGTTGCACAGTGGTCTACTGGCCTTACTTTTATGTCTACTTGGTTTTGGCTTCTACCTCGATATACGACAGTTTCTCTTCGAGAGCACCAATCTGCGGATTCGAGCACAAGCCAAACCGGTGATCGAACACTACCTGTTTGAGCGCCCAGAACCAGCTATACAGCTGCCGTTGATTGCCGAACAACTGAGCCGTGATCTGACATCGCGCGATACCACCGCTCTGGTCTTCGATCAGGCAGGCATGTTGTTAGCCAGCGGTCGTCGATTACCAGAAGAGCCGCCAGCTCAACCGGTCGAAGCTTCGTACATACGTTTGGCACTGGCTGGCTACAACAACGTGAACGTTATTCAGGATGATGGCGAGCAGCGGATGCTGAGCCTGTTGATTCCACTACGCCCAGCACCAGGAGCACCCGAAGTTTTTGGCGTGGTCCAAATGAGTACCCCCTTAAACCCAATTGAGATGACCCTGCAACGCCAAAGTATATTTATTATGTCAAGTATTGTTATTGTTCTTCTGGCAGGCAGTTTTACCGGCTATTGGCTCACCAGCTCGACGCTACGGCCATTAAGCGACTTAATTGTTGCCTGTCAGAAGATTGCCCAGGGAAATCTCCGCCAGCGCGTACCGGTGATTTCGCCGCCCGACGAGATTGGAAAGCTGACTCAGGCTTTTGACGAGATGGTTGAGCGTCTGGAACAAAATTTTCAGGCTCAACGACGCTTTATCGCCGATGCTGCTCACGAGATGCGTACACCGCTAACCGCATTACGTAGTGGGCTAGAGGTGCTGTTACGCGGTGCCCAGGATGACCCGCAAACGGCCTTCCGCCTGATCCAAAGTATGCATCGTGACGTTGTCCGCCTGTGCAATGTCAGTGAACAGTTACTCGACAAAGCCCGCTACGAGTCGGGGTGCTCATTGAACATTCAACCGGTTACAATGACCGATTTTTTCGGCGAATTTACCGCTCAGACCCGGCTCTTAGCCGGCGAACGACAGGTAATCCTCGAAAGCGGAACACCCATTCAGGCCTGGATCGAGGGCGACAGTGTCAAACAAGCGCTGTTCCACCTGGTTGATAATGCAATTCAACATACAGCACCGAACGGTACTATTCGGATAGGTTGGAAGGTTGATCAACAGCAGTTGTACTGTTGGGTGAGCGATAACGGCGAAGGGATTGCCGAGGCCGATCTGCCCCATGTCTTTACCCCATTTTATCGAGGTGACCGCTCCCGTTCGCGCCGAACCGGCGGTACTGGCCTGGGCCTCACGCTGGTGCAGAGCGTTGTCCACGCTCACGGTGGTGAGATTGCGATTTCGAGCCGGCAAGGTGAGGGGACAATAGTGACGATTATCCTTCCACTTACACCACCCAAGGCAAACCATAGCAGAACTTAGAATATGTTATATCAAGTTACGATTGGAAGTGAAAGGGTGTGAGAACTACACCCTTTCACCATATCACTTTCGATCAGGCGACTAACGCACTATCACGATGGCAAATTGACGTACAAACCCTGCCACTGCCGTCGCAAGGTACTACGTTGATGCGATTGCAAACAGTAATAGTCTAAGGCTTCGGCGTGTTCTCAGATATTTAGGAGTGATGCACATTTCCAGAAGTGGTTCTCATTGCAAGCCAGAATCGCTTCTAAGCAATCATTAAACAACGCTTGAACAAATCTTGAGCTTCATTCTGCATACTGGCCCTACAGAATTCAGTAATGACATGTTTATGCAGAGGTGGTAGATGCAGCGACTGTTTGTGTTCTTGCTAGTGATCCTGGCTGCGTGTAGCCAGTCAACACCCGCAACCTCAATGAGTGGTATGGATCACTCAACAATGCCAATGGCTCATGGCAATCAGCCGTATGATGCCCTGTTCATTGATAGCATGATCGTCCATCACGAGGGCGCGGTCACAATGGCCCGCCAGGCCTTGCAAGAGAGTCAGCGCGCCGAGATTCGGCAACTGGCCGCGGCGATTATCGCGACCCAGGAAACCGAGATTGCCCAGATGAAAGCGTGGCGAAAGGCCTGGTATCCCGATCTGCCACCAACCACCGGTATGACGATGGAGATGGGACCAATGACAGTTGCCGGCGGTGATGCACCGTTTGACCAGCGTTTTATCGAAGCAATGATTCCTCACCACGAGGGTGCGATTGCAATGGCTCGTGATGCACTGGAAAAAGCCGAACATGCCGAGATCAAGACGCTGGCCGAGGCGATTATCTCTGCTCAGGAAGCAGAAATTGCCCAGATGCGCGAGTGGCTGCGCACGTGGTTCGGCAAATAGAAACCTGTGCCTGTGACCGGATAAAGAGACCAAATGTGGGCAGTGTCGGGCGGTAGGTCAGCTTTGTCTGTGACTGAATAGCGCAAGACACTGCTCTCACTTTTTTCTCTCTGCTGACTCTTCGTCACAGCACAACGACTCCCCTATTAGTAACGGCATAGGTACTCCTCTTGTTCAATCAATCACAGTCCTGGCCGAATGTAGCAACGTCTTTAGTACATAGATGGGACGAATTGGCAGGTTCTCGACGCAGAACATCTTCATTGTTCACACCAGCACAACAGTTTGTTATGATGCTGGCAAGCTAATCTCTCTGTTCAAAGCGAGAGAACGTAGCGTTGGGTAATTGGACTATAGCGCGGATTGACCATGCATACACCTCTGATCCTCATTGTTGATGACGAGAATCGGTTGCGTGAACTTATTCAGCGCTACCTAATTCAGGCTGGGTTTCGCGTCGCACATGCCGGCGACGGTTTGAGTGCACTTGCCCAGGCCAGAACACTCCACCCTGATCTGATCATCCTCGATCTGATGTTGCCGACGCTCGACGGTTTTGAGGTCTGTCGCCGGTTACGAACATTTTCTGATGCATATATCTTGATGCTGACTGCAAAAGTAGAGGAACCTGATCGCGTCAAAGGGTTGGAGGTTGGGGCTGATGATTATCTGGTGAAACCCTTTTCACCACGCGAATTAGTAGCCCGTGTACGAGCCATGTTTCGGCGTCCCCGCCAATCAGGGTATGTCGATGAACCCTCGACAATGACGGTTGGGCCACTCACCATCGATAGCGCATCGCATACTGTGCGATTAGATGGAGCGCTCATTAATCTGACCCCGTTAGAATATCGTTTGTTAACCATACTGACTGCTGCTCCTGGACGGGTCTTCTCACGCGCCCAATTGCTAGATCAGGTTTGGGGGAACAATTACTTCGGCGACGAACACGTTCTGGAAGTACATATTGCGAATTTACGTAAAAAATTAGGCGATGATCCGGCATGCCCCCGCTTTATCTTTACCGTCCGGAGTGTTGGTTATCGATTTGGAGAACGAACGTGAACGGCTGGCTGAAGCGTGGTGGATTACGCCACCGTCTGTTATTGTCCCATCTGCTGACCATTGCTGCCGGTGCGCTAACCCTCTTGACGATCACGATCATCTTTGCCCCCGGCTTACACGATCAGTTGATGATCGCCTGGTTAGGGCCGCACTGGACTGAGACGGCTGACACGAGTATGGTCGAGATGGAACGTGCAACCAATGCGATTT
The DNA here is from genome assembly GCF_034432675.1 of Chloroflexus sp. Classification (GTDB taxonomy): domain Bacteria; phylum Chloroflexota; class Chloroflexia; order Chloroflexales; family Chloroflexaceae; genus Chloroflexus. The sequence goes on along the minus strand of NZ_DAOUBI010000131.1, from coordinate 1,958 downwards.
TTACGCTGGCCATGATACAGGCATTGACCATTAGCAGCGGCGCAGCGGTCACCGTCGCGATCATTGTGAGTCTGGTTGCCTCGCGACAGATTATGCAACCCATTGATCATCTGTTGCAAACTACACGTCGAATAGCTGCTGGTCACTATGCTGAACGGGCACCACTGCTCGGAGATCGTGAACTGACACGCCTGGCTGCCCAGTTTAACCTGATGGCCGAAGCTCTTGAACGCGCCGAACAGCGTCGAGTCGCCCTCATTGGTGATGTTGCGCACGAGCTACGCACCCCACTGGCAACCATTGCCGGCTATGTTGAGGGAATACTGGATGGCGTTGTTGAAACTGATGAGGCAACCTGGGCTCTCGTTCTCGACGAAGTCAACCGTCTACGACGATTAACCGATGATCTCCAGCAGCTATCGCGGGTAGAGTCGCGCCAGATCACGCTCGCACCGACCCCGGTAGACCCGGCTCATCTCATCGAGGCAGCAGTAACGCGACTGATCCCTCAGTTCACGGCCAAAAACATTGAGCTACACGTGAACATCGAGCCACACCTACCGCCGGTATGGGCAGATAGTGACCGCATCCTGCAAGTTCTGATCAACCTCTTAGGCAATGCGTTGCAATACACACCGGACGGCGGACGGGTTGTAATCGGGGCAGAGCATGCAGGCGAGGCTATCCGCTTTTTGGTGCAAGACAGCGGGATTGGCATTGCCACCGAACACCTACCTCATCTGTTCGAGCGTTTTTATCGGGTTGATAAGTCACGTACTCGTGCGACTGGCGGCGCAGGTATTGGCCTCACCATCTGCAAGGGACTTGTTTCAATGCACGGTGGACAGATTTGGGCTACCAGTACCGGGCCGGGGTGTGGTGCGACTTTTTACTTCACGCTTCCTCTCTACGGACATCACGAGTAAGAAATGATGTAGGCAATAGCTGTCAACCTGCCACATCGTTTCTTGCGAGCTGTTTTGGTCATGCCACAGGCAAGAAAGCAGTAACTGGAAGATATATGATGCATCCGCACAGAGATGCGCTGCCGGGTTATCCTTGCAATCAGTGATATACGTGTTACTTACCCGACTTACAGCAGCTATGCTTCCATAGCCGGTATGATCCGTTCTGGATAGGAGAAAACGAATTTACCTACCACTGGTAGCGATCGATAACACTCGACTCTTGTGCGCTCTCGTCATAATCAGATAGCAGATAACACAATAACACAATCGCTGCGGTGAGATTGTCTGTTTGTTTCTCCGTATATCCCACCCCTTCACACAACCTTCTGACGATATGTCAGGCCACTGCTAATGTACCGCGATGCACATAGTTCTACCCTTCCCCGCAGCCAACGCAACTCTGCCTCAAGCTCGCGTAAACGATCCTCAACCTCAGCCCGCGCAGCCGCTTCTGCCGCCCGTGCTTCTACTTCACGGCGGTCCTGTTCCTTAGCCACCGCTCGTGCCTCCACTTCGCGCCGGACTTGGGCTTCAGCTGCCGCTCGTGCCTCTGCTTCGCGCCGGGCTTGGGCCTACGCCGCTTCCGCCTGCTCCACGACCGCTGGGTAGTTCCCCATCACCTCCCCGCTCGTTGTAGCACACCACGTGGTCATCCGCGATCCCCAACCACAACCCGGCAATCTCCAGATACACCCGCCCCTGCTCGTCTGGCGGTTGCATCACGTAGCGCTGTCCCACCAGTCGGTAGTTCACCAGCCGCAGCGGACGCGGCTCTTCTCGCGCCCGCTGATCCACGATCACATATTGCGCTACCCTCGCCCGTGCCTAGTGCGCAACTTTGTGCACCAGATCGTTCTCGCGGGTCTCCGGCGAGGTGATTTCGATGCTCAACGCCGGACGCCGCCCCTCCTGCGGGACATCGAACGTGCTCCAGTCGCGCCGTTGGCTGAGGCCGGGAATGACCATCACGTCCGGGCCGTGGGGCCGCGG
>NZ_DAOUBI010000130.1:0-14123 GCF_034432675.1 Chloroflexus sp. | reverse complement strand
GATCGCCAGTGCAACTGTTGCCGGCCCCAGCAGAAAGTGAACGAATTGCGCCCCGTCAAAATAGGTTGCGTAGGGGGTGTTGGTCAGTAGCAGGATACTTACTATCGTTACAATTGACAACAAAACTGGATTCAACAACGGGGATGAACCGAGGCGCCGACCGATCACTGTCATCAGGCGATAGACGGCAATCGTTGCCGTTAGCCAAAGCAAAGGGGTTTGCGCCAGGTAGACCCAGATAGAAAAGATACGTTCATCCATGACGGTCTAATCCTTTCGATTACGCAGGAGGCGAATGGTCAAACCGGTTACTACTAGCGTTACCATCGTTGAGACAACAATCGCTGCTAGCAGTGGCGCCCCCTCTCGACTGAGTAATGGTAGATGGACGATCACGCCTACACCGGCAGGGACAAACAGTAGCGGCAGATGGGCCAGGACGTTATGAGCAGTTGTTTCAAGCGGTGCTGGCATCTTGCCTTGCCAGCGTAATACGGTGAATAAGAGGAGCATACCGACAACTGGACCGGGAACCGGTAAATTAAGCGTGCGACTCACGATTTCGCCGATAAGCTGGCAAAGCAACAGTCCCAAAATGGCATCGACCACGACGGATACCTCCCTTCTACGACAACAATCGCAAACCCTGACCACTTCGTTTGCGATCCCCACTATAATAGAAGGCAGAGGACGCATCCATACTGGCGTCCAGGAGGAGTTATGACAAAACCGATTGTGGCCATTGTTGGCCGCCCAAACGTTGGTAAATCGACATTTTTCAACCGCTTAATTGGCGAGCGGCGCGCGATTGTCGAGGACCTGCCCGGCACGACGCGCGACCGTCTCTATGGTGATACCTTTTGGAATGGGCGCGAGTTCACCGTCGTCGATACGGCAGGTGTTCTCTTCGGTGGTGAAGATCCGAACCTGCCCGAAGCCGAGATTGCTCGTCGTACCCGTGCTCAGGCTGAACACGCGATTGCTGAGGCGGATGCAATCATCTTTATCGTTGACGGTCGTGACGGTCTGACTGCCGCTGATGCCGATGTGGCCGATGTGCTACGCACCACGGCGAAACCGGTTGTCCTGGCCGTCAACAAGTGTGACGGTCAGGAACGCATGCTTGATGCGGTTGAGTTTTATGCGCTCAATCTTGGCGAACCGATCCCGATGAGCGCATTTCATGGCCTGGGAACGGGGGATGTACTTGACCGCTTGACCGAGTATCTACCACCAAAGACCTTTGCGCAAGAGGAAGAGCGCTATCTACGGATTGCCATTGTCGGTCGGCCAAATGTAGGCAAGTCTTCGCTACTGAACCGTCTGCTCGGTCAAGAGCGCAGCGTGGTAAGCCCGATTCCGGGCACTACGCGCGATCCTATCGATACAACCATAACCTATCACGGTGAACCGATTACGCTGATCGATACTGCCGGTATTCGGCGGGCCGGAAAGATCGAACGTGGTATTGAGAAATATAGTGTGCTGCGTACATTACGGGCAATTGAACGATGCGACGTAGCGCTGCTGCTGATTGATGCGACTGAGGGTGTAACAGCCCAGGACACCCACATTGCCGGTATGGTTGTTGAGGCCAAGAAAGGCTTGATCTTGGTCGTCAATAAGTGGGACGCCATTGAGAAAGACTCGCATACCTACTACGCATTCCAGGATCAGGTTCGCGAGGCATTTAAGTTTGTCGATTATGCACCGATTGTTTTTGTGTCGGCATTGACCGGCCAGCGCGTCTCGCACCTGCTCGACTATGCGCGCGAAGTGTATGTCCAGCGGCAGAAGCGAGTGCCAACCAGCGAGTTGAACAACTTCTTGCGGGAAGTGATGTTGCAACAGCCACCGATGGCTGTCAAGAAGGGAGCACATCTGCGCCTATACTATGCAGTGCAACCACAAACCGAGCCGCCGGTTTTTCTGTTTTTTGCCAACGATGGTGAGTTAGTCCACTGGTCGTATGCTCGCTACCTCGAAAATCGTTTGCGCGAACGTTATGGTTTTCAGGGCACGCCAATCGTGATCGTGTTCCGTTCGCGTGAACGAAAAGAGGAACGTTGAACGTTGTTTCTACAGGTTTGTCTCCGCTCATGATTATTGCTTAACGTCTATTGCAAAGCAGCATGTTGTTGATCGTTGCAGGTCAACACGGCTGCCTTTCTTATTACAGGAGAATTGCGACAATGCATATTACCGACATCTGGCCGGGTCTACCATATCCGCTTGGTGCGACGTGGGACGGTGAAGGGGTGAACTTTGCTATCTTCTCAGCCCATGCTACGCACGTCGAGTTGTGTCTGTTTGATAGTCCAGAGGCGCCTCGTGAAGCGGTACGTATTGCCTTGCCAGAACGCACGGATGATGTCTGGCACGGCTACATTCCCGGTTTGCGACCTGGTCAGCTCTACGGTTATCGCGTCCACGGCCCGTATCTGCCACAACAGGGGCATCGCTTTAATCGACATAAGCTGTTGATCGATCCTTACGCCCGTGCTCTCTGCGGCGAATTAACCTGGGATAAAGCAAACTATGGCTACCGCGTTGATAGTCCATACGGTGATCTGACCATCGGTAAGCGGGATAGTGCACCGTATATCCCACGTTCAGTGGTTATCGATCCCACCTTCGATTGGGGCGATGATCGCCATCCCAATATTCCTTTGGCCGACTCGGTTATCTACGAGTTGCATGTCAAAGGCTTCACCAGGCTTCACCCAGAAGTACCAGAAAACCTGCGCGGGACCTACGCCGGTCTGGCATCGCCGGCAGTCATTGACTATCTCAAGCAATTAGGGGTGACAGCGGTTGAACTCTTGCCGGTCCATGCCTTCATTACCGATCAGTTCCTGGCTGATCGTGGTCTGACCAACTATTGGGGGTATCAGCCGATCAACTATTTCAGCCCGGAGCCGCGCTATGCCAGTCAGTCCGATCCGCAGGCACAGGTGAATGAGTTCAAGGCAATGGTTAAGGCACTCCACGCCGCCGGGATTGAAGTCATTATCGATGTGGTCTACAACCATACCGGTGAGGGTAATCACCTGGGGCCGACGCTGAGCTTTCGCGGGATTGACAACGTGGCCTATTATCGCCTCGTTCCCGATCAACCGCGTTACTACCTTGACGATACCGGTACCGGCAATAGCCTTGACCTGAACCATCCACGCACGCTTCAGTTAGTGCTCGACTCATTGCGTTACTGGGTCACTGAGATGCATGTTGATGGGTTCCGGTTTGATCTGGCCCGTACCCTTGCCCGTGGCCCGGCCGGTTCTGACCTGCCCAGCCCCTTCTTCACTGCTGTTCGCCAGGACCCGGTTATCTCGCGGGTGAAACTGATCGCCGAACCGTGGGATGTCGGTTTTGATGGCTATTGGGTAGGGCGCTTTCCGGCGCCCTGGGCAGAATGGAATGGCCGTTACCGCGATACCGTGCGCTGTTTCTGGAAGGGTGATCCCGGTCAGGCCGCCGATTTTGCCTCGCGTTTTATGGGATCGATGGATCTCTACCATCACAATGGCCGTCGTCCATATCATTCCATCAATTTCGTAACGGCGCATGATGGCTTCACCTTGCGCGATCTGGTGTCGTACAACGAAAAGCATAATGAAGCCAACGGTGAAGATAATCGTGATGGCGATAACCACAACAACTCGTGGAATTGTGGGGTAGAGGGGCCAACCGACGACCCCGACATTCGGGCGTTGCGACTGCGACAAATGATGAACTTTATCGCTACGCTCTTTCTGTCACAGGGCACACCAATGTTACTGGCCGGTGATGAGCGTGGGCGTACCCAACAAGGAAATAACAACGCATATTGTCAGGACAACCCGATCTCGTGGGTTGACTGGGAACCTGACTCAGAAGCCGGGGTGTTACTTGCGTTTACTCGACGCCTGATCGGCTTTCGTCGTGAACATCCGGTATTGCGCCGCCGCCGCTTCTTCGTTGGCCACCTCGGTAACGCCGAATACGATGTTGAGTGGCTCAGTCCTGATGGTCAGGAGGTTAGTCAAGAGTTGTGGCAACATCCTGAATTGCGTTGCATTGGCGTCTTACTCAATGGTGCCGTTATCGATGATCGCAACGAACGCGGCGAATCGATGCGTGATGATGTGTTACTGGTATTGATCAATGCTGGCGATGAGCCGGTACCATTCATTCTGCCCGACTGGCCGGACGATGCAAGCTGGCATGTAGTTATCGATACGGCCCGGCCTGACCTTACCACACCGCTACCGGTAACCGATCAAATGTATCAAATTCAACCGCGGGCACTGGCAGTCTTGATCGAAAAGGTGTCTGTTGCACCGCCGATACAGCTCGAGCCGGCAGCGAAATAGCTAATTTGCTTCCTGGTAGCACTTCCGTAAGACCAATTCATATACTAAAATACATAGTATCCACACTGTGTGCGGCAGGCACACTGCCGCACTTTCCTGGGGTGATGGTGGTTGTGGTGCGGCCACGCCGGCAGGTGGAGATACGTTTTTTGCAATCCTGTGCCGGCAACATTCGACCTCCTGACTTCCTCAGGTAATGTGTGATGTCGCACTGATACGCTATTGATGTTATCAGATAAGCGATGGTGCAAGCGCAACCGGTAGCTACCGTCTATACGAGAAATCATGCCACGGAGCCTCAAGTGATCGAACCTTCTCTTCGCCCTCTGAAACAACAGCTTGATGTTTCTGATCAACCGGCAGCCCTAAAGGCAGAAGTGGCTCGTTTGCAGTTACAGAATCACTTCCTGCGCACGGTGGTCAACGAAATGACCAGCGGTGTGATTGTGGCTGATGCGCAACCCGATTACCCTATCACCTTCGTCAACCGGGCTTTCTGCACTATCACTGGCTATGCTCCAGAAGAGGTGCTTGGTCGTCATTGTCTCTTCTTGCAGGGGCCAGGTACTGATCAGGTTGCCGTGACCCGGGTTCGTGAAGCCATCGCTGCCGCTCGTCCTGTTCACGAACGTCTGCTCAATTACCGTAAAGATGGTCACCCTTTCTGGAATCAGATCGCGATCAGTCCGGTTCGCGATGACCAGGGGCGGGTGACGGCTTTCATCGGCTTGCAAACAGACGTGACGACACAGGTGCTGGTTGAGCAAGCGCTGGCTGAGCGTGAACAGTTGTTACGTGCAGTGAGTAAGATGGCCCAGATTGGGGGATGGGAGTTTGATCTGGTCACGCAACGCATGGTCTGGTCGGAAGAGATGTTTGCAATCCATGAGTTACCGATAGGCGATTCTCCGGCACCAGACGTGGCTTTATGGTTTTATCCCCCAGAAGTGCATCATCTCGTGCGTGAAGCCTTTGAACGCTGCCTCGCAACCGGTGCCGAATGGGATATTGAATTGCCGTTTCGTACCGCCCGTGGTCAGTCCCGTTGGGTACGCTCTACTGGTCAGCCGGTCTGGGAAGATGGTCAGATCCGTAAACTACGGGGTACGTTTCAAGATATTACTCGCAGCAAAGAGAACGAACTGGCACTGCGAGCAAGTGAGCAGCGGTATCGCATGCTGGCTGATATGTTGCCGGGCACTGTCGTGTTCATGTTCGATACCGGTCTGCGGCTGACTCTGGTTGCCGGGGCCGATCTCAAGCGGCTTGGCATCGATGCAGCTCGATTTGAAGGTCAGTGTCTGACCGATCTCTTCGATGAACCTCATCGCTCGACATTACTACCGCTCTGTTATCAGGCTCTTCTTGGCCAATCATCACGCATTGACTACACGTTCCGTGGGGAAATCTTCGACACGTCGATTATGCCGATTGAACGTGCTTCTGGTCAGATAAGCGGTGGTTTGATTGTGGGCCGTAATATCACGGCAGAGCGGCAGATTACCGCCGATCTTTTGCGGGCGAAAGAGGCTGCGGAACGGACTGAACGAGCACAAGCGGCGTTTTTGTCGGCAATCAGCCATGAAATGCGCACCCCGCTCAATGCGGTGATCGCCAGCGCTGAGCTATTGCTAACCGATACCTTAACCCCGTCGCAGCGCTCGTTGATTGAAACGATACGGATTGGTGGTGAAGCGCTGCTGGCGCTGGTGAATAACGTGCTCGATCTCTCGAATATCGAAGCGGGCCGGGTGGAAATTGCTGCCGAACCAACCGATGTGCGCGTTATTGTGCATGCAGTGCTTGCTCTGTTTAGGCGAGAAGCCGATCAGAAAGGTCTCCTGATCGAAGCAGTGATTGATCCACACCTGCCGGCACTCATTGTCAGCGATCCGGCTCGCTTGCGCCAGATGTTGATGAATCTGGTGAGTAATGCGATCAAGTTCACCGACCGCGGTGGTGTCCTGATCACGGCAGGTGTGGGGGGAAAGACTACTGATCATCCCCAGCTAGAAATTGCGGTTCGAGATACCGGTACCGGTATTGTGGCTCAACAGCGTAACTGCCTGTTTCAGCCCTTATCTCACATTGATGATGATCAAACTCGGCAAAATGACTCCGGCTTAGGGCTGGCAATTAGTGCTCAGTTGGCACGTCTGATGGGTGGTAACTTAACGGTTGCCAGTCAGCCGGGTCAGGGATCAACGTTCGTGGTAACGTTGCCGCTTCAACCGGTGGAGTACTCGCCGCCGGTGAGCGCAGGACAGTCGGTAGCAAGCGGACAATCGGCAGTCCTGCGGGTGTTGGTTGCCGAAGATAACGAAATTAATCAGCAGGTGGTGCTTCGTCTCCTTCAGGCGCTGGGGCATCAGGTTACGATGGTGGCGAACGGCGTTGAGGCCGTGCAGAAAGTGCAGCAACAATCATTCGATGTCATCTTAATGGACATCCAGATGCCAGAGATGGATGGGGAAGAGGCTACGCGCCGGATGCGGGCATTGGGCAACCAGATTCAGCAACCGCGTATTATTGCCCTGACGGCGTATGCGTTAGCCGATGTACGCGAACGTTGCCTGGCAGCCGGGATGGATGGTTTTCTTACTAAACCGGTACGTCTGCAAGATTTACGCAATGCGTTGTCTACGACCCCTATGCCATCCCAACCGTCAACTGTCAATACCTGGCAGAGTGATCCCGTCATCGACTGGACGGTATTTGGTGAACTATTGACAGCTCTCGGTGATCAACAACCTGAGATCGTAACCAAAACCCTGGCGCTCATTCAACACGAATTTCAACAGCAACTAGACCAACTACGTGTTTCGATAGGGTGTGGTGATGTTGAACAGGTGCAGCGATTGGCCCATCGGCTTAAAGGCAGTGCGCGGCAAATCGGAGCAGTACAGGTAGCACACGTGGCAAAAGCTCTCGAACATGCAGCAACGGCACGGATGCAGCTCGAACCGCTTTTTGATGCTCTGCAATACGCGGTTACCGAGACGCTCAGACTATTTGCGGAGAGCCAGAGCCGACACGAAAATCACCGTTGACAGTTATCGGCCACTGTGTTACCGTAGAATCATTCTAGTCAGCAATCTACTGACAGTGAAGTCAACTGCATACCGTCAGGAGGAGTACGCGATGGCGAAGAAAATCCTCTTTCTCGTTGGCGACTATGTCGAAGATTATGAGGTGATGGTACCATTCCAGGCCCTGGCCGCACTTGGTTATCAGGTTCACGCGGTTTGTCCGGGGAAGAAGGCGGGAGAATTCGTGCGGACGGCAGTACACGATTTTGAGGGCGATCAGACCTACAGTGAAAAGCGTGGTCACAACTTTACCCTGAATTACTCCTTCGATGAAGTCAATGAGCACGAATACGATGCGCTGGTTATTCCCGGTGGTCGTGCGCCAGAGTACATCCGGCTCAACCCGCGCGTGCTTGAGATTGCACGACACTTCTTCACGGCCAATAAGCCAGTAGCCGCAATTTGTCATGGGCTTCAGGTGTTGGCTGCTGCCGGTGTACTCAACGGTCGCCGCTGCACGGCTTACGCAGCCGTAGGACCTGATCTCCCCTTGATCGGGGCGGAGTATCACGAATTACCTGCCGATCAGGCAATTACTGACGGCAACCTGGTCACGGCACCGGCCTGGCCGGCTCACCCGGCATGGCTGGCTCAGTTCCTCAAGGTGCTCGGTGCGAAGATCGAGATTGAACCACAGACGGAGGCAGTGCCGACATAACATCCACAGCGTGCGCTAACTGTTATGGTGAGTAGCACAGGCATCAGCCTGTGCTACTTCGTCAATGGGAACTCTAGGGGGGATGACTTCGTCTAACGAAAGACGTACTAGTTTGTCTTGCCAGCGGCGGTTGTTGCCGGTACAATGCCAGTATGATCATCCATCGCGAGATTGCCTATGCCGTATGTCTCTTTTATCTACCCTGAAGCGCTCTGGTTGTTACTGATACCGGCTGGGATGGTGGTGCTTGCGCTGCTGTCCCCTCGTCGGTTGTCACCAGTTCGATTCTGGGGTAGTCTTGCCGTGCGTACTACCATTGCGGTAGTGCTGGTTTTTGCCTTTGCCGGTATTCAATTTGTGCGACCGGTGGATCGGCTAACGACCGTCTTTCTCCTCGACGGTAGTGACTCGATGCCGGCCTCGACCCGTGCCCAGGCAGAGGCATTCATTCGCGATGCGTTGCTAGCGATGCCCGCCGATGATCAGGCGGCAATCATCGTGTTTGGCGATAATGCGCTGGTTGAACGTGCACCTGAAAGTGATTCCCGCTTAGGGCGAATTACGTCTATCCCAATCGCCAATCGCACCAATATCGAGGCCGCTATTCAGCTCGGCCTGGCACTGTTTCCCGCCGATACGCAAAAGCGACTGGTGCTCCTCTCGGACGGCGGTGAGAACAGTGGGCGGGCGATTGATGCCGCCCGGTTGGCCGCCAGCCGCGGTATCCCAATCGATATTGTTAATCTCACATTGGTTGATGCTGATGCTGAAGCGTTGATTGCCAGTGTTGAAGCGCCGAATAACGTGCGCGATGGGCAAGAAGCGCTGATTGTAGCGAATGTAGAGAGCAATGTCGCACAGTCGGCAGTTGTGCGTCTGATCGATGACCTGGGAGTCATTGAGGAACGCAACCTTGAATTAACGCCGGGAACGACGCGGGTCGAGTTTCTGGTACCGGTTGAAGGGAGTGGCTTTCGGCGCTACCGAGTGCAGGTTGAGGCTGCCCGTGATGGCCGCGTGCAAAATAATGAAGCTGCCACTCTGATCCGTGTGCAGGGGCCACCACGTATTCTGCTCGTTGCGCAAACTGCTGCCGATGCCCGCCCCTTGATGACGGCACTTACCGCTACCGGCATTATCGCCGAACTGGTATCACCCGAAGCTGCACCTCGCACACTGGCCGATCTCAGTACCTACGATGCGCTGGTGCTGGTGAATACGCCGGCACGGATGTTACCGGTTGGTCTAATGCAGGCGATTCCTGGTTATGTGCGCGATCTGGGTCGTGGCTTGTTAATGATTGGTGGCGAAGATAGCTTTGGTGTCGGTGGATATGGTCGTACTGCGGTTGAAGAGGCGTTGCCGGTGTACATGGACGTGCGTAACCGTGAGTTGCGTCCTGATCTGGCGATTGTCTTTGTGATTGATAAGTCAGGTTCAATGGACGCCTGCCACTGTGCCGATCCTGATCGTGGTGCTCCGATTACATCTTCTTCCGAACGCAAGATCGATATTGCTAAAGATGCTGTTGTGCAGGCTGCTGCCTTGCTTGGCCCACAAGATACGGTTGGTGTCGTGACGTTCGATGGTGCAGCATTTCCAACTTTTCCCGCCACACGCGGGGCTACGGTCGAACAGGTGATGGATGCAGTCAGTGCTGTTGAACCGCGTGGGCCAACCAACGTTCGTGCCGGTTTGCTTCGTGCCGAAGAGATGTTGCAGCAGATCGATTCCCGGATCAAACACATGGTCTTGCTTACCGATGGGTGGGGAAGTGGTGGTGATCAGCTTGATCTGGCAGCACGTTTGCGCGAACAAGGCATTACCTTGACTGTGGTAGCTGCCGGGAGTGGCTCGGCAGCCTATCTGAAACAACTGGCTGCCGAAGGTGGTGGTCGGTATTATCCGGCTGCGGATATGGCCGAGGTACCACAAATCTTCGTTCAGGAAACTATTACTGCGATTGGGAATTATATCGTTGAACAGCCATTTGTGCCGGTACGGTATAGCAATAGTCCGATCCTGGCCGGTATCAATGCCACTCCCCCGTTGTATGGCTACAATGGCAGCACGTTGAAAGATACTGCGCAGTTACTACTGGCTACTGAAGATCAACAACCAATCCTGGCGACCTGGCAATTTGGCCTGGGGCGCAGTGCAGCCTGGTTGAGTGACACCAAGGGGAAGTGGGCACGTGACTGGATCACGTGGGAAGGCTTTCCACGTTTTGCTGCTCAACTGGTTGGTGATTTGACGCCACGTGGTGGGCAGAATGTCAATACGGAAGTCTCTGTTGTTGGTGGCGAGACGGTGATTCGGCTGGTCACAGCCACGGCCCATAATGACTTAACCGTTGTTGCTACCCTGATCGGTGGTGATGGCTCGCGGCGTGAAGTGCCGCTTATGCAGGTGGCTCCGAATCAATATCAGGCGCGATTGGAAAGCCCTGCTCCGGGAACCTACCTGGTGCAGATTGCCGGCACCAGCGCTGATCGCGTGGTGGTGCAAGAGACTGCCGGTATGGTTGTCCCCTATTCGTCGGAATATCGTAGTGCGCAAGCCAATCCTGGTTTGTTAGCGGAGCTGGCCACTACGACCAATGGTCGGTTGTTGAATGAACCGGCAGATGTCTTCGACCGTTTGAACCACGTCTTTTCGGCGCAGGAGGTGGCGTTGCCACTGCTCTGGCTGGCCCTGATGTTGTTACCGATTGACATTGCCTTGCGGCGGTTGATGTTGCGGCGGAGTGATTTCGGCGCCCTGGGTTCGCTTGTCAGCCGATTGCGACCGGCAGGCGCGACGCCGGTCGCGCCTGACCCGGTGCTCAGCCGGTTACGGGCCGCCCGTGATCAGGTTCGCCAACAGATAGCTGGTGAGCGGATTCAGGTACCACCAACCGAAACAGCATCATCTGAACCGCAACCACCACCTGCACCACCACCGACTGACGATGCGTTGAGCAGGTTACGTGCTGCCAAGGAGCGAGCACGCAGGCAAATTACCGGTGAGGGAGACAGCTAAGTAATGGGTACGGTTGCTCATGAACCATCCACTGATACCTTTCAGTCCTGGCTTGGTCGCCTGCTGCTGGCACTCGTTATCGGTTGTCTGGTTGGTATTCTCGCCTATCTGGCAGCACGTGCGATAGGATCGGTCTGGCTCTTGCTGAACCAGCAAGAGCTTATCAATGCTACCCGCCAGGCTTTACAGCAAGGGGTGATGGGGTTGGCCGACACCAATCTGCGTGCGCTTCGCCTGGCCGCCGAAGCGCAGCAGTATCACATTTCTGAGGTAAGTACCTGGTTTGGCTTCGGGACAGGACTCATTGCGGCGATAATTGCCTTCATGCGCCTGGAAAGTCAGCAGGGGTAGAGGCGGGTCACTGGCGAACTCAGCAGAAGCGGGAACGCACCGGTTCAGCCCAGTGTTCCCGCTTTCACTTTCCAGGTATCAAGCTCTACCGGTGAATGACGTTATCTGTCATCTACTCATCTCACTCTCGCGCTGCCAGAGCGTTGTCGGCAATTCCAGCACAAACGATGATGGCTGATCGGCATCGGCGCAGACCAGCAAAGCACGCATGGCTCGCGAACAGCCGACGTAAAACAGCCGCCGCTCCTGGGCAATTATTGCGTCGCGCTCTTCCGCCGGTAGATGATCGTAGTTGTGCGGCAGATGATCCTGCGCTAATCGCATCACCGCCACAAACGGAAACTCCAATCCCTTTGCTGAGTGGATCGTCAATACTTTGACAACCGGCTTTCGCAAGTCGATCTGCCGCTTTTCCATAAATTCCGCCGACATCCCAAGTTGTTGCAACTGGTCGCAGATTTGCTGGGCCACTTGTTTGCTATGGCAAAGCACTGCACCGGCGTGCGCGGGCAGTCGCCAGCGGCGAGCGGCAGCAATGAAGAAGCTACGGATCGCCTGGGCTTCTTCTGCAACACTACGACAAAAACGTACTACCGGCAGTGAGCCGTGATGAACGGCGCTTACTTCCTGATCACTGTCAGTCGTGCCCAAAATGGATGTACAGGCAGCGGCAATCTCGGCTGTATTGCGATAGTTGCGCCGCAAAACAAAGCTGCGACCACGAACATTCAACTCGCTATCGATCTGTTGCCACGAAAAACCACGTTGATAGAGCGACTGACCGGCGTCGGCAGTCAGGTACACCGCACGGGGAGACTCAACACAGGCCAGCAGGTAACGCAATGCTACCGGTGACAGGTCTTGCGCTTCGTCGATAACAATAGCGCGATACGGTCGCTGGGATTGCCGTAATGCCAGTTCGAGAGCACGCTGGCGAAGTTGCCCCCAGGTCGTCAATTGCTGGTGCTGGAGTATGCGCTTCCAGGTCTCGTACACTGCCCAGATCGCTTCCCGAATTGGGGGTCGTAACGGAAGCTTACGGCCTGTCCTTGGTCTGGTCAGGTATTCATCACGACTCTGCAAGCCCCAATGCTCAATCACACTGGTAAATTCATCGAGCAGATAGGCTTCACCAAGGGTCTGTAACACCTCACGCCGTCGCAGTCGTTCGTGCTCGTTTGCTGCCGGTAGGATCGCGGTGTGCAGTGCCTTGCGCAACACCTGGTTCATCTGTTCTTCAGTGGCAATCCGTGGTGTGCCGTAGGTGGCGGCATACTGACGAAACATTAGCGCATCGACAGTATTGACTTCTACCCCTTTACTGGTCAGATCACCTTCAAGCAGACGCTCCAGTAATTGTTCCGAATAGGCGGTTAATGTGTTGGTGAAGGTTGTAAATAAGACTGGAGTCATGCCTTGCTGAACAAGGCGTTGCACGCGGTAGAGGGCAACGATTGATTTGCCGGTTCCCGGCCCGCCCCGTACCAGAACCGGACTTTCGAGGGATGCTGTGACCAGCCGTTGCTGTTCAGGGTCAAGAACCAGCAGAAAATCGGTTAGTTCACCGGCAACAAACCGGTCGAGATCGTCTGCTTCAGCGATCAGGAATTGCGGTTGTTGCAAAATCTCGTCAACGCTCCGTGGATACAAAATATCGAGCAGCCGGTCAATAACCTGTGGCGGTACCTGAGCATTGATTAAATCGTCTTCGGTTTGTATCTGTATGAGTGTGTCCCAGTACTGCTCTGGGATCAACCAGCGCCGTAAATTGTCGGTAGTCAACTGGTATGGCAGTGGTTGCGATGGACTACCTGTAATGGTTTCATCAGGCGAGAGCTGTCGGGTGGGAGATGGTGTTGGTTCAGGCTCCGCAGTGAGCGGTTCGCTCGCTGAAGCTATTGCAACAGCCTCAGAGAGAGCGACATCGGGCAGATCAACGTGACCAAAATCGCGCTGATACGTCTGATCATCGCGTTTACGGATAGCAACCAGCTTGACCCATCCCGCACCAAATGTATAAATCAGGCGGTAGTCGCCAATTCTAATTCGATAAAGTGGAGGTTCACGATTCTTGAGCTTTTTGGCATCACCCTGGGCTGAAACAGGATCATGCTCAAGGATTTTGACCTTCTGGGTGACCAGTTTCTGAATTTTGCCCGGTAACCCAAGAAGTTCGTTGAAAAAGGTTGGTGGTGTAATAAGCTGATATTTGGTCATCGAACGATCCTGATGGTTGGACAAAGAGATTACTCTTAGAAACAAGCCTGATCTGAAAACTGTTCTTATGATAGCATCTCGAATGAGACCTGCAAAGGAATTTTTATGAAAAAAGATCAGGAACCGCACGATACGCTCATTGTACGGTTCCTGATGTTGATGTCTGAGTTGTGATCAGACGGTTTTAATCATCATCGTCGTCGTCATCGTCGCCATCGTCGTCATCGTCGCCATCGTCGTCATCGGGTGTCGGCGATGGCGGTGGCGGCGGCGGTGGCGGCGCGACCGTCGGTGACGGTGGCGGCGGCGCAACCGTCGGTGGCGGTGGCGGCGGCGCGACCGTCGGTGTCGGCGATGGTGGCGGCGGTGGTGGCGGCGCGACCGTCGGTGACGGTGGCGGCGGCGCAACCGTCGGTGGCGGTGGTGGCGGCG
>NZ_DAOUBI010000129.1:0-16365 GCF_034432675.1 Chloroflexus sp. | reverse complement strand
ACGGCGCTGCCACGTTCTGCGCATCCGAACCGTCCGCATCAAGTCACCGTGCCCCAGGTGGCGGCGTGCGTGCTGGTGATGGTCGCCCGCGACCGCAGGTACCGCGCCACGGCAGCGTGGCTGTTGACCACAGCTCAGGTTCTCCAGGCGGTGGACCTGCCCACCGTCCCCGCTCACCCACCGTGCAGCGTATGCACGACGGTGCGCACGGTAGACGGTGCGCAGATGAAGAACCAGCTGCTGGATGAACAGGGGAGCGACGAAGCGTGCGTGGCTGCTGACCGCACTGGCTGTGCGCCGGGACCGGCCAGCCGGGATGACCTGACCCCGCACCGGGCCCCGCTCCCACCGGTGGGCAACGGGGGTAGAGGCGGTGGGCACGCGGTCGCAGGTCATCCTGGCCTGGCGTTCGGGGTGGGTCCCTGGCAGCGATGGGCCGTATGTGCCCGGCCTGTGGCGAGCTGTCCGCCGCGCTGGCCGGGACCGGGGCAGGCGGACGGCGTGGGTGATGATAGCCGCTGCGGGCGGTGATGGTCACACCGTTGGTGCGGATGCTCGCGTGCCACCCGTGCGACGTGGCGGGACGCTGGTGCATCCTGACCGCCGAGCGCACGCTGATCGCGTCGCGCACGCTCGCCTGGATGGCGTAGTTGGGCAGCGTTGGCAGAGCGAACCGGTGCACGCGGTGATGAAGCGCACGGTTGGTGACACGCTCCGTTTGCGCAAGCGCAGTCTGCAGCGGTGTGAGCCGATCAGCAATGGATTGGTCGCCAATATCCATCGGTACCTGCGTCTCGATTGATCCGATCGTTGCAACAAAGCATTTCGAGCACGTGAACGAATTGCTGGACATCGTCGGGTACGGCATGGCAGGCTAGCCTGGCGCAATCCGGGTACGTGTGCAGCTCGATGCTGTCGGGTGTGCGACCAAGCCGGTTTTGTCGGGTAATGACGCGTGTGCCGCCGTGGGGATGTGGCGGGAGTTGACGTCGCGGGTGGGGTTGATCGTGCGCTCAACCTACCATCGCCACCTGCCGCTGCAGGCGATAGATCGCGACCGACCACGCCTGTATGATGATGGTGATCGCACTTCTCCCTGCATGAATTTCAGAGGTCAGCAATTCCCTGCCTGACCTCAATCGAGTATCTGTGGTGTTTCCGCCAGGAAAACAGGGCGCAGCAACCTACTTTGTTATGATAGCCTCTCTGGGATTTCCAGGTGTCAAGGTGAAGATTTAAACCTGCTGTTTTTTTCACGCCATTGGTAATCGCAACATGCGTCGGATTGCTTTTGGATGCCAGAATGGCGTTGACGCTGGTAATCGTACATCTTGCTCACATTGTGCCTCTAACCACAATGCTTGCTGATCCGGAACATCTGGCAGCGGTGATGGTGGTGGAGGCGGCGGTAGAGGGGTGAGTAGACCCAATCTCATGAGGTTCCGGCGCATATCGATCTCCTTCTCTGAAGAAAATAGTCTTGTATATATAAAACCGGAATGTTGGTCAAATAGTTACACATATTTTTGGGTTGATTTTAGACGAACATATGTTTCTAATAGATTAGAACTCATTTCAAAATTCGGTCAACGCACCACAGCATGATAGCGACGAGGCAAAACGCACGATAGACATGCAGATGACGGTCAGAGTGCGCCACCAACCGACGGCAGGTGTCCATTCAGCCGAAGCAACGCTCAACCTTCCAGCGTTGCCCGTAGCTTGCGCCGGCATGCAGCGGACGTCTACGCTTGGGTTGCTTGCGGTTGGGCTGTGTCACGGGTGGAATGGTAGGTGTGATCCCACGCCGACGCAGGGTACGGCGAAACTCGGCGCTATCGTCGGCATTATCCGCCACCAATGCTTTCGGTCGCGTTGTGGGCCGGCTGCGGTTGCGCGGCACACGAATAGTCCGCACCGTCGGTTCAGCCAGTGTGCGTTCGTGCGGTTGTGCGCTGTCCACGTGCAGACCAATAGGCACGTCAGTGCCATCGGCCACTGCCATCACCGTCGAGCCGTCGTTTTGCCTCCGCCATCGCCCCCTTGTTCGCCGGAACGACGCTACTGTTGAGCAACGCCTGCGCCCACGCCAGCGTGCCGTCTGCATCGAGGTGGCTCACGAGGGGACGCCAAATGCGCTCCCAAGTCCCGTCCTGCGACCACTCGTGCCATCGTCGCCAAGCAGGTGCTGGGTAATCCGCACTCCTTCAGGAGGTCTGCCCAGGAACAGCCCGTGTACAGCACGGACAGTATGCCATTCAGTGTCCGGCGGTTGTCGGTGTGTGGACGACCTCGTGTACTTTGTTTCTTGGGGATGAGCGGTTCGATCACCGCCCATTGGTCATCGGTGAGGTCATGTCTGCTCATACCGCTATGCTAGCACAAGCAGATATTTTTGAAATAGGTTCTAGGCTACGGTAAGTGCATTGTTAATTGAAGCGTTAGCGCTTTTCAAGCGTTCGATAGCGCAAGAATGTCTTGCTTGACCAAATCTCAGGCGCTTTGGGTTGGTTTCCTATATTCTCAGCCTGACAATTCGCTGCACGTCTAGCCGTAGTGACCATTTGAAGTGAGGTTTAGCATATGAGTAACGAGCAAATATAGGGCGTTGTCATTGCCTGGTATGTGATAACGATGAAGTGCTTTGCTTCTGGGTATTCGATCATAGCCTGAAACGCATTGCTACCACCGACAGCAATGTTATTCACAGCGTCAAACCATCGCATTACGAGGTGAGCCTTGCAGCGATGCCTGTTCCTGGTTGTGCTCAGCGATTCGCGCTGATACTGGTAGTATGCTTCTATCATTCCATAGTTACAAGACAAACTTCGTCGGGTCTTCAATGAATGCTGTCCAGGCAATGATTGTGTGGGGAGTAATTGCGAACAGGCCACCGTTATCCCACTGATGGGGATAAGGCGCATAGCCCATCGTGGCGTATTTAGTTGTATAGGCTTGCGCTACGATGGTGGCTACTTCAGGGGCAGGTGTGTCGATGGCACGGGCAATCCCTTCGACAATCACAACATCCTCGCCGCTTTCCAGATGAATCACAACGTGTGGGTGGGTCGCAATGTTTCGTGCGTGACGGGTTGCCGGGCTGCCATCAAAGTAGAGCTTGCCATCAACCCAGACTGCCCACTTGGGCACAGCATGCGGACGGCCATCTGGCCTTACCGTGCATAACCAGTAGTTAATGGCATGGGTAAGGCGTTGTTCGACATAACTCCAGGGTAGAAGTGCTCTGGCATGTTCGACGTACCCTGGCGGGAAGTGGGGGCGAGTAATGCGTGGTGAACTCATTGGCTTTTTCTCCCCAATACGTTGGCAATGATTTCGCGTAGGTGCTGCTCGACTTCCCAGTTTTCTAGCACTTCTTCAGTATTCAGATCGTCATTTTACCTCCGTATAATCCGATTACTTGGTGTTCTCCAGGGGGAAACCATAACCGATTTGTAGTGGATATAATGATGGCGTGCCTTTTGTGAACAGTTCGATGTAACGCTTACGCAACAAGTACAAGGGGCATTGAGATGGGTTATCTGCTGTGATACGTACAGCCAGCAGGGTGCAGTTCTAGACCTGTTTTCTGTAGTGTACCTGTCGTATGTGGCATGCGCAAGAAATTATCTAGTGTTTGACAATTTGCATCCAATGGCTGTCTTCTGTAAGGGACAGAAGTGTCCCACGCAAAAGTCGGCGTGTCGGGTACAAGAGATTCATTCAACCTATCGTGCTATCGTGCTAAAATTCAGCACAAAAGTTCTTGACAGCTCAGTATACCTCTGCTATAATTCCGAACAAGTGAGCGATTGAACTTTTGTTCTAAGTACGTATTTTAGAGGAGGCCCGCCATGGCAGTGACCAGTCGTGAAATCCGCTCACCACGTCGAATGTCTTCGATTGCCGTGCCCAGGCCGGCACTCGGCAATTCTGCATACATCGTCACTGGTCTGCTGGCAGTTCTTGCCCTGTACGTGTTGGTGAGCGCTCTTGTTGGGTGGGGGCAGACGCTACTCGATGACTGGAGATACGGACGACCCCGTACATTCCATCTCACAGCAGAAGTCGGTCGGGCCGGGGAGACAGTCGGTCCTACCCGTCTGATCGCAATGAATCTTGACCGTCAGGTGCTTATTCTTGAGATTCCCGGTGGTGATGTGAACAAGACTCGAACAATCGTAGGTCCGTATCTGGTTGGTGCAAATGAGGATCTGACACCGATCACGATGCGTCTAGCTGATATGAATAGTGACGGTCTGTCAGATTTGATTGTTGGTATCAAGAATGAGGAGATCGTCTATCTCAACCGTGGTGATAGTTTTGGTCTGGTGACCGCTGAGGAGCGCCAGCAGATTTTGCGCCAGATGCCCGGTCGGTAAATCTGGCTGGTACAAACGTATCGTAAGATCACCGATATTTACACATGCTCAATGGCGAGTCGAGTGATGGAGGAGAGCAACTCCATCCTTGTACTATATTCATGATTCTATGGATGGACAGAAAATATGAGCTAACGCAGCTTTTGCCACATGGGGAAGCCCTGAAGCAGGCCGCGAGTTCCCGACTCTCCCAACCGTTCAGGAGCGGACAGAATATTTGATTGAACACGTCTTCTACCTCATCAGGAAGCCATAGGTAAAGCCTCTGGTGTTCCTATCAGGAATCACCAGCGTTGCTCGCCATACGCTCCTTATTCCTTATCGCAGCAGAGGAACGTGTGGCGAGGGCTTTCAGTTCGTCCTCAAACCCTATCTCACGTGTCCTTTTGCAAGTTCTGTCCACTCCTAAACTCGCTGATGGGGATGTCGCTACCCCTGGATGCACGCATCACTCGGGTCTGTTTTTGGTGTGCCACCCACCACACCTTACCCACGGTATTCCAATTCTCTCAAGCTGTCCGGGCTACCAATCCTGGCGTGGATACATTCTTTGGAGATACCCGATGCTGTGGAGGCTTGTGTGCGACAGGCACCCACCAGTTCTTCCTTTCGCAGCACGACAATCTTGTACAAGACCACAACAACAATATAACCACAATGGCTCATGTTCAAAAGTGGTGCAGCCAAACCAACTAAGAGCTACAACAGGGAGCCATACCACACCCACAGCTCGGACAAGTTAACGCTTGCAGATAGCAATAGCCCCTTAACCACAGTGCACTGCGCACATCTCAAAACGATCAACCATCGGTGTTTACTGCGGTGTAAGGGCGGCGTAGTACCTTATTGCACCGAGTTTGAACATGAGCCGACCACAATTTGTAAACGTACTGTCTACAGAAAAGCATTTGTCTGCCTGAGCAAACACCTTTCATAATAGCGAGCGCTCATTGCGTTGATGCGAGGCTACCATCATTCCGCGCACCGACATCGTATTCCTCGATCACGAGCGTATCTCTACTGCCGGGTTCCCTCGTTTCATCGTCGTTGCTGCTCCGGCAAAAAAGCCACCGGCGAGCGTAATGCATAACCAAATCCACGAATCGAACAAATAACCGGTTTGTCTGGGTCAACCTCCAGCTTTTGGCGCAGATAGTGGATACGTGCTTTGATTAGCTCGCGGGCTTCTGAGCGCGAGAATGCATGCGGATACAGAACCGCAGCCAGTGCTTCAAATGACGCTTTCTGGTGCAGTGAATCGGCAAGGCAACGTAAGAGGGCAATGTCACCTTTGCTCACTTTAATGACGGTGTCGGCAATAAAGACGCTCCCTTGATAGGGATCGACCAGCAATGGTACTGGTACCTCATAGATCGCCTGCGCCTGTGGTTCGGCGAGGTGTTTCCGCTTTTGTGCTGCGTGCAGCACTACTTGCTGTTGGATGTGGTCGATGATCGCCTGGACAGAACCCGATCCACCACGTTCCGACAGGTGTGATTGATAGCATGGAGAGGGGGAACTCCCGTTGTACCATATGGTGATCACATTCGGACATTGTTGCACATACTTTGCTGCTATGCGCCAGTGGACTGACGATAACAGGTCTACATTGAAAATCAACAGATCAAAGGTGCGTGTTTCCAGACAATGAAGCGCGATTGCAGGGTCACTCACCGCCAAAATAGCCCAATACGACTGGCTCAGGCCACAAATCAGGGCATCACGGCGGTGCGAATCACGCTCAGCCAGGAGAGCGGTTCCATGGAACATGATGATAACCTCGTGATGAACTCATTGTGTATGGGGTTAATCATACAATAATTCGACGAAACTTGCAATCAACCATAACTATTTAGTACTACCTGTCGCTACGCAATTCATGTTTTTGATAGTATATACTCGTGCCTCACAATCATTAAATATATAAATCCCACGTCGATATTGATCGATATGGAATGAGAGTCAAATATTTTTGGCATAGATAGATTGGACTCATTATCAATATCTACTCAGTATTATGTACGCAGTGTGTATGGACCGTACCGCTTGTCCATGACCGGCAATAACCGCCTTGAGTGGGGGTAATCCAGACAGTCCGGATTCTGAATGAACCTCCCTACGTAAAACGATACCGATGATAGCTATACCACAACTGGTATCAGCACGTAAATGTTCTCTTGCTATGGATGTGGCTTGTTGCGATTTGTGCCATATACTGCTGAGGTGCTGCCGACGGTGCGATATGCTTTATCCACCCGTTGCTCCTATGATGTAGCAGCTCACGGAGGCCGACTACCAGGAGGAACAACACGATGGTTGCACTCAATGTCTTACGGCGTAACCGCAGAGATCAATATGGGAAAGAGCGGTTCAAGCAAGCTGCCGGTCCGCTCGACGGACGTGCGAGAGGACGATGGCAAAGAGCTAGCCACGGTGGTACGGGACACCTGGCATTTTTCTGAGGACCGGGAGCACGCAGATGCCGGCCTCAGCACGTACATCTAGGTAATCGAAGGAAGCATCCTCCAGGCTGACGGTATCGCTGTAGCTGCCTGAGGTAACGATGAACTCGACCGGATAGCCGTTGTGGGTAAACATCAGGTGAATCGTGATCCTGGAGAAGGAGCACTACTTGCTGGCTGAATAGCTGCGATCCATATGTGTCCCCGGTGTCTCTGTGGTGAGAGGTGCACCACAGAGACACCGAGAGCATAGCGGGTGAGAGAGAACCCATCAGGAGCAACCCGAAGTACTTATAGACATCCTCTGAGTCTCTGTGGTAAGAGAGGCACCGAAAGCCCAGATGGTCGTAGCGGTACGTAAGGAAGCAACCTGGAGTGTAACACCAGACGAGCAGTACAAGTACCGCTTATCAGTAGCAGGAAACGCAACCTGTCTCAGAGTAGCGTCTCGTGCGACGACGTGTGCACTGAGTGGCGCCGTGTCGTGTTACGTCGTAGCTCCTCCAGGAAATATCCCGTGGTGCGTGCCTGACATGGACATGCGTTGCTGGCAAAAGCCATGTGGCCATAGGAACTATGGTATTGCTCCGTCACGTATTGCTTCTTCAGAGACCGGTATCTCAACCTGGTGTGATCCGGCTGGCTCTAGCGGCGCGATCACGAGCCGAAAACCGACCCCACGAACCAGGTGCAGATACCGTGGGGCGGCAGGATCAGCTTCGAGCTTGCGTCGCAAGCGCTGTATCCGGCTGCCAATCAGCCGGCGCAGTTCATCGGTGTCGTAGACATGCAGTCGTGGATACAGCAACCGGGCGATCTCGAGAAAGGTGCAGATACGGCCATTCGCCTGGTACAGGTAGTCAAGGATGATCAGTTCGCTCTCGCTGAGCGTAATCACCCGATCATCGATCTGCACGCGCTTCTGGATGGGGTCGAGGCAAAAGCGTGGTGGCTGCTGCTGCGGTGCTGGCACCAGATCGAGGCGATAGGCCAGCTCGCGCACGACTGTGAGCATCGTGGTATCTGGGGTAATGTCCATCGGTGTAGTGGGTATCCACATCACGTGGGCCGATGATGGTAGTGGACGCAGCGGTACCGGAGAGTCATCGACCAGCATAATGACGGTTTGGTCTGCCGATACCGTGGCGAGGAAGCGTGATAGCGCTGCCGAAGTATGTTCCAGATCGGAGAGATGTAGAATGTACAATGGCACCACACAATGCTGGACAATGTGGGTGGCCATGTCGAGATTAGTTACATTGAGCACGGCCCAGTACCATTGATGCAAAGTATGTATCAGGTTCATCCGGCGTTTGTGATCCGGTTCCAGGAGAAGTGCAACTCCGCGATGCATGGGTATACCTGTATATCTTCATATATCTTCGTTGTACAGCATTCATTTGTTGGGCAGATTATAAAAGAGACGGTAGTTTTATGCAAGTAAAGATATTGATATATAGATATGTATACTTATCTTGAATTCAAGTAAGAGAACTTGCTGAATTTCTGCACAGAACGTATATACAGGCATCGCCGTCAGGTGAAGATAGATCGTGTCAGGCTAATCGCATTGGCTACTGTTACCGCCCATCCTGGCTACGCAATGTGCTCTTCGGGCGGAGCGCGAGTCTGGTCAAGATGATGCCTTCAATCAACCCGTTATCTGCACTCCGGGCACCTCACAGATCAGATCTGGCCCGTACAACCCTGCCGGTGTATGAAAACCTGCCTCGTAAGTACCTGCCAGAACACGGCGTACAATAAGCAATGCTGTGGCTACCGTAAGGGAATATCCTTCAGGCCCGATCAGCCGACCGGTAACTCGCTGCCCGGTTTTGTCGGTGACTTCACCGACGATGATGCTCTTTCCTTTTGCCCGCATTGTGGCATCCGGGCCATCAAGCGTGTGGCGTAGCCAGTTCTGGAGGCTAGTGCGGATTGGTTTAAGGTGGATCAGGGGAAGTATGGTGCGTACCAGTCCGAGCCACGGTAGGTTTCGGCGCGAAATAGCGACGAAAACCTTGATATTGGGAATGCCGGTCGTGTAGTAGGCCGTAGCGACATCGCCCCACGGAATACTCACACACGGTTGTGGTCCGCGTCCGAAATCAAAGGTTTGCACCTCATGGAGTGGTGGTGTGCTGACAAGCTGCCCGTCCCGCCGTTCGCATCCGCGATGGGCCATGGTCAGCATTGTGATGGCTGTGCCGCGTGAGATGCTGCCGAGCGCCTGAAATGCCAGCGCCAGATTGTTCGCACCCGGCAGACGACGCGCCAGATGCGCCGCCAGACAATCGGAGGGTACGACATCAAAGCCAACCCCTGGCATAAGCATGACTCCGGCCTGGCGGGCAGTCTGATCCTGGCGTGCCAGTGCTTCAAAAACGCTTATCTCACCCGTGATGTCAAGGTAGTGGACACCACTGCTCAGACATGCCTTCACCATTGGCGCACTGGTCTCCTGGAATGGGCCGGCGCAGTGGAGAACGAGCTGCATGCCTTCAAGCGCACGACGCAGGGCTGCTTCATCATCCAATCGGCAGATGGTAAAGGGTAGATGCAGTTCATTTGCCAGCGCCGTTATCTGTGTTGCATTACGCCCGGCGAGTTGTGGTCGCAAACCGGCCTGCACTGCTGCACGTGCGATCAGTCGTCCGGTATAGCCGTTGGCGCCGTAGATCATCCATTCAGCCATGGTTGTTGCTCCGTATTGAGGTTGCGGTACCACCTTCCTATTATCACCCATCCTGGCGGGTGCAGCGTTGCCGGCACGTGTTGTACATCAGTCTGCTACAATTGCTGCGCAGCAACGCTTTTGATCAGGGAAGAGGTACACCTATGACTGATACCGGGCTATGTCTCCAGCCGGCTACCACTATTGCGCACCTGATTCGACAACGCGCTGTTTCGGCAACTGAAGTGCTGGCTGCCCATCTCGAACGCATCGCCACGCTGAATCCGCTGGTCAACGCTATCGTGACCCTCGACATTGATGGTGCCCAGGCTCGTGCGCGAGCGGTTGATGAAGCCCTTGCCCGGGGTGACGACCCAGGGCCGTTAGCCGGTTTGCCGGTCGCTCACAAGGACCTGGCCGAGACTAAGGGGATGCGAACAACCTATGGTTCTCCGATTTTTGCTGATTTCGTTCCCGATTTTGATGCGCTGATCGTTGCCCGGCTCAAAGCAGCCGGTGCGGTCACGGTTGGGAAGACGAATACACCGGAATTTGGCGCCGGTTCGCAAACCTTCAATCCTGTCTTTGGTCCTACCCGCAATCCCTACGATCTGAGTAAGACGTGTGGAGGGAGTAGTGGTGGAGCTGCCGTTGCCCTGGCTTGTGGGATGATTGCGATTGCCGACGGCAGCGATCTAGGCGGATCGTTACGCAATCCGGCCGGCTATTGCAATGTCGTGGGCTTTCGTCCTTCGCCGGGGAGAGTGCCGGTCTGGCCTGACCCGACTCCTTTTCTACCGTTTGCTATCGATGGCCCGATGGCGCGCACGGTTGCCGATATTGCCCTGATCTTGCAGGCTATTGCCGGCCCCGACTTGCGAGCGCCACTCTCGATCAGTGAACCGCCCTCGCTCTTTGCCCAACCGCTAGAGCGTGATTTGCGCGGTGTGCGCATTGCCTGGAGTCCTGATTTGGGTGGATTACCGGTTGATCCGCGGGTGGCTGAGGTTGTCGCTGCCCAGCGCGATGTCTTCGCACAGCTCGGCTGTATTGTTGAAGAGGCAACGCCCGATCTCAGTGATGCCGATGAGATCTTTCAAGTCATGCGCGCCTTCCGCTACGAACTGACTCTTGGCGAGTTACTGGATCGCGAACGTCACCGCATCAAAGACACTGTGGTCTGGAATATTGAAGCCGGACGTGCCTTAAGCGGGCCACAAGTCGGGCGAGCGATGCGCCTCCACGCTGCTCTCCTGGCCCGTGTGTATGAATTTATGCAAACCTATGAATTCATCATTGCCCCGGTGAGCCAGGTGCCACCGTTTCTGGTTGAACAACCGTACATTACCGAGATTAATGGCATACCAATGCAGAACTATATTGAATGGATGCGTTCGTGTTACTACATCTCTGTCTGCAACCTGCCGGCCATTTCGGTACCGGCCGGCTTTACCCGCGATGGACTACCGGTTGGAATCCAAATCATTTGCCGTCCACGTGCCGATCTAAGCGTGCTCCAACTGGCGTATGCCTTTGAACAGGCGACGCAACACTGGCAACGTCACCCTCAACTGGCCACAGGTTGAAATTGAGAGTGCTATAATGGAGGTGTGCAAACGACATCAGCGCCAGTAAAAATACCACCTGTCTTGGGGCGACCACAGATCATCTTCTTTTGTGAACTGGAAGGGCCACCCCTCCTTGAGTTACTTGCTACGCCAGGATTACTCTCGTTCCTGGCGGCGGGCGAGTATGGTGTTGCCGTTGCGCTCCACAACCTGTCACACGAGACAGCGCAGGCGATTACGACGCTCAATCAGCATCGGATTCCGGTTATTGCGTGGCTGCTCTTGTCGGCAGAAGAGGGTTTCTGGTTCAACCTGCAAAATTATCCACAGGCCATCGAGCGTTACCGGTCGGTACGGCAGTGGGCACAGGCACACCAGTTGCAGTTCCAGGCCATTGGTCTTGACATTGAACCGCCGTTGGGTGAAGTGATTGCCAGTCGCCGCCGTGGTATTCGTGACATTGCCCGCCGTATCTGGTTAGCGAACGAGAATGTGCTCTACCAGAGTGCGCACGCTGCCTATGTCGATCTGATCGCTGAGATTCATCACGATGGCTACGAGGTTCATACCTACCAGTTGCCACTCATCGTAGATGATCGTCGTGCGGCAACAACGACAATTCAGCGTGCCCTTGATATCGTCGATCTTCCAGCCGATGTTGAAGTGCTGCTTTGCTTCAGCAGTGTGCCCATCAACCAATTGGGTAACGATCTTGGTGGTGCTCTGATCGATAGTTATGGTCCTTCTGCCGATGCAATTGGGGTTGGATGTATTGTGGGCAGTGCCGTGCGGGCAAGTAGTGCCGAAGATCTGCCACCGTTGACGTGGGATGCCCTGGAACGAGATTTACAACTGGCGGCACATTACACCGATACAGTCTACCTCTTTTCGCTGGAAGGATGTGTTGAACGAGGTTTATTACCGCGTCTGCAACAGATTGACTGGACAGCAACGCCACGACCTGATGTTAGCCGGCGTTTGCTCGTCAAAAGCCTGCGCGTGCTGCTCCTGGTGGTGATGCTCGCAATGCGCTTTAGCCGTCCGCTTCTCGCCTGGTCGGGCTGGATTGTGGCGGCGTTCTTACTCATTCGCTTACGTCAACAGAAACGCTATGACAACTAATCCTCCGCTTGACGTTGAAACGGCATTACGTGCCGAAATGGTTCTTTGTGGTCGTTTACTCTACGAACGTGGGCTAGTGGTTGCCGGTGACGGTAATCTCTCGGCACGCCTGCCAGATGACACTATCCTGATCACCCCTGCTGGCCTGGCCAAGGGGATGTTGACGGTTGACGATCTCCTTGTTATCGACCTCGATGGTCGATTGGTGCGTGGTGCACCGGGCCGCCAACCATCGTCAGAGCGCTATCTCCATCTCTTTGTCTATCGTCATCGCCCCGACATTATGGCGTGTATTCATGCGCATCCGCCTACAGCGGTTGGGGCAACCCTGGCAGGTTTCAGTCTGGCCGAGCCGTTACTGCCGGAAGCGTTAATTGCCCTCGGCCCGATTCCAACCGCCCCATACGCACTAACCGGTACGACCGAGATGGGGGCTGCCATTGAGCCATTTGTTGCCGATCATGAAGCGATCTTGCTTGCCTATCACGGTGCAGTAACTTACGGGACAACATTACTGCAAGCCTTTCACCGTATGGAGCAGATTGAACACTGTGCACGTACGTTGCTGGCAGCTCATTTGTTTGGAGGAGCACGTCCATTACCGCCAGAACGACTCGCCGAATTGCAGGAAGTGCGACGTGCCTTTCGCGCTGCTGGTCGGATTTAAGTGACGAGGAGGATGGTATGAAGCTCTCACCAGCAAAGGTTGAGCAATTAGCTGCAATGCTGGTTGATGTTTTGGCCGAGACTGATGGGGTCTTGTTTCAGGCCGGAGACCCCGAATTGCGGGCAGCGATCCGCGAGATCATGACCGATGAGTTAGAGGTCGAAGATCGCCTGAATGCCGAAGTTCATCAGTTACTGCAAGCGTATAAATACGAGATTACGCAGGGTCGCCTTGATTACGATACCCTCTTTCGGCGTATACGGCAGCGACTGATCGCTGAGCGCAAAATTGTGCTCTGATGCTGTGGTTCGGCTGTCGTCTGTTTGTTTGGGAAGCCGTACATTGCTCTCTGTTGGGCTGCCCTTATAGAAAGACGCGGTATGATAAAGTCAGATCAGCGTGAACAAACAACTGCGGCAACCGAATCTGATGCTGGCTATAGCAGCGTTGGCAGCAATCTGGCGGTTACGCGCAGGGACCAGCGGCAGTTCCCGGGTGCCGGATTGATCACATCCGGCATCCTGATCACTATCCTGGCTACTGCTATTCAAACGAGTTCTCTTGAAGTGCGGGCAGGTCAGATCATCGTTGATAACAACGGTCTATTCCGTCTTGTGCAACTGATGGCATTACCATTGCTCGTTGAAGGAGTACGTGCCGGGTTACAACTGGATCGTGAAGTATGAGCTCTTGGATGCGAGTATTCTGTTTCCTGGTAGTCATGCTCGTCGTTGTCGCGTGCAGTAGAGGAGTGGCACCGGTACGGGAAACCCAAATTGTCGATGGCCTGACGATTACCCTGGAAACGCCTGATCGTCCACGGATCAATACTGCGGTCGATTTTGTGGTATTGCTGCATGATCGGCAAGGAAATGTTATCAACGATGCTTACGTCTATCTCGACCTCGATATGCCGGCGATGCCGATGGGGGTCACGCGACCGGTAGCCTCACCGGATGGGGCGGGACGCTATTGGGCACGCACTGCATATACAATGGAAGGATTATGGGAAATTACCGTTGTGGTGGAATGGGAAGCAACGACCTATCGGGCTACTTTTCGCCGTGACGTTCTACAATAAGATGGAGTTAATCATGATACGCCAGCGTCTTTCTATGTTCTTGACTACCACATTGTTAATGCTCGTTGTTGCGGGGTGTGGTCAGCCTGCGGCAACCCCGACCCCTGCTGCACTGCCGATTGCACCGGTGATCGCGGCCTCTGAGCTGGTCGTCGGTATCAATCGCCTTCCATTTGGTTTACTGCAGGGTGGTGTACCGCTGAACAATCCTGACCTGACCCTGGACGTAGCCCTATATTATGTTGGCCCTGGTGGTGATCGTACCAAGCCAGTAGCGACAACCCAGGCAGTTTATCGTGGTCAGGGACTACCGGTTGGCCTCTACGTTGCCTACGCGACCTTTGATCGAGCGGGTGGTTGGGAAGCCGAAATCACTATTCCGCAAACCGATGGGCCACAGTCTTCGCGTATTCGTCTTGACGTCAGTGAACGTGCGTTCGCCCCAATGGTAGGAGATCGAGCGATTCCGGTACAGAATCTGACGGCTGCTGATGTTCCGGCGCTTGATCAGCTTACTTCGGATCCACGCCCTGACCCCGACTTCTACCAGATGACGATTGCTGAGGCAATGGAGGCCGGTAAGCCGTTCGTCGTCTCTTTTGCGACACCGGGTTACTGCCAGACAGCGGTATGTGCACCAAATATGGCAGTCCTGAAGCAGCTCAAGAGCGAATTCGGTGATCGGGTCAACTTCATTCACGTTGAAGTCTATCCGTACCCATTTGGCGAGTCATTTCAGCAGGCCAGAATGGTCGATGCGATGAAAGAATGGAGTCTGCGCACCGAGCCATGGACATTCCTGATTGATCGCGATGGCATTATCCAGGCCCGGTATGAGGGCGGCATCACGTTTGCCGAACTACGACCGGCGATTGCCCAACTTGCAGAGGGGCAACCGGTTAATCCTGCACCGTAAATAGCGAGCCGAATCCCACATCGGGCCTGATCGAACGTTCGTGCGTTGCGTCCAGAGGAGTTAAAACGGGCGATACACACGTGTCCAATGAATCAAAGATAGCCTGCCATTCATGCAGCGGACGTTGGCGAAAAATATCAGACAAAGCACTAATTACCATAGGTTGTGCTGATTGTTCATATTGGAGTGGAATTAAATCTGGTCGTTCGATAACCGTACAGACACGTTGCCAGAAATGCGCTTCCAGGGCTGCTACGGCCAGATACCGGTGGTCGGCAGTCTGGTAGAGGCGATAACAGGCAAATTGACCGTTAAGCGTATCATCAGTCAAGAGACCGGCCAGGGCGAGGGCAAGGGCAGGCATATTCAGCCACTGCGCAGCACTCAGCAGTGATGTTTCGATCCGCCCGCCGCGATTAGACGTGTGGCGAGCTAACAATCCTGCGAGCACCCCGGCTGCGGCGGCCAGACCACTCACCATATCAGCCGCATGCACTCCTGGTGTGCGCGGATCATCTGCACTTGCAGCGAGAACACCGCCAAGCGCCTGGGCATTCAGGTCATGCAACGCCATATGGCGATGAGGGTGTTCAGGTGGTAAACCACTGATCGTCACAATCAGCAATCGGGGATTGGTTTCCAGCAACGTTTCATCTGTCAGACCAAGTCGACCAAGCGCACCGGGACGGAGACCATCGATCAACACATCAGCAGATCGGATCAGATCATACAGCTTCGCCTGGTCAGCGGGTTGACGCAAATTTAGCGTGTAGCATTGCTTTGTACGGTTCAGGATCGCAAACAGCGGATGCTCGCCACTATGATCAGAGGGAGGGAAAGCACGCATTGGGTCGCCACCTGGACGCTCAATCTTCACCACCGTTGCGCCGAGACTGGCCAGCAGCGCACCACACAGGGGTCCTGGAATATAGCTGGCAATTTCAACCACTGACACGCCGTCTAGGATATGCGAGAGTTTCAGCATAGCACCTCATCAATCATGCTTACCCGGATCATCTTCATCGTATCACAACCATGAATGGTCAAAAAAGTTGTAAAAAATCCATTCAACTGATCAAATGAAAAGGGGCGTTTTATCTCTTGCTGAAGCGATAAAAGTTGATTTTTGGAAACCTCTTGACAACCTACGACCGACGTGCTATACTACGCGAGCTGGAACGAACGAGGTCTCACTCGCAGACAGCGAGGCAGATCAAACAAGTGGAGAGCAAAACCGAGCGAAACGCGCTGAAGACAATTCAGAGACGTCGCCAGGAAACTTCAGTAACGCTGAACTTTCCTGGTTTTGTTTTCTCCGACGTTCCGCGCAAGCACCTTCACAACTGAATGACGAGAATAGCCGAATTAAGCACCACGTCAATTCGGTGAAGGGAAGCAGCGAATGCTGTAACTCGACACCAGCAATGTAGAGTTTGATCCTGGCTCAGGACGAACGCTGGCGGCGTGCCTAATGCATGCAAGTCGAACGCAGC
>NZ_DAOUBI010000128.1:0-9999 GCF_034432675.1 Chloroflexus sp. | reverse complement strand
CCGGCCTGGAATGGCTCTTCCGCCTGCTCACCGAACCGCGGCGCTTGTGGCGCCGGTATCTGATCAACAACCCCCTCTTTGTGGCCCTGGTGTTGGCGCAGGCGCTAGGGCTGCGGAGATACACGCTGGAATTGCCGCCCGGTCGGGGATCGCCCGACGAATGAAGAAAATCACATCTGTGAGACGCGCCAAAAACCCTCCCACGAGCGCACGCCGGATTTCCTGAGACCCGGTGTGGGCATCAGCCTGGACGTCTTCCCTACACGCTATCCGAAGCGATGCAGTCGTTGCACAAGGGCTGGAGCGTCGTGGCCATCGCCCTGCGGGAGGGAGTCTGGATGGCAGAGAAAGCAAGAGTGAAAGAGCTATTACTGGCAATGCTCCCGGCGACAGAAGGAGGTCAGTAGCCTTAGGGGATGGCTTGCCGTTCCCGCGGAGGTGAAGAATATCGTTGCTTCGCGTACTAAAAGGATGTTTTAGCGAGAACGAGATTTTTCGGCGCTTCACACCTCAGAAAGACAGTATTTGGCGTATACCTCAAATAGTATTATGCTTAACAAAGTGCTACGGTACTGGAGTATACCGGCCACAAGGTGGAGACCAGGCTGTGGCCCGATATGCCTACCGGCCCGTTTAACCGGGTGGCGGATAACTCGCTGACAAAAAACTCCTAGATTGGAAGCTGCAGGTAACCTTCCGTGAGGGATTGAAGCGAACAATTGACTAATATTTTGCCAACAAAGATCGTGAGCAAGTATGCAAGATTCTGGAGCGAATACTAACAGAACGATGATGTCAGAGATACCTCGTGTCAATATCTTAGGTATTGGTGTCAGTGCTATTGATATGACAATGGCACTGAAGGTTATCGATGGGTGGATTACCCGTCGAGAATTTCACTACATCTGCGTCACCGGTGTCCACGGCATGATGGAGAGCCAGCGGGATGAGGAGTTGCGGTATATCCACAACTGAGCCGGTTTGATACCCCTGATGGCATGCCCTTGGTCTGGCTGAGTCGTTTCAAGGGATTCCGCCACGTGGAGCGGGTCTACGGCCCGGACCTGATGCTGGTCCTGTGTGAGCGGTCAGTGGCGCAGGACTACCAGCACTTTTTCTATGGCGGGGCGAGAGGCGTGCCGGGTCAACTGACCAATATCCTCTCTCGGCGCTTCCCCGGACTGGTGGTTGCTGGGACCTATTCGCCTCCTTTCCGACCACTGACTTCGGAGGAGGATGAAGAGATTGTGCGGATGATCAACCAAGCTAGCCCCGACATTGTCTGGGTGGGCCTCGGCACCCCTAAGCAAGAGCACTGGATTGTCGAACACATTGGCCGGCTGAATGCTCCGATTCTCATCGGCGTCGGCGCAGCCTTTGACTTTCTCACAGGCCGCAAACCTCAGGCTCCTCGCTGAATGCAACGCTGCGGGCTAGAATGGTTTTTCCGTCTCCTTACTGAACCTCGTCGTCTCTGGCGACGGTATTTGATTAACAACCCCTCTTTGTGACATCGGTTTTGGCCCAGGTTCTAGGGTTACGTAGCTATCCTTTAGATGAAATAGATCAAACTACTTGCTAATCGGATTTCTCACCGCTTTCTCGAACGATACGCCCTTCACCAAAGCTTTAGTCAGGTCGATCCGTTTCGGCATCCATGTCGACCATTTCACTTCAGAAAGTTGCTGAAGATTCGTCTCGCTATGGAGGAGGCTGTCGGCAGTCAGATAGGGCATATCCCGATTCTGGAGTTGCACCATATAGGTGGCAGGCATCACTTTGGAGAAGTCTGGTTATCGATAGCATTGACCCAAGAATTGAATCCAGAAAAGCAGCACTATGCGATAAGCGGTCAGCAAGTCCACCACTATCTGTTTCAAATCTGGCCGGTAGGCAAAGCATAGCTGTGATGCACATGATCTTTGGCTCTTCCAGTCGCTTATTGTCTCATCTCCACACTAAACGAGGTGGTATCTAGGTGGACAAAGTGATGCTGGAATCCAAACAGACGCAGCGTATAGTAGGCTAACTGAGCGAAGATCTCTGCCACTCTCGTTTGCCATAGGATATCCAATACTCGCCACAACTATCATCGTTGCGCATTTCAGAGGTTAGCCTTGGCCGCAACAGGTGCTCTAGCAGCTTGTTGGGGAAAACTTTTTCCTAGAGTCTAGCGAAGCGAGGTGGTCTACAAATTCCAGGGCGTTCAGCACCATCGCTTGCACCGCCTCCCCTATACTGACTTGATGCTCGGTGATCCCGACTATCCGATCAATCTGTGCTGCTAGTTCGATCTACTGACAAATACCAACCATAGTGCCCAGATGATCCAAACGCTAGGTCGCAGATATGACCTCTGTCATAGTATCCTCCTAGGTAGGAGGATACCACAAGATTCTGTTTTTATCATCTCAAGGCACAGAGTGTCGGATTTCATGAGGTTTGTTTTGTTATCATACACGACTTAGAAAATGCTGAATATAAGTTTGTTTTACAGCTTAGCAGAAAATCATGCTACTTACGATGAGACCAAGTTGTTAGTTTATAAAATCACACCCGATCAAAAACGGCATTCCTGTTCCACCTCTTCGGTCAGTCCTTGTTGTTGAGCTTGTTGGCATAGTGCTTTTGCCCGCTCTTCATCCTTAACCCATCGCCAAAAACCTATCAGATTATTCCAGATTGACGAACTTGGTTCAAGAGCTAATGCAGTTGCAAACGCTTGTTCAACGTGATCGATCCGTTCTGGATAGGCAAAATATAGGATCTTACCGTAATGAATGTGCGCCCAGGTACTCCGTTCGTTGAGTTCGACAGCTGTTTCTGCATAGGGTAGCGCATCAACAGCCCGACCTTGTGCCCAAAGGGCCAGCGCCAGCTGACGGTATATATCTGACAAAATCGCGGCGTGCCGCGGTTCGATCTCGGAAGTTGTCTCGATCAAATGTCGTAAACCCTGCTCGACTTCGACAAAACGTTGTTCTTCATGCAGGAAGATAGCCCATCGCAACCATGCGCGCAAACGGAGTTCTATATTGAGCCAACCTCGATCAAGCGCAATACTTTGCATGAGCGCCCCGCGGTCATTCGCATTCACGAAGCGAATATACCACACCGTACTTGCGACGTCCCCTCCCATGCTTTCCGCCCTCTCGAACCATCGTAGCGCTTCATCATATCGTTGCCGCATGAACGCTACCGTTCCTGCGTGTATAAAATCGTTGGCCGTAAATCCACCTTGTCGCCAAGCTGCTGTTGCACGGTGTAAACAATCTACACGCAGACAATCGATGGCCGTCGGATCGACAATGCGAAGATCACCCCAGCCGGCTGCCAATGTATTAGTCTGTAGCGTGATAACTACCGTCTGTCCGGCCCAAGGCGCTAGATCAATGTATCCATAGCGCCAAGCTTGGCCGGATGACGACAGCGCGAACGAGCCTATGATTTCACCGTCAAGCATAACTTGATATGTAGCAGGCTGTGTGGTTGACTTTCCCATCCAAAAACTGAGTACAACCGGCGCAGTTGGTAGTGTTACTCGTAGCGCCAGATGCTCGTTCGCAACAACAGTTCGTGCCACAGGTTCCGTTGGCACCCACCAGTCGGAAGGTTCAGCACTCACCGGTAATCGCCACTCTTGTCGATTCAGCTGCGGTGATAACCATTCCCAGGCTTGATCATCTGTCTGTGTACGGGTGAGCGTTGCTATCACATGGGCAGGCGCAAGTTGCTCATACGCTATTCCTAGTTCAAACCAGGTGAGGATGCTATCAGGGCGTTTTTTCACCGCATCTGAGAAAGCGGCAATAGCAATGTCTGGGCGACCGGCCAGGATTGCTGCCCGACCAAGCTGACGCGGAGCGTCGGGGTTGTATAGTGTTGCGGCAGCTAAGCGTTGTGCTTCAATGAGCAACTGTTGAGCTACCGCTCGTTCTTCGAGAGTTGTTCGCGGCGTAAGGTCTCGCCATGGATCGTAGGGAAGCGTGTTCTTCTCGATTTGACGCGGGGTGCGCGCCAGGTGGTCGATCTGAGCGAATAATCGATGCTGCTCGACCATGATATGTAGTAGTTGGTAGCCGAGGCTGACAGGAGCAATGATAAGCGTGACAATCAGAAGCCACTTGAAATAATGAAATCTTTCTGTGATCATTAAGGTTTATCTTTGGCTCTGATATTTGAAATGGCTACTGTTATGCTCCGGTTTCTATGTGCACTGCTCTCTACGTTCATATTTGGCATAATCTCCCTCTTGCCGGTAGCACCTTCTTTCATCTTCTTCAATCGGTAGTATATCAGTAAAGGCCTGATCGCTCACCCACTCTTCGCACCTCCATCCACTGCATTGGCCCTGGGCGCAGGGTAGCGCGTGGGATTGGCCGTACCGGATAACCGGGAATGGCGCTGACCCGGAAGCGTTGCAGGATCATCGGCAGGATGAGTTGCATCTCCATAAGGGCAAAGTTGTTGCCGATGCACTGCCGTGGCCCGGTTATGAATGGTATGTAGGCGAATTTGTGACGTTGTTCGATGGCCGTCGGACGAAAGCGTTCAGGATCGAAGCTCTCGGCGTTGGGCCAGAAGTCGGGGTGGCGGTGGGTGACATATGGGCTGAGAGCGACAACAGCGCCGGCCGGCAGCTCGTAGTCGCCCAGCGTGTCGGCTTCAACAAGCACGCGGCTGAGAATCCAGGTCGGTGGGTAGAGGCGCAGCGTCTCATCGATAACCATGCGGTTGTACGGCAACTGCGGTAGATCGGCCAGCGTGGGGTTGCGGCCACCGAGCACAGTGACATATTCGGCTCGCAGCTTGCGCTCGCTCTCACCGTGGTGAGCCAGTAGGTGCAATATCCACGAGAGGGTACCGGCAGTGGTTTCGTGGCCAGCTAGGAAGATGGTCATGACTTCATCACGAATCTGCTGCACCGACATCTGCTCACCGGTGTCGGCATCACGGGCGGTGACCAGCATTTCGAGTAGATCATCGTGTTCACCCTGGCGCTGGCGACGTTCCTCAATCAGGCGATATACCGTGCGCTCCAGGAGTTCGAGGTTCCGTCGGTATTGCAAGTTACCTGGGGTCGGCCAACTGCGCGGTGGTTGCCACCAGCGGAATTGCTGACCGGCTGCCCAGTTGAGGGTGTCGTTGAAGGCTTTCCCCACCGCTTCCGCTTCATCATTGTTGAGCGATGTGCCGAACATGGTACGCACGATGATCTTCTGCGTCAGCAGCATCATCTCGTGTTGAATGTCCACCGGTTGCCGGGTACGGGCATAGGTCTCCCACCGCGCCAGCATCTGCTCAGCTTCCTCGACCATAATGCTTGCCATACGTGCAATACGCTGCTGGTGGAACGCCGGTTGCATCAGCCGCCGCTGACGAAGCCAATGCGCACCGTTGCTGGTGACCAGACCCTGGCCGAGGATTTCATCCATGGCTGCGTAACGCTTGATGTAGTTCTTCCAGTTTTCCTGCGTGATACGCTTGATCATGTCGGGATGAACGGCCAGGTACATCGTGTGGCGGCCAAGCGAAAGCCTGACCAGATCGCCATAGTGGCGCTGAATACGTACCATGAACTCAAGTGGATCGCCCAATAGACGTGGGGCAACACCTGCTATCGGTAGGCCACGCGGGCCGGGAATTACCCTTACTGGTACTGTCATAGTGCTATCTGGATGATTTTGCTGTTGATGGCTGCAACTATCGATAGCATACCACACCTGAGCGTAGGCGACAACCAGGATCATGGTGTGTGATCTTACCCGCAATCTTGACGGATGGCATGCTTTCGGCTAGGATCGAACTGACCCGATCATATGCGTGACGTTGGCGGGGAACGTCATCCACAGTAGAGGTGAGCATGGGCGTAGCGCTCAATCAAACGATCTTTCGTGCGTATGACATTCGCGGTATCGTTGAGGTTGATCTCGATGAGGCTATCTATGAACAGTTAGGCCGCGCAACCGGCACGCTCTTCCGTAATGAGGGTCGGCAGCGGATTGTCGTGGCCCGCGATGCGCGCCTCAGTTCACCGCGATTTCAGGCAGCATTGATTCACGGCTTACGTGCCACCGGAATGGATGTGATCGATATTGGCATGGTGGCCACACCGGTGATGTACTTTGCAGTTGAGGCATTGGGGGCTGATGCCGGAGCCATTGTTTCGGCCAGTCACAATCCTCCAGAATTTAATGGTCTGAAGTTACGCCGCTCAGAACCGCGCTTTGGGTCTGAACCATTACCATCGGCTGCTATTCAAGCGGTGGGCCGGATCGCCGCTGTGGAGGAGTTCGTCCAGGGGAATGGTGGCTATGAGCAGGTAGATATTGGCCCGGCGTATGTCGAGTCGGCACGGCGCTGGATTGATTTCGGCAGTCGGCGACCGCGAGTGGTCTTGGATGGCGGGAATGGCGTGGCCGGACCGCTGGCTGTCGCAATGTATGAGGCGTTGGGGATTGAGGTTATTCCCCTCTTCATTGAGCCAGATGGCACCTTTCCCAACCATCATCCCGATCCGTTGAAGGTCGAGAACCTACGCCATTTGCAGGCCGCAGTCCGCGAATACCGGGCCGATCTCGGTATTGGGCTTGATGGTGATGGAGATCGGCTGGGTGTGGTTGATGGTCATGGCGAGGTGGTGTTTGCCGACCGCTATCTGATCGTGCTGGCGAAGGCGCTCCTGGCGAAGCGCAAAGGGCCGGTGGTCTTCGATGTGAAGTGTAGTGCGGTGTTGCCGCAGGCTATCCGCGAGTTGGGTGGTGAACCGGTAATGTGGAAGACCGGCTACACCAGCCTCTCGGCGAAGATGCGCGAGATTGATGCCGTACTGGGGGGTGAGCTGAGCGGACATACGATCTTTCCCTTCCCTGGGCGCTACTTCGACGATGGCGCGTTTGCCGGTGCAGTCCTCTTGCATGCGCTATCAGAGCTGGGGCAGACGCTCAGCGAAGCATTGGCACCGTATCCGGTATTGCCCTCAATTGATGAAGGACGAATCCCATTTCCTGAAGAACGGAAGTTTGCAGTGATCGATTTCTTACGTGAGCGATTTACCGGTAAGTACCCGATTATTGATATCGACGGGGTGCGTATCGATTTTGGTGATGGCTGGGGGCTGGTACGTGCCTCAAATACCGAGCCGGCAATTACGACCCGCTTCGAGGCGCAGACATGGGAGCGCGTTCAGGCAATTCGCGATGAGATGTTGAATGTCGTCGAGGAGTTCCGCACACGGGCATGAGCGCGTATCGACGCCCTTTCCTACAGTTCTGGGAGGCAGCCTATACTGCCGGGTTCACGCTCGAACAACTACGTCGTCGGGCAATGACGGTTGGGGTGGCATTGGCCCAACAACGTGCGCGTTGTTTGATCGGTTTTGATACGCGCTTTCTGGCAAACCTCTTTGCTCAGACGCTGGCGCAAGACCTGACGGCGCAGGGGGCGACGGCTCTGCTCGCCAGCACGCCAACACCCCTGCCCGCTATCCACCACGCGCTCGATCAGAAGCAGGCCAATTGTGCGTTGTATGTATCGGCGCGCAATCGCCCTTACTACATCGGCGGGTTGCTCCTGATCGCTGATGAGAAATCTGGTTTGAGTATTACACCGACATCTGACCCTTTGCCAGACGTTGAGTTTCCCCCACCCGCGCCGAGTATAGCGACCATTGATATTCGCACACCCTATATCGAGGCCTTACGTCAGGCGATTGATCTGGAAGCTATTCGCCGCCTCCCATTAACCTTCTTCGTCGATGCTATGGCCGGTACAACTGCCGGTATCATTACGACCCTGTTCGGAGAAGGTGGGCAGACACGGGCAATTGAGATTAATCGTGATCCAGACCCGCTCTTTGGGCGGGGTGCACCACAACCGTTTGAAGCGAGTCTGCAACGGTTACGGAAGTTGGTGCGGGAGAGCGATTCACACCTCGGATTGGCGATTTCCGGTGATGGTACTGCACTAGCTGTGGTTGAACCGGGCGGTGAGGTGCTAGAACCGTTTGAGTCTGCGCTGTTACTGGCTGATCACCTTGCTACCCACTACCGGCAGCGAGGCCTGGTGATTGCACCACCGCCGGCCCCGAATAGCCTGTTGCAGGC
The DNA here is from genome assembly GCF_034432675.1 of Chloroflexus sp. Classification (GTDB taxonomy): domain Bacteria; phylum Chloroflexota; class Chloroflexia; order Chloroflexales; family Chloroflexaceae; genus Chloroflexus. The sequence continues at coordinate 1,894 of NZ_DAOUBI010000128.1, read as the reverse complement.
CCAACCGCGACAACTGGCGGCGTGGCAGGAAATGACCGGTATGAAGCTCGAACTGGCCAGTGATGGTCTGCATACCGAACGGCAACCGGTTGTGGCAATGACGGCGAGTGGCGAGGTGGCGCTGAGCCGCTGGAGCTCCTGCCCGGATGGATTGCTGGCCGGTCTGTTCTTTTGCGAAGCAGCGGCACGTAGTAATGGTGGTTTGCGCACGTTGTATACTGCCCTGCGTGCTCAATTCGGTGTTCAGTAATCCGTTGTAGCGTGTCTAATCAAGTAGAATAGAGGTTATGACACACCAGCCAGCTCCTACCCTAATGCTACACCTGAACGGGGCACGGTATGCCGTGTCCCTACTGACAACCACTCACCAGCGACTCGCCGATAGCACACATGGTAACGCTTCAGTACGCGAATCACACCTGAACGATGCACAGTGTTGAGCAAGATGTGGTACAGCCCATGAAACACATCGTTAGTCGTCTAAGCGCATTACGCCACCTGCTCCCATCGCTCTCCCTTACTTTTATCGGGATCGTGCTGCTCTCGCTGGGGGTTGCTTACCTCTTTATCCACGCCTATCGTACCGTTGAAGGGTTGCCCGACATTGTCTGGTGGTTGACTCTGCAATTTCTGCCACGTCCACTGCGCGGTATTCTGCTGCTGGTGGTCGGGCTCCTGGTACTGGCGGGGGGTATCTGGCAACTTAGCGGCGTGGTAGTTATTCCCCGCCCACAACCGTTGCCTGCCGATGGTGAACTGGTATTGGGGTATGACCAGGCACGTCGGCCACGACGAGTTGTGGTGGTCTCTGGCGGCGCCGGGATGTTGATTTTGTCGGGATTAAGCGATCAGGTAAATCGCATGACGTGTATTGTCCCGATCACCGATCCGGTTGAGTATTACTATCGCGCTTCAGGGTTGCTAAACCAACCGAATGTCTATTACGTCGTGCCGACCCCAGAACCGCTTGAAGTGATTGCCGAGCTTGACGATGGCACGCTGATCGATGTGCGCCACATTCACCTGCATCCTGAACTAGCGGAACGACACGTGCGTCAATTACGGTTGAGTCAGACGACGCTCCCGCAACTGACACGGGTAACCCTGGAGGCGTTGCGTGAAGCTGATGCGATTGTGTTGGGGCCGGGAAGTCTCTTTGAGAGTATTCTCCCCAACTTTTTGCTCACGGAGTTTGCTGAAGCGGTACGGACAAGTAGTGCGAAGAAGATTTTTATCTGCAATTTGATGACCGAGCCAGGGCGAACGAGTGGCTTTCGCGTAGCCGACCATATCCGCGTGATCAGAGAGGTTGCCGGTATCACCCCAGACTATGTGCTGGTTAATGCCCAACGCATTGATCCAGAGACAACGCGCATCTATGCCGCGGCCCATCAAACCCCCGTCTATCTCGATCCAAGTGATTACGAGGAGCTGGCAACGATCCCTGGCGATATGCATGGTCAGCGTGGGGTGATCATCGAGGGTAGTATGGTTATCGAGGCCGATTTGTCGGCAGCGGTCATTCAGTACACAACATCGCTTGACAATCCGCAGCAGAGTCGAGCGGTACGGGTACTGCGCCACGACGGCCAAAAGCTGGCAGCAGCATTGCTAGAATTGCTCCGGCGGGCGTAAGGGGTTGGAGTTGCGCTACTTCCAGCAATGAGAGGCGACCTGCCCCTGCCTGCGCTGGGCTATGCATTACCCATACCTGGTGTCAACCACGTGTGTATCAGGCGGGTATGATCGCTATTGGTGCTGGTTTGAGCGACTGGCCCGGTGGCAGTGCGCCGCTCCAGCCGTGCCAACACGTGCTGGGTGGATTGCCGTATCCGCTCGTTATGCACGTGTCGTGCAGTGGTGGAGTGCGACACGCGCATGAGGAGCAGGCAAG
>NZ_DAOUBI010000127.1:0-7963 GCF_034432675.1 Chloroflexus sp. | reverse complement strand
GGCGTGGAATGAACCTCCAGCCGGCGGGCAATCCGCTGGGCTTCCTGCGGCGGAACGGTCTGGTATAAAGCCGCTGGCGTATGGGGTTCAGGTTATCTAGGACCACCCAGATGACGTCCGCTTCTGGAAAGATGTCATCTACCAGCGCTGTCAGCGGATAGGCAAATGCTTCGCTGGGCCAGTGTGCGGTCACCGTGCCCTTCCGCCGTTCCGTCAGCGGCTGTAACACCAAGAACCGGTTGCAACTCCCGTTGCGTTCATACGCCTAGTCCACCCGTCGGGATCGTCTCGCTTCCATCGGTAGCGGCTCCCACACCCCCATCAACCACTGCCACGGCCGTTCATCCAAGCCGATAACGGGACGCTGCGGGACATAGGGTGCCGCATGCAGGGCTAACACATCTTCTATTCGCCAAAGGAAAGCCGCTGTTATCCGCGAACTGCACCATTGCTTTTTTTGCCACGGTTTGATGCTATTTTTCTTAACACTCGTCGCACGGTTTCATCGGCGATGGAGAGTCCACCACCTCCTTACAATTAGGTTGCCTGCCAACATCTGCATCGTCCAGTGCTCGCGCCCTGCTGGTGGGTCGCGGCAGGCCAGCGTCTCAAGAACGGCTTCCCCCTTTCCGTCCAATTTGGGCCATCACCTTGAACGAGGGAGCTCGGTCACAGCGACCTCCAGTCCTGCTGCGGCGGATCGCGTTCGGATGGTTATGGATAGTTTGCGGGGAACCTTTCAGCACATCGGTGATCCAGCCATCGGGGTTCCCTGCTGCTGAGAGCAACCGGATGCGGATTCGGGGCAGCATTCGGGCCTTGGCTGCTCCTTTCCTGAGCAGGGCGTGCCGGTATGCGCATTGTTCGTCGCCAACTGAACCGGGCATTTCTTTGGCCTAGACATGGGTTTTGTGGAGCGAAGGATACCACAGAAACCATTATGGTCAAGTAAGAGTTTCTCTTCATTTACACTTGTGGGTAATCATCAGAGCTGGATCACTTGCCTTCTAATCATCTCCCGTGCTATACTATCGCTCGGCATATCCCTTGCTGAGGGTTCGCACAGGTTAGCTTGGTGTGAAGGCGCGGCCACGACGCCGGCAGGCGTCTTCGCGTAAGGAGCCGGAATGCTGGAACGCCTGCGCACACGATTGAGTGGGAGCGTGCTTACGTGGGATCTGATAGCAACACTGCTATGTCTCACCCTTGTCGTTCGCAATGATCCAACACTTACACGCCGGTGGCCGATTTACGGCGTTGTTGCTGTGATCTGGACACTGGTCTTCATCGTTCTGGCCCCGCAACGGGCACTGTTTACCTGCACCCTTCTCGAAGCATTTACCCGTCTCTTTCTCGCCGTACTACTGGCAGCAACCTCATTCGCCGGGTTACTCTATTTGGTGAATGTGGTGGCTATTGATCGGGAGACATTTATCTGGTTCGTTATTCTTAATCTGGTCGTTCTGCTCGTGATCCATCTGGGATTTTGGACGCTCGCCCGCTGGCGGCAGCAACGTGGGAATGGGCGACAAGTACTAGTGGTTGGTGAGGTGAATGCTGCCATCCGCCTGGCCGATGAATTTGCGCGCCGGCCATGGACCGGTGTGCAAGTGGTAGGGTATGCCTCTGATGAGCGCGATGCCCCAACGAGTCTTCCCCGCCTAGGCGGTTTACTCGATCTTGTGACCCTGGTACGTCGGTGTCAGATTGATGAAGTGATCTTTGCCTTGCCACCATCACGCTACGATCAGGTGGTTGAGTTGTCGTTGCAGTTGCTCAAGGAGCCGGTAATGATCCACACGGTTCCAACCGCGCTCGATCTGACGTTTGCCCGGACTCCCGTGGATAGTGTGGGCGGTATTCCACTGGTGTCGCTCCGGGAGTCGGCACTGACCGACTCGCAACGAGTGGTGAAGCGTCTATTTGATATCGTTGTGAGTTTGCTCTTAATCATACTGCTCTCTCCTCTGATGCTGCTGATCGCTCTGCTTATCAAACTCGAATCGCCGGGGCCAATCATTTTTCGTCAAGAGCGCATTGGTGAGCACGGACGGCGTTTTCAGATGCTGAAGTTTCGCAGTATGTACGTCGATGCTGAGCGGCGCTGGCGTGAGGTGGTGCAGTACGATGAACACGGTCGGCTAATTCACAAGTTGAAAGATGATCCGCGTGTTACCCGCGTTGGGCGAAAGTTGCGCCGGACATCCCTCGATGAATTGCCACAACTGTTTAATGTATTACGCGGTGAGATGAGCCTGGTCGGTCCACGACCGGAGATACCTTATATTGTGACAGAATATGAGCCGTGGCAGTGGCAGCGCTTCCGGGTTCCACCAGGCATGACCGGTTGGTGGCAGGTGAATGGTCGCAGTGATAAGCCGATGCATTTGCACACCGAAGATGATCTTTACTACATCCAGAATTATTCGTTTTGGCTCGATCTGCGCATCCTGCTCAAAACGCTCATCGTCGTCTGGCAGGGGCACGGTGCATATTGATAAGATTACGTATAATGGTGGTATAAACCTAGTTTGCTTCTCACTGTATCATCACCAGTATATACACGATGTACTCGTTGACAGACGGCGTGAAGGTGTCATTCGATGAACCGCTGGCACAACTAGTATGAGCAAGATAAGTGTGATTATACACGCACACTGTGGGCGCGTTTCACGTTTTAACAGGCGTCTGAGAGAGTGAAGGTTTTGGGATTAGTCAGAGGTGCGACCGTCTGGAGCCATTCTCTCACAGATATGTTGAGACGACTGAACCAGGAGCTGACGACTCCGGAAGAGGTGTTGGATGGTGTTCGCCTGCTCCACCTGTACTACATTTCATCGCTACTCAAACGGTTTTGCCTCAGGGAAGCTGGCCAATTATTTTACTGAAACTCATGCGTGTGAGGGACCACATGCGGCGGATTGGGTCATTCGGTTCTGTGAAAGTTATCTCCCTGAATCGCGATGAGATGATACGTCACTTGCGCGAGGTTGCCACCTCAGCACCGGTAACCTTTCCTCATTTGCGCAACGTATACCTAATTGGATCCCTGGCCAGCGGATCGTACTCGGGTACAAGCAATGTCGACCTTTTACTACAGTTCAGCGAGCAGGACACAATTCAATCGAGGCGGCGTGACCGTGTTTCTTCTTCTTTTCGCACCAACTTGATATTGGGATTGATCTGTTGCTCTGTGATGATGCTTCTTTACCCGACATCAAGCAGCTGATTGATGGCAGTATTCTGCTCGCCAGTTGTGATGCAGGAGAGCATCCGGAACACCAGGCGGGTGGATCGGGGCGGACAGATAGGTGATACAGGGAGAGCAGAGCGGTGGCAAGTTGTGGGTTGACCGGTGCCAGACGTGCCTAATATGGAGTGCGGCTGGTGCGGAAGCATGGCTGCCAGGTAGCCATATGACCAAAGAGAAGGTAGCCAACCCGATAGCGTGTTCTTTGTCCGACATCGACGAGATTACTGCTAACCGGTACAAAAGCCTTGTCACCACCTCTACAACGTACCGTGAACGGCTAAGCCTTTCAGTAATTTATTTCGAGTACGGCCAGACAGGTGCTGAACGAACCGATTGCAAGTGAGACAACGATACTGAGCACAATTCCATGACACAGACTGAGGTAGCCGTTGCACCGCCTGAGCAAGCGGTAAGTGAACAATCACAACCGAAGCATCGTTTCCCGGCTTTCAGCGGCGCAGAAAAACGTGTAATATCTTGGCTGGTTCCACTTGCGCTGATTCATACCTTGATCTACGTATTCCTGGTACCACCCTGGCAACATTACGACGAGCCAGGTCACTTTTTATACGCGGCGTACATTGTGCGCGGTGGGATCAACGCCCCCGATGATGTCGCGATTGCCCGTGAAGTCGCCGACTCGATGTACCGTTACAACTTCTGGCCCCCTGGGGTACGCCCTGATCTTCTTAGTCTACGTCCACCTGGTATTCCGACCGATCAACGGCACCATCCCCCGTTGTACTATAGCGTCATTGCAGTTCTGATCAGCCCGTTCCGGTATGTGCCGGTCGAGTACCAGCTTTACCTTGGTCGCGTATTCAGTGCATTCCTGATGGTGTTGACGGTGATCGCGGTGTGGCGCATTGGCCTGACGATAACGCCTGATGAACCACAAATGGCGCTGGTGCTAGCTGCACTGGTAGCCGGAACACCGGCATTCGTCGATCTGATGAGCGCACTGAACAGTGACGTCCTGATGAACTTTGCAGCGGTCACAGCCTTTCTGGGATGTGCTATCCTGATCCGTAACGGCTGGTGCGGTAGTGGCATGCTGCTGGCTGTATTGGGAACCGGTGTGGCAATCCTAACCAAACGCACGGCAATTCCGCTCCTTGTCCCCCTGCTCCTGACTCTTGTGTGGAGTATGTACCGCCATCCAATACGCTGGTGGGTCTACCTCGTGGGTGGAGGTCTTAGCACCGGAACGTTGCTGATGCTCAGTTTCACCCTCGACACCGATGGTCTGCGCACCCAACCCTGGTTGGCCGCTCTCGAACGCGACTACCTACGGATGGACATTGTAGCGTGGCTGCAATCATGGTTGAACTGGGAGCGAGCATGGCCGTGGTACGTTCGCACGGTAAAGATCGCTCACAACCACTTCTGGGTACGGCTAGCATGGGGACATATTCCGGTCTGGTATCCAGTTGGCGACTGGCTCTTTGCCGGCTTGAGCATTGCGGCAATCATTGGATTACTGCGCGGCACGCGGCAGTGGCCGGTTGTTTTACCGAACTGGCAACAACGCTGGCTATGGCTGTGCGCGATTGCAGTAGGGCTGGCGTGGTTCACGCTGCTTGGACGACTACATCCTCTGTACGAGCAAGAGATACCATATATTCCTCGTGGTCGCTACCTCTACTGGGCAATCGTGCCCACAATCTGGCTGCTGGAAGCCGGCTGGCAACAACTCTGGCCGGCCCGCTGGCAACCTCTAACGCCTTATCTCTTGCTTGCAATCATCACGGTGTTTGATATGGCAGCATTAGTGACGTTAGCAACGTTCTACTATCTACGTTGACGAAACAAGGTGACGTCTGCTACAATCAGAAAGCCCGTCTAGTGAACAAAACAAACCTGTCAGGTCCATTGTTATGAATGACGAGATTGACTTAAGGCCATACCTGTCAGCGCTATTACGTCGCTGGTGGATCATTCTCGGTACTGCCCTGGGGGTAGCATTGCTGGTAGGCGTGCTGGCCTGGACACGAATACCTCCATACGCTGCTAGTACCTCGCTTCTCATCGTCCCGGCAAGTACACAGGTTACGCTCGATAATCGCTTCACCAGTCGCGACTCCCTGCTTTTCACTACGACACTTAACCAACGCGAGGCATTGCTAGGACTGGCGCGTGATGCAACGCTTGAGGAACGAGTTGCGGCAATCCTGGAGAGCGAGGGAAGATTGCCCGATGGGTATCAATTGGGCGATCTAAGCCAACGCATAACGATAGAAACCAATGGCGATCTGGTACGGATAACTGCCCGTGCTGACACAGCCGATGATGCTCGCCGATTGGCAGCCTTGTGGGGACAAGAGTATACGCGCCTGGTGAACGAAACCTACACTAGAGATACCAGCTCGTTGGAACTGGTCGAACAGCAACTGACTGAAGCCCGCGAACGGTATCAAGCGGCCCAGGCCGAACTGGAAACATTTATTGCTCAGGGTGAACTTGCTGCAGCCGAACAAGAAGTGCGTCGGCTGAGCGATCTGGTGAATAGCGCCCGTGCTGCCGGCACTGATCGTTTCGCTGATTACCTCCGGCGTGCGAATTATATTGAGCAAATCTTGCGCGATGCACAGCTCTTGCGGCAGCGGTTGGGCGATCAATCTGCCGACGAAGTCAATGTGGCAGATGCGTTAGCCGCATTGTTGCTCCGGATTCGCAATCTGAGCGACCAGGGCAAAGATCGTCCCATCTTACAGCTCGACAGCTCACTGACGGATAATGCCGTCGTAACCGTAGCTGATCTCGACCGTTTAATCACGAGTCTGCAAGCTGAATATCAGGAAGTTCGCAACGAGGCTGCGCGGTTAAGCGAGCTATCACCCAATGAGCTAAGCCCCGACTCGAGCCAGTTATTGTACAACCGCCTGGCCGCAGCCCAGACTCGTCTTGAACGATTAAAGGCTCTTGAGCGCGAATTGACTCGTAATCGCGATATTGCGTTTGGGCTGATTGAAGTCCTGATGAGGCGTATTGATGAGTTACGAGTCGCAGATGCAGCCCCACAGGTCTCGGTGCGTTATCTCGGTACGGTCACCAATCCTGTGGCAATGACAGGTCGTACAGTGTTGACCCAGGCGGCAATTGGTGCGCTGGCCGGCATCTTCCTGGCATCTTCTATCATTATGGCGCTTGAAGCAGTTGCAGTTGCCCGTCGCAATACTGCGCTGACACCGAAACCGGCTGGTGATTGATAGATAACCCAAGTTGCTCACCTTGAGGTGTGAAGGAGCGTGTCTATTCGTAGCTATCACGTCAGCAAACGGCGTTACGTCTACGGGATCAACATTCATCTGATGGTCATCCACGACGTTCATCCAGGTGCGTTCTTGTTGAATCCACGCAGGTACCGCAATCTTGCTGAACTGGAGTAATGAAACCTTCGATATACCAGCGGGAGCGTGGGTGATTGGTGATGATGCCTGCAACCAGAACAACAGCGACGATGTCCTCGCCGAGGCCGGCATCTGTGTGCTTCCAGTCCGTAAGGACAACGCTAAACGTCACTTCCCACCATAGCTCTGCTCCTTGCAGTCGTCCTATCGTACTGCTGTCGAGCGAACTGACAGCTTACTTGCACAGTTGCTCCCTACCTCGATTCGGTTACGCCACACAACGTTGCAGGCAATGTCGTGCTGTTCATCCTGGCAGTTAACCTCCGTGGCTTGCTCACGGCATAGGTGGTAACCTGGGTTACATATTATTCTAAAGCGCACGGCGCTGCCACCTTACACGCGGAAATCCCCGTGTCTCCTTTTTAGCGGGCTAATCACAGCTTCCACCACCCACCGATACCAGTACCAGCGGATACACTGGAGCGCCTCGGCCAGTGTGGTGAGCAACAACCAGCATACGGGGGTTACCTCAGGGGCGGCTGCTGCTCGTCTGCCAGGACAACGTGCACCGGCAGTGGCGGCAACGAGGCATGCTGTTGATGATGTCACGGGGGGAGAATGCTTGGCGGTGTCGTGCGCACGGTGATAGGCACCTGGCGTGGTGCCCGGTTGTTCGTGCGCGGCACCGCAATGGTCTCATGGCCGCACATTGGGCTGCACCGAATGGCCTGCCACAGATACCCGGCCGCATGACTCACCCGGCGATGATGCGTCGCCCGGATCGGCAACTGGTCGCCTGGTCGGCGCGGTGCGGCAAACACATCGTAGATGTCCGTTTCCCGATCTGCCACGGTGATCACCGCGACGTCGGGCGGGACGGCCTGCTGGGTGGCTGCCTGCGCCGTCAGCCAGCGCTGGCGCTCCTTGTCCGTCGTTTCCCGCTGCCGCCACCGCTGCCGGTTGCCTGCGTAGCGGGGTCGCGGACCTACACTGCTTGATGGATCAGGCCCAACGGCACCCCATCGCTGCTCACCGTGAGCGCTGAGTGAACCTTCAACCCCTGCTGGCTTGCATTGTCCACCAACCCCAGTCCATGGGTGACCAGATGATGGGTGACGTTCAGCTCCGTGGTGTCCTGGATGACCAGAATCAGCGAATACGCGCTCGACGGTTGCGTGATACTGCGCCGCCCGAATCGCGTCCGGGGTGACCCATTCCGAACGCTAGAACCGATAGGCCCCTTTGGTGGCTGCCCGGCTCCCGCACGCTTGCGGCACGCTGGCGTTCGGCTGCGCAGCCAATGCCGCGACCAGACGCATCAGACGCCGGTTCAGGCGGGCATCACCGAGTCGGGCGTAGC
>NZ_DAOUBI010000126.1:0-40335 GCF_034432675.1 Chloroflexus sp. | reverse complement strand
CGTTCCAGGCGCTGCCCAACATCGGCACGGCCGCGGTTTGCCCAATTTTCGGCCTGCATCAAGAGCAGCTCGATTCGTTCGGCACCAAACTGGCGGGGCAGTAGTTTCAAGGCACGGCGCAGCAAATCGGTGGCCGGTGCCGGCTGTACGGTGTCCAGATAGATCGCAGCCTGGCCACGCAGACAACGAGCCTGCCCGAAATGATCATTCACGGCAGCAAAGGCGCGTTCAGCCCGCCGATACGCAGCCAGTGCTGCTTCCAGCCGATTCAGTTGATGAAACGCTGCGGCCTGAATCTCGATCAATTCAGGCGACTCATCACCGGATAGGGCAAGACGACGCATCCAATCTAACACTGCCTCAGCCCGCCGTTCAGTCAGGAGTTTGCGGGCAAGCGGTAGAAAGGTCGCCACTGCTGCGGGATCACCGGCTGCGATCTGATGGTACAGTGCACTTTCGTGATCGCCACGTTGCTGGAAGTAGATTGCCGCCTGGCGATGGAGATGGGGCCATTCTGGATCAGCAGCAGCTTTGCGGGCCAGCCATGCGGCAATGATAGGTTGAAACTGCACTCCCCGTTCACCAAATGGCGTAACAAACAAACGCCGACGTTGCAATTCGGCAATCAGTTGTGAGGCATTCAGTGATGGATCAAGAGCATTACAGACATCGGCATCGATCCAGCGCAAACCAGCGCTACGTTGCAGACAACGACGTAGCAGCGGCGGCAACGGCGCAAACACCTCACGTTCGAGATACTCATCCAGCATTGGTGATGGCTGATCACGCAAACCAAGCGCACGCCGCCAATCGGTGGCATCGAGGGCAATGCGCAAAGCCAATGCCCATCCACCACTAAGCGAAATCAGTTCATCGAGATCGACCGGCACTTCACGACCTGCCTGATGCCAGAGGGCCATCGCCTCTTCAGGCTGAAAAGCAAGGTCAGCAGGTTCTATCAACAACACTTCGCCGCGCAGTCGTGCCGTTGCAATTAACGGTGAAACCGGCTCACTTCTACCCGCCAGCACTAGATGGAGACGAGGTGGCTGGGCACTGATCAAGCGTTCAATCAGCGCATATAGATCCGGTCGTTCGTTGATCAGATGAGCATCATCGATTACCAACAACGTCTCATCATCAAGTTCGCCGGTTAATACGTTGATCAGGGTATCAATCGTCGCCGGCGGATTTTCTGTATCGAAAGCAACAACCTGACTCAGTGCAGCAACTAGGTGGCGGAGCAGAGCGGTGGGATCATCACTTGCATCAGCACGACACCATGCAGCCGGCCAGCCGCCATGGGTTGCCAGCATTGCCAGCGCCACCGTCTTCCCGCTACCGGGTGGTGCTACAACTAGCGTGAGCGGCGCTTCGAGGGCAACCGCCAGACGTTGTTCGACGCGGCTCCGCCGTATACGATGCAACGGCGCCGGCGGCGGCAGTAGACGAGGTCGTAAAAGATATTCGTTATACTCACCTGTAACCGCTTGTGATACCATGATAGCGGCAGAGATCGGATATAGTTAGCCTGATTCCTAATACGTCCTATTGTACACAAGGTCAGATACAATGTCGAACAACGAAGAACGCCATCAACCGGGCAATAATAATCAATCGGTCACACCGGACATAACCGACCCAATGTTTCAATCGATACGGGCATGGAATGAACTCCTCGCCGCCAGTACGGATATGGCATTTGATTTCGTGCTAAAGCATTGGGACTACAGTCGTAGTCTGCGTCATTCGACCGAACAGGCCGTTGCTGACGCGATTCGCACCCAGCAACGCTTGAGTCAGGAGATGTTGCAGGCGTGGCAGGGATACGTGGGTGATATTCAAACCATCATCCAGCGAATGCGGAAATAAAACACAGCTCTGTCGCCTGACGGACCATCTAGCAAAGAGCCCTAGCAAAGAGCCGACGAAGGGCGGAGACATAGCTTCCGCCCTTCGGTGAAACCGCTGACGAGTGAACTACTACCCGGCAGAGCGTTCTGCTTCGGTACCCTCGGGGTTTACATATACACACCGCCGTTAACATTGATCTGCTGGCCGGTGATATAATCACCATCGGCGGCCAGGAAGACCACTGCTTTGGCAATCTCTTCGGGTAGACCAAACCGCCCCATTGGAATACGAGCCTTGATCTGTTCCTGAATCTGCTCTGGAACCTTGGCCAGCATATCGGTCACCGTAAAGCCAGGCGCCAGAGCATTCACTGTAACGTTATACTTTGCCAGCTCAAGAGCTGCTGTTTTGGTGAAGGCGATGATACCACCCTTCGACGCCGCATAGTTGGCCTGACCAAAATTACCTGCCTGACCAACAAATGAGCTGATATTGATAATACGGCCATACTTCTGCTCTATCATTGTCTGCATTACGGCCGTCGTGCAGTAGTAGACGCTGTTGAGATTGTTTTGAATAACGGTGCTCCAATCCTCATCGGTCAGTTTGCGCAGGGTGCGGTCGCGGGTAATACCGGCGTTATTCACCAGAATATCAACTCGTCCCCAGCGTTCAATAACTTCCTGCACCATACGGCGCGCCTCATCAGCCTGGCTCACATTTGCCCGTATCAGCATCGCTTCGCCACCATTGGCGACAATAGTATCTACCACCTCTTGTGCTGCGGCCTCACTACTATTATAATTGACAGCAACTTTGGCACCCTCTGCGGCCAATGCCAGCGCAATTGCCCGTCCAATCCCCCGCGAAGCACCAGTAACAATTGCAACTCGGCCGGTTAACTTACCCATTCCCACCTCCAAAACGTGCGATTTTTGTTCCTGGAGCCGGCAACACCAACGTTAGCTGCCGACTCATAGCCTCACAATTGTAGCACACCTACATTCGCTCGAAGATCGCAGCGATACCCTGCCCACCACCGATACACATCGTGACCAAAGCATAACGGCCACCGGTGCGGTGTAGTTCGTGAATTGCTTTAACAGTCAAAATACAGCCAGTGGCGCCAATCGGGTGACCGAGGGAGATACCACTCCCATTGGGATTTGTGCGATCAGGCGGCAACTCCAGATCGCGGATCACAGCCAGCGCCTGGGCTGCAAAAGCTTCGTTGACCTCGAAAAGATCAATATCACTGATGCGTAAGCCGGTGCGCTCAAGCAAGCGCCGTACAGCCGGCACCGGGCCAATCCCCATATACTTTGGTTCAACGGCTGCGTGGCTGTATCCTACCAGACGCGCCAGTGGCCGGTAGCCACGCCGTTCAGCGGTGGCCCGATCCATCAGCACTACCGCTGCTGCTGCATCATTGATGCTCGAAGCATTACCGGCTGTCACCGAACCATCCTTTAGAAACACTGGGCGGAGCTTGGACAGTTTGTCGATGGTCGTATCGCGGCGTACTCCCTCATCAACCATGAATTGGGTGGTACCACCCTTGACCTTAAGCTCAACCGGCACGATCTGATTGGCAAAACGCCCTTCGTCAATCGCCCGCGCTGCGCGCATATGGCTCTCATAAGCCAGTTGATCCTGATCTTCGCGGCTGATTCCCCACTTTGCCGCCACGTTTTCGGCAGTTATTCCCATATGGCAATCGTCAAACGGGTCAGTCAGGGCCCCAACCATCATATCGACAACTTTTGAGTCGTTCATACGGGCACCGAAACGCATGGCCGGCAAGCTATACGGGCCACGGCTCATACACTCGGCACCGCCGGCAACGGCTGCTTCAGTATCACCTTGCAAAATGTACTGGGCCGCCGACACGATAGCCTGCAACCCGCTACCGCAGAGTCGGTTGAGCGTGAGAGCCGGGGTCTCCACTGACAGACCACCACGTACCGCCGCATAACGAGCCAGATACATATCATGTGGTTCGGTATTGATCACGTGCCCGAAGACCACATGACCGATTTCGTCCGGTTGCAGGCCAGAGCGGGTAACTGCTTCACGGGTAACCAGCGCCGCCAATTCAGTGGGCGGAATATCCTTCAAACTACCACCAAATGTGCCAATGGCCGTGCGCACGCCACTAAGCACCACGACCTCTCGCTTCTCGCTCATAACGACCTCCTTGCGACGGATCGCCGGGCGACTCCGCCGGTTACTTGCCGAACTTCAAGGAACACGTACAATTATATCAGGATTAGCAACAAAGAATGGGTCAAGAAAATCTGTCATCATTGCATCATACGAAACCACGCCCGATCCTTTCGATTTTGGCGGGGAGTAACCCGACTGTAACTTCATGTGGTATATTTCACACACTTCATACAACAGATTTCCTCATCAACCCAGCAGGAGGTCGGGCATGGTTCAACGCAGCGCAGCGATGAGCAATGTAGCGCTGAAGGACAATCGACAGGTCACCATTCGAGCACTCGTGGAAAGTGACCGGGCAGCGCTGACAGAGTTTGGCTTAAGTCTTCCCAAAGATGATCTCCTTTATCTGGAAGAAGATTTTACTAACCCCGAAATTATTACCCGCTTGGTAAATGCCTCTTTCGCCGAAAACTGGCGGCAGATGGTTGCAATTGCCGATGATGGCTCAATCGCTGCCTATGCATCAGCACGCCGGGTACCAGGCTGGTCGAACCATGTCGCCGAACTTCGCCTGCTCGTTAAGCCGGGATGGCGGCGCTGTGGCCTTGGCATGCAGATGGCACAGGCCATTGTTGAAGCAGCCCGTGATTTAGGCGCACAAAAGGTGACAGTAGCCATGCTGGCAGCTTTGAGAGCCGGTCAGGCTATCTTCTCGCGCCTGGGATTCGCGGTTGAAGGCCAGTTGACGCGCCACGCCATTGATCGCAACGGTGACCTGCACGATGTGGTGATTATGTCGGCGTTCTTAAAGGTGTGATCCTCCGATTTTACTGTAACAAAATCGCAACAACACAGGCAATAACAGTCTCATCTCTGGCACAGTGGTAGGTTACGCACCCTACATTAAGAGAGATTCTTTTTCCTGTCAATGTTTTGCGGAGGTTATGAATGAAACATTTTATGTTTCAAACCAATCTTTCACCAAAAGCTAGGGTCTGGTTATCTCACGGCTGATCTGAACGACGATCATGTAATGATAAAATGGATATCACGAATATTCCGTATCCTGATGAATCCTTTGATGCGATACTATGCAGCCATGTTCTAGAGCATGTGCCAGATGATCGAAAAGCCATGCGCGAGTTTTGACGAGTCCTGAAACCAACCGGTTGGGTAACCCTGTTAGTACCGATGATGGCCGAAGTGACGTTTGAAGATCCCAGCATTGTCGATCCAAAAGCACGATGGATTCCATTTAGACAGGAAAATTCCGTGTGCATGGAAGAGATTTCCCCGACCGGTTGCGTGAAGCGGGCTTCACAGTACAAACAACCACGGTTACCGATCTCGTTCCCAACCCTGAAGCAACCATACGAATGGGCTTAACAAAAGATAGCGGAGAGATATACGTTTGTACGAAACTTCCCGGTTGATCATCTGTTCTTCTCCCATTGACAACAAGCTGCGCCCCTGCTATACTCACCATCAATTGCAGAACGCTGCACTCATCCAGAGCGGTGGAGGGACCGGCCCTGCGAAACCGCGCCAACCCGGCGGAAATGAACTTGACGGGTGGCAACTCCGGCAGCATAAAGCTGGCAGATGAGAGGAGAGCGGCGTCTTCCCGTCAATCGGTAGAAGAACGTCATCTGACCTCTCATCGCCTTGATGAGAGGTTTTCTTATGGATATCGAACAGTTGACCGGGCCCAGCACGGCCGCAGTTCACGCGGGTGAACCGCGTCAGCGCGCATTTGATGCCATTACTCCCCCCGTTGTTCACAGCGCCACCTACACCTTCCGCGATAGCACTGAGCTGATCGCGTTTCAGTCAGGTAACCTAGAGCGTGAAGAATACGGCCGCTACGGCAACCCGACGGTACGAGCCGTTGAAGCGCGATTAGCCGCTCTTGAATCACCAACGGCCCCTGCCGCAGCTCTGCTTTGCGCTTCCGGGATGAATGCATTAACGACGGTGATGCTGGCACTTCTCCCATCGGGAAGCCATGTTATTCTGACCGATGACGGTTATCGGCGCACCCGCCAGTTCGTGCGTACCATGCTGGCTCGGCTGGGTGTGACGCATAGCGTTGTGGCTGCTGCCGATCCTGCTGCAATTGCGGCTGCTATCGAACCGGGACGCACTCGCCTGATTGTTACGGAAGCGCCAACCAATCCCTACCTGCGGGTGATCGATCTGACTGCCGTGGCAAGCATTGCTCGCGAGCATCGGATTAAGACACTCATCGACGCCACCTTCGCCACCCCATACAATATGCGTCCACTTGAATACGGGATCGATCTAGTGGTACATAGCTGTAGCAAATATCTGGCCGGCCATAACGATCTGCTGGCCGGTGTAATCATCGGTCGACCACCAATTATCAGTGCGCTGCGCGAAACCCAGGGCATTCTCGGTGGTATTTGTGATCCGCATACCGCGTATCTGCTCGGTCGTGGGTTGAAGACCTTCGCCCTGCGGATGGAGCGTCACAATCAAAATGGTCAGGCGGTAGCCGAATTTCTGGCCCGGCATCCACGGGTAAGCCGAGTGCATTATCCGGGATTACCCGAACACCCCGACCACGTCGTGGCTCGCGCCCAGATGCGTGGCTTTGGCGGCGTTGTCTCATTTGAAGTCGCCGGCGATTTGCAGAGTGCCATGGCTGTGGTCGACCGGCTACGTCTGCCGTACATCGCACCGAGCTTTGGCGGTGTTGAAAGCCTGGTTGAACAACCGGCACTTATGAGTTACTATGAATTGAGTAGTGAAGAACGGCTGGCGGTGGGTATTCGCGACAACCTCATCCGCCTTTCGTGTGGGATTGAGGATGTGAGTGACTTGATCGCCGATCTGCAACAGGCTCTTGCCGACGAATAACCTATGCATTCTACCCTTCAGCGCCGGCTTGCTTCCGGCCAGATTGTCGTTACCGGCGAGATCGCACCGCCAAAGGGGGCGGCACGTAGCCATCTCGAAGCATTGGCCCACAACATTCGCGATTATGTCGATGCGGTCAATTTGACCGACAACCAGCGCGGTATTGCCCGGATGTCCTCGCTGGGGGGGAGTGTTATTTTGCAACAACTCGGCATTGAGCCGATCATGCAAATGACCTGCCAGCATCGCAACCGGATTGCCCTGCAAGCCGATGCGCTTAGTGCATCGGCCCTCGGTGTGCGTAATTTGCTGGCAATGACGGGGGACCATCCCCGGATTGGGGATCATCCAGAGACCAAAAACGTCCTTGATCTCAATTCATTTCAACTGATCCGGGTCTTACGCACCCTACGCGATCAGGCGACGTTTCAATCCGGTACACCGCTTAAAGAGGCGCCGCAGTTCTTTATCGGCAGTGTCGCGAACCCCAATGTTGAACGGGCTGCCCGCCTTGAGAAGAAGATCGAAGCTGGTGCCGAATTTGTCCAAACGCAGCTCATTTTCGATGTTGGGCGATTTCGCCAATGGATGGCCGATGTGCGCGCAGCCGGTTTACACCAACAGGCGTATATTCTGGCCGGCGTGATGATCTTGCGCCGGCCACATTCGGCTATCTACCTGCGCGATCACTTGCCCGGTACACTGATGCCAGAGACGGTGATTGAACGAATGCAACGGGCTACCGATAGCGAAGTCGAAGGTATTGCCCTGGCCGCCGAACTGGTAACCGAGCTGCTCAGCGTGGAAGGTGTTGTCGGCGTTCACATTATGTCGGTTGATTGGACGCGGGCGATTCCGCGGGTAGTGGAACAGGCCGGTCTGTTACCCCGGCCACCGGTACCGTCAACCGAAGAGAATGTGCTATAACATATGTAGTACATGCTGATCGATGAAAGTACTACTATGGCTATCATTTTAAAATCTCCTGCCCAGATAGAACTCTTACGTGCTGCTGGTCAACTGGTGCGGCAGACGTTTCAGGTGCTGCGAGAGCATATTCGGCCAGGGGTAACGACGGCTGAACTCGATGCAATTGCCGAAGAGTTCATTCGCTCGCACGGGGCCGAGCCGGTGTACAAAGGGTATGTACCCGCCGGACGGCGGAACTACATTCCTCCTTTTCCAGGCACGATCTGCGCTTCGATTAACGACGTGATTTGTCATGGTATTCCGAGCAAGCGTGATCGCCTCCGCCAGGGTGATATTGTCGGCATCGATATCGGGCTACGCCTCAACGGCTGGATCGGCGATGCGTGCGAGACCTTTGCTGTCGGCGAAGTTGATGATGAGACGCGACGACTCCTCGACGTGACTCGGCGTTGCCTTGAATTGGGGATTGAGCAGGCACGGGTAGGCAACCCCTTGCGGGCAATCGGTGCCGCAATTCAGCGCCACGCCGAAGCGAATGGCTTTTCGGTGGTACGCGAATATACCGGTCATGGCCTGGGACGTAATCTCCACGAAGAACCGACCATTCTACATTACGACGATCCCCAGCAGAACCGCAAAATTGTCGCTGGTATGGTGTTCACAATTGAACCGATGATCAACGTCGGTACAGCCGCTACCAAAGTTGACCGCGATGGCTGGACGGTGCGCACTGCCGATGGCAAGCGATCAGCTCAGTTCGAGCATACACTGGCTATCACCGAAGAAGGGCCGATTATTCTGACGGCCTGAGCAGAGGGGGATCAACGATGAAACTCGAAGAAGCTTTGATCGCAGCACTCGCTGCCGGTAATCGAGCACGTGCCATCGAGATCGCGACCGAGTTGCATGCCCGTGGTATCGATGTACAGGCTATTGAGGCTGCACTGGCTGCCCAACCTCAGCTTGAAGAGCAGCTTTGGGCAACGCTCAACGAAGTCATCCCGATTTCACGTCGTGCATTGAAGCGGCGAGCGATCCGTGCCGCCGAAGAACGGGATTGGGGGGATTGGGAGGAAGGGCGTCGTCGTTGATCTGGAGTAATACGTATCTGCGCTCTCGCCCGGCCTGCTATTGCACCCGGTAGATGACGATAGTCTGATTACCACTATCGTCGCGGAGCATGATTTCTACCTGATCAAGACGGAGTAATCCACGCGACAAGGGATCGTAATTCGCTGCACCCTCGATATAGTAGTAGTAGACGTTGCCTTCGTAGTGGAAACCCCGCACATTACTTGAGCGCACGATAACTCCTGGTTTGACTTCGATGACGGGATCGATGATCAATCCGCTAAGACGACCCTGAATTTCATCGGTCAACCGAGTCAAATCCGGTGTCGTGGTCAACGACGGGCGCGGTGGTGCGGATAACAATAGCCAGACAAGTACGCTTAGTAGCAGGCACAACTCTAACCCCACCATGATGAAGAAGAGGTTAGCGCGACTTGATCGCCAGAGACTCATGAGGGTTATTCGCTGCTCTGCCCCAACCGACGCCATTGGCTTGATCATGACGATTTCCTTGTGCACGTGACTGGATACCGGTTCTTGTGATTGTCATGCAGGCCAGGAAGTTAAGTGAGTATAGTGTAACAAACCACCGTAACCAATGCCATAGGTCTTCGGTCATATTTCGCTGAGAATAATCAACGTATCTGAAAGAACGTATCTCACCACTCTACCGTTACCGATACCAGATGTGGCCGAAGATGTGACATCAAGTGAGTTTCACGATCAGAACTACACCACCACCCGACCAAAGCGTATCAGTTGCAACAATTTTTCAGATGACAGTGTTTCATTACTGTCGAAACAGATACGGTACAATCTCTTGTGGAGTTTTCTCGTCTTACAAACATTTTCTGCACAATGCCTGCCTGTAGCGCTTAATAGACGTACAATAGCTCTGTAAAGTTCCATCTATAGGACTATTGCGATGAATCGGCGACTGTTGGATCTCTTGCGAGAAGGTATTGCCCTGCTGGGTGGTGCGCTTGGCGGTTTACTCGTGGTGCGGTTGGTGCTGAAATTGCTGGCCGCCCGACCCGACAGCCCGGCGGTGACCTGGCTCTACCATCTGACCGACCCTATCGTGGCAGCACTGGCAATGATGGATCGCGATCAACCTCGTTTTGGGGCAATTCTGGAACTGAGCACGCTGGCAACCCTTGTATTGATTGTAAGCCTGACGGCCCTGATCTGGGTTGGTCTGGGAAGGATGCAGCGCCAATGAGTGAGCAAATTGCGACAATCTTAAGCTGGTTACTCGTCATCATGTTGGTTTGTTTGACGCTTGCGGTTACGGTGCTCTGGCTGATCTGGCAACGGTTACGAAACCTGAATGTACCGCCGGATGCCGGTTTTTTTGAAACGATGCATTACCTGCCCATCGCACTGCCCATTGCCCTCGATTTGCTCGATTTTGGTCTTGACATTCTGGCAGCTCCGATTAGCTGGCTGCTACTCGACCGATTGGGCTTGCGCGGCTTACGCAATAAAGCTGCGGTTGAAGCCCTCATTCCATTGACACAACCGATTCCTGTCTTCACACTGGGCTGGCTGATTGCCCGTCTGACCGGTTTGGGCAAGACGATACTCGAAGAACAACGGCAATAGGTGCGAGTGAGGGGGAATGATGCATGCCCCTCACTCTACGGCACATCGCCTGTCCGGCCACCGCATGGGCAACGACGGATCAAAATGCCTGGAAGCGGAGACGAACAACACCATTTTCATCGCGCAGGGTAAGCGTCCCGGCGTTTAATTCGTACTGCGTTACAGCCTGCAACGCCTGATGAAACATCATCTCCTGAGTAGTCACTGCATCATCGGCGCAGGCCATCAGAGTTGTCACCACGTCGCTGATAGAGATTGTCGTTCCTTCAACACGATACCTACCGCTAAAGGAATTACAACCGGCAAATCCGCTTATACGTCCGGTGCTATCAAACGCCATCGATAACGCCTGTTCTAATAGTAACGGTGGCTGACCCTCAAGTTCGATCAACTGCCACTGTCTATTGGTAAGATCAGTGGTGGGTGTGCTACGATTCGTACAGGCTACCAGGAACATAACCAGTAGGAGCATTATTACCCGGATTGCACTCATAGAAGATGTCCTTTCATCGTTCTGGTCCATTCGGCGATGTGTCTGTTGATGCCTGTCTCTCCAGAACTCGCTGTTGTGCGGTGACGTCAGGCTATCGGTCAATCTCCAAACGTGAATCAACAGGCAAATGTTCCACAATCATTCACAACAAGCGACCCATCGCCAGCACTCTGTCAATCAGTCTGCGCTACAATAGATAGAGAGACACGTCATACGAGGATTGGAAGATGATTATCCTAAACTATGCCCATCCTATCACCGCAGCGCAGCAAGAACAAATCGTTGCATTGACCGGCCAGCACATTGATCGATTGCTTGACATTCCCAGCCAAATCGATCAGCAACAGCCGTTACTCCCGCAAATCGTCGCCATAGCCGATGCTGCCGGTCTTTCGCCTCAGCAATGGCAGAGCGAAGCGATCCTGGTTAATCTCCCGGCTCTCAACTTCAGTGCCGCAGCCCTGCTGGCCGAGCTGCATGGCCGAATGGGATACTTCCCGCCGGTATTGCGAATTCGTCCAATGGCCGGTTCGTTGCCGCCTCGCTACGAAGTGGCCGAAATACTCAATCTCCAGGTGCTACGCGACGAAGCACGTACCCGTCGTGCTCAATAACCTTGCCGGAGAACCGTCTATGAACAGTCGCCTGATTTACCTTGACTACGCTGCCACAACACCGCTCGATCCACGAGTACTGGAAGCGATGATGCCATTCCTGACCGGCATGAGTGGAAACGCATCCAGCATCCATCAGGTTGGCCGGGCTGCATTGCAGGCGTTGGACGATGCGCGCGAGCAGGTAGCGCTGGTGTTAGGGTGTCAGCCAAAAGAGATTGTCTTTACCGGCGGCGGGAGTGAAAGCATTAATCTGGCCATCAAAGGGGTGGCCATGGCGCTACGGGACCAGGGCAAAACCCATCTCATTAGCAGTACCATCGAACATCACGCCGTTCTCCATGCACTCGACTATCTGGTGGAATATGAGGGGTTTACGGTAACCCTGCTACCGGTTGATCGCACCGGTCGTGTCCAACCTGCCGATCTCAGTGCTGCAATCCGCCCCGAAACCGCGCTCGTCTCGGTGATGTATGCCAACAATGAGACGGGTGTCGTCCAGCCGATCACCGATCTGGCCGCCATTTGTCGCGAGCGTGGCGTGCTCTTTCACACGGATGCGGTGCAGGCACCCGGCCAGTTACCGCTCGATGTACAGGCGTTGGGAGTTGACCTCCTGAGCCTGACCTCCCACAAGTTTTACGGGCCGCAGGGGGTAGGTGTATTGTATCTGCGCCGGGGAACACCGCTGGTGCCGCAGATCAACGGTGGCGCCCAGGAACGCCGCCGCCGGGCCGGTACAGAGAACATCGCCGGTATTGTGGGGTTGGCCAAAGCCTTGAGCATTGCCGAGAGCGAGCGTACCGCGCATACGACTCGATTACGAGCATTGAGTGAACGCCTGATTGACGGCATGCTTACCCGCATTCCACAATCGTGGCTGAATGGTGACCGCCAGACCCGATTACCGAGCATCGTTAATGTAGGTTTCGCCTGTATTGAGACCGAAAGCCTCTTACTGCTGCTCGACCAGCGCGGCATCTGTGCCAGTTCAGGAAGTGCCTGCACCTCTGGCTCACTCGAACCGTCGCACGTCTTACTGGCAACGGGTCTCTCACCCGACGAAGCCAACGGTTCGATCCGCTTCTCCCTGGGTCGCCAGACCACCGCTGAGCAGATTGACACTCTGCTCGATCTGTTACCCGATCTGGTCGCGCAATTGCGAACGCTGACGCCGTGTGCGTAATGCCGGGAGTGTATACCTAGTGTGCGTTATTTCTCTGCTCTCTGTTTGACGAGGATATCTGTCCACCCATGAATGAAACCGGCAAAGGCTAGCGGGATACTCGAGCAACCGGTTTGTGTAAAGAGGGATAGCCGGATCACCACTTACGCTGTGGGTGCGCCGGATCCACTTCTGCGCTTAGGATGGGGAGGAGGGTAATGGGTTAGCGTGGATCATATTCCCATGCGCCCAGGTATGCTCGTAGCCGTCACAACGCGCATCGGGTGTAGAGCATTATGGGCGGCGCGAAGGCATGGCTTCTGCACGCCAGACTACGCGACACGGGAATACCTGCGTGATCGATCCGCATCAGAAGGGGAGGTATTGTCGTCACTTACCCCACCCGACAATGCTTCGGATGGAGGCGGTATTCATAGCAGGCTCGCGTGAGCAAAACAGCAGGGGCGCACCTGGAATGCGCCCCTGCTGTTGCGTATGTAGCGGGCTATTAAGCGTCGTAATACATCATGAACTCATACGGATGCGGGCGCAGCGACAGACCGACAGCTTCTTTGCGCTTGGTCTCAATATATGCTTCGAGCAGATCGGTCGTGAAGACATTGCCCTTAAGCAGGAAGTGATAGTCCTGTTCGAGCGCATCAAGGGCTTCGGTAAGCGAGCCGGGTGTGCTGCGAATGTCGCCCTTCTCTTCCGGTGAGAGTTCGTAGATATCAACATCGAGCGGCGGTGGCGGCTCAATCTTGTTCTGGATGCCGTCGAGACCGGCCAGCATCATAGCAGCGAAGGCGAGATACGGGTTACACATCGCATCCGGCGCCCGGAATTCGATACGACGCGCCTTGGGTGATGAGCTATAGGTCGGAATACGGATCGCCGCCGAGCGATTGCGCATCGAGTAGACAAGATTGATCGGAGCCTCGAAGCCCGGTACCAGCCGGCGATAGCTATTGGTGGTCGGGGCACAAATTGCCAGCAGCGCCGGAGCGTGCTTGAGAATACCGCCGATGTAGTACTGGGCCGTCTTCGAGAGCAGAGCGTATTGCGTCTCATCGAAGAAGAGCGGCTCGCCATCTTTCCAGAGGCTTTGGTGAGTGTGCATACCCGATCCATTGTCGCCGAAGATCGGCTTCGGCATAAAGGTAGCACTGTAGCCGTGCGCACGAGCGACATTGCGCACAATATATTTGTACTTCTGCACCTTGTCGGCCATATTGACCAGCGAGTCAAAGCGCATATCGATCTCGCACTGACCGGCGGTTGCTACCTCGTGATGGTGCAACTCAATCTCGATCCCGATCTCCATCATCTTCAGGATCATCTCTGAGCGAATATCCTGCAGGGTATCGGTGGGTGGAACCGGGAAATAACCCTCTTTGTGGCGGATGCGGTAGCCCTTGTTGCCACCCGGTATTTCAGCGCCGGTATTCCAGACCGCTTCCGGGCTGTCGATATAGTAGAAACCGTGGTTGGCCCCCTGACCGAAGCGTACATCACTGAAGAGGAAGAACTCAGCTTCTGGTCCGAAGTAGGCGGTATCGGCAATACCGGTCGTCTTGAGATATGCCTCGGCCTTTTTAGCAACCGTGCGCGGGTCGCGGCTGTAGGGCTGGCGGGTGATGGGATCGATAATGTCACAGATCAGTACCAGTGTTGGCACACTGAGGGTGGGATCGATAAATGCCGTTGATGGATCGGGCACCATCAACATATCGCTCTCGTTGATGGCTTGAAAACCCTTGATCGACGACCCATCAAAGCCCAAACCCTCGCGAATCATATCTTCAGTCAGCCGCGAGGCCGGCAGCGAATAGTGCTGCCACCCACCAAAGAGATCGGTAAAGCGGGTATCAACTATTTGAATTCCCTTGGCTTTGATCAATTCGATAACGCCCTTCGCATCCATCGTCATACAAGTCTACTCCTTGCTACACTAGAACGAACGCGGTCCTGCAGAACGAACGTGGTCCTAAAACAGGCAACGACGCCGTGGTACATTTGTGACCAGCGGCGTCGTATTCTTCCTGTCGGTATCCGTAATTGGGAAGCAGATGATACGCGACAAGCGTGGCAATCGGCACACCCGCTACAACCGAAGCTTTCAACGCGATGCGACATCGCAACGCCGAAATGTCAACGGTTAAGCCGGGCCACATCAGTGTTGGCCGGAGCGCCTACACAGGCGACGTGCAACATCTGCACCTATTAGATAGTATAGCGAGCCAGGAGTATCGTTACTACGTTGAGAGGGTACAATCTTCACCATTGCCAGATTGGATGCTTTGCCTAATGTGCAGTGCTTACCGGGGCGTGCCTGACCGACAGGTACAATGGAATATCATACGATGGCTGCATCACACGGCCTGTAAGCCAGTCTGGTCTGAAGAAGCAAACAGTGCTTTAGCCAATGGTACATACGCCGCTGCACGACGCACATAGTCACGTGCGGTCGGGTTGTTGCGAATGGCAACCGGATCAACGATGCCCTGATTGTGCCAGGCGGCCAGCGTTCGCCACGAAACCGGTTGCCCCTCCATTACCGCCCGCCAGACCCCGCGCTCAAGGTTCGCGGCCAGATAGTGTACTGCCAGTTCGTCGTTACTGATCTCCGCCGTCAATGCGGCGAACAAAGCTCGCTGATCGGAAAATGTCGTCGGATCAATCTGGCTGCCCGTAACTTGCAACGGGATACGCAGCACACGACCATCGGCGAGTGGTACCTTGCCAGACAGAATCTCGGCGGCAACCGAAGGGCGTAAATTGGCCGGCCAGACACTAAAATTGGCTCCCCAACCGTGCAAATTGAGCTGCTGTTGGGCACCCTGGTAGAGCGGTGTCACCATTCGCAGCGGTGGCACCAGCTCTTCCGCCCAGCCAAAATTCTCGTTGTAAAGAATGGTTGCAATCACGACCGCAAACTCGCGATCACTCATCCCTGACAAATGGGGATGGTTGTGTCGGGCCGCAGCCTCCAAAATGGTGCTGCACAATCGCCGCATCCGGGCCGCAAATTCGGGGCGCACGAATGCTTCTATGGTCGGGCCAGGGCGAGTTGGCGGCGCGGCACGCACCTGTCGCCAGGCAGCATGGGCATGGACTGAGCTAAACCACAACGCCGCGTGATCTACGCCGATCAGGCAGAGCAATACCACGATCACAAGCAAGCGTCGCATAGACACCTCTCCTGCCTGTATGATACGCACGCCGCTCTGGCAATGGTCAACAGTCCGCAGACGGATATTCGTGCAGATAGCTCCTATGGACAAAGACGTCAAAAGTTTCGCTTGTGTTCTGGTCAACATACGACGGGTTTTCTAACCTGCACACGACCACGGACACATTGATTCTAGCTGTGCTATTCAGCGTGAGCCGGACTGTGCAGGCATATCTCACAACCCGCGAGCTAGATTGGGATGTTCAGTAGTTGGGGACGCTGGTACGACATTTGGCGCAATTACATTTGTTCGATTCCGACTCACAAACGATAGTAGCTTCTGACAAGACAACACCGGCAATCAATCAGGTGTGGGCCAACATGAGTGGTGGGATAGTATGACCAGAGGGTGAGCCGGCCAATCTCTTGCCAGATGAAGCTCCGTACCGGGTGACGCACCTGCGCATCTCGGCGCTGTAGTTATAGCGGGTGATAAGAGGTTCGGCTGTTTAGCGAACCTCTCGCACCACCGCCCACGCGAATGGTAACGTCAGACCGACGTGCTCTGCCCACACGTCGTCTCCTTGACTCACAGGAGAAACGCT
This sequence comes from Chloroflexus sp., assembly GCF_034432675.1. Classification (GTDB taxonomy): domain Bacteria; phylum Chloroflexota; class Chloroflexia; order Chloroflexales; family Chloroflexaceae; genus Chloroflexus. The sequence continues at coordinate 23,780 of NZ_DAOUBI010000126.1, read as the reverse complement.
ACAACCCACTCCTAATCGTGAGCACGGCTGGCTGGTGCGGCAGCGTGGCTGCTGCACACCACATTGTGCGACACGGGCAAACGGTCCGGCAACATTATCCTCGCCGCGACGTGATCATACTTCTTGTGGGGCGGAAACGCCGGTTCTGCCCTTCCGTGCTCAGGTGTGATAACGGAGTGATTGTCGGATCGCGCGTTATGAATGCTATTACACCAGATTTGATATCATCCGCCTGCATAGCCCCATCGGATGGTCACCACGAGACAGTGACCACCACATTCAGGCGGTCAAGCGCCACACCGGCATAGCGGCTATTCCTGATATATTCGATAGTCGGAGTCACCGGCTGACCGGCAACGGTCATGGTGATCGCTTCACCAGCAGTTTCGGGCAAGAGGAAGCGTACATAGGCAGTGCGACCACTCCCGGTCACATATAACTGCATGCTCTGATCATTGCGTTGCCAGCGATAGGCGACATAACCATCGGATGCCGGATAGCGGGCAACCACTTCAACCCGGGTGATAGCCGGCTCTACCGGCCAGCGCGGGCTAATGATCGCATCATCGTAGCGACTAGCCTCATCAACGATGCCGGCCAAACCTTCAAACAATGCCCCCAGCATTGCACTGGCCCCCCAACCGTCGGTAGGAATCGTATCAGGACCGGAAATACCGGGCCGACCGTCGGGGTAGTACCACAAATACGACGCATTTGTCAGCCGGAGCAAACTGGCGTAGCGACGCAGGATATCGAGACCATATGGCTCGAAGCCGAAGGTAAAGGCGCCACGGGCCAGCTCACCGCCGACCAGCGGCATAATCCCGCCATTCACGTACTCACCGGGTTGTTCGCCTTTACCATTCGCCATCCCGAAACTACCTGCCGGGAACGGCGGATCGATACTGTACCACTCAGCAAAGGCGCGGCTGAAGTCACGGCGGGCATAATAACTCTCGACAATGGCCTGAGCCTGACCAACGGAGAGCACGCGCCGGTTGAGCGCATAGGCATTGGAGAGACTGATCTGATTTGACGCATCCACACCAACCGGAGCGAAGGTGGGGTCCTCTGGCACAAAATGGGTAAAGAAGCGCCCATTCCAGGCCAGATCGTTCAGCCGCTGCATGATCTCATCAGAGAGCTGAAAATAGCGTTCGACCCGTGATTGTTCGCCAACCCGCTGTTCGATGCGGGCCAGCAACATCAGGGCATAAGCCAGCCCGGTATTGTCGCCGTGGAAGGTACCCCAAATCGTGTCGGGTTCGATCCAGTGGCGTGGTGCCGGTTTACCATCAGGGCTGATCGTGGTGGGGCCATAGGCAAAATCCCACATATCAATCGTGTAGGGACGGCGCACCAGACCCCGACCGGCATTCCAGCGCAGAGGATTGGTGGTGATGTAGTCGACAGCCCGGCGCAACGCCGGCAAATGGCTACGCAACCATTCATCATCGCCGGTCATCTGCCATGCTTCGTATACACCCTGAATGTAGAGAAATTCGATATCCGACTCCACCTCTTTGCGGAACGCCTGCACATAGCGGTCGGGATAATCGATCACGTCAGGGAGACTACCATCGGGTAACTGCGCATCACGAAAAGCGTCCAGCAGGCTGGTGACATCGTGCTCGAAATAGCGAAAGCCACGCCCCTGGTATACGTGATCACGCAGCCAGAGTAACGGGTTGTCGGGCGAACGATACCCGCTGATGAGACGACCGTTCAGTTCATAGCTCACCCGCGCCTCGGTCATCAGTCGCCGGATACGTGGGTATAACGAGTCAATGTCACTTTGCCCGCTGATCAATCTGGTCTGGGCGTCAAGGGTGACGATCTGACTGCGAGCACCGGCCAGCCTGCCATTGATCAGAGCTATCGCCCACTGCGGCCCCAACGCACCTCCTGCCGGCAACACAATCTCCCCTACGCCGTCCACGATGGTAGTCTGCCCTTGCGCACTCAGACGCGCTTTGGCATCGTAGAACTGGACATCAACTACACCACTGTAATCAGGAACCTGTACTGTGATGGGAATGGGTTGTAGTGGCTGAACCATTGTCGCGGATTTGGCTACCGTTAGCGAGGCACGTTGTGGTGCAGGGGCCAATTCAACGACTGCCGCAGGTATCTGTTCACGCCAGTTCGTCGGTAGCAGCTCGGCAACTGCACCACCATTATCGAGGGCTACAATTTTGATGGTAGCAAAGTACTGAACTAGCGCATCATCAACCCAGCGTGGCTCGCTTAAGGGGGGGCCAACTCGCGTACCGCCTGCTGCCTGCCATGCGCTACGGAATGGCTCGTTAACCGTTTCAGGTGCCGGCTCAGGCGTTGAACTGCAACTGATGAGTACTGTGATGATCAGGAACCAGAGTAGATGTCGTTTCATAACAGACATTATAGCGGAATCTGGCAAATGTAACGCATGCATGGTAGAACGGACAACGACAGCGAGTGTCATCCGAAGTGATGAACCTGTTGCAAACCATCGAAGTTTCGGCGACATGGCTACACGATGCGGTATCACCCTGATCGCAGAGTGAACAGTGCAACACAAGACGGGCATCGATTACGGTCGGGACGGAGGCATAGCCTCCGCACTCCAAACATCGCAACACACCATCCTCGCAAACGCCCTATTCATACACTTTCCCCCTTGCAGCGAGCATTGCTCTCGCGTATACTGGTGATACTACGTCAAACATATCGGTCATATCACAGACCTGCAATCTACCAGATCGCACAACAATCCCGTTTCCCCTCCGCACAATGGAAGATGGACAAGGAGACAGTATGTCGCGTCTACCCGTGATCTTCATCCCCGGCTTTACCGGTTCGTTCAACCTGCCGGTCCTGCTCGATTGGCGCGGTCCGACATTAAATGGATGGAGTTTTCCACCATTTGTTGATTACGGGAAGACATTCTTGCAAACCTTCATTCAGGCCGGTTATCGCCGTAATCGTGATCTCTTTGTGGCATTTTACGACTGGCGCAAACCGGTTGAAGAGAGCGCACGTCGCTACCTGGTCGGATGGATCGACAGGTCAAAGAAAGCAGCCAATGCCAGCAAGGTTATCCTCATCGGTCATAGTATGGGTGGTTTAGTTGCTCGCAGCTACATTCAGTCGCCGGAATATCCTGCACGTAATGATGTAGCCCACCTAATCACCCTCGGCACCCCGCACCGCGGCTCGGCAGAAGCCTACACCGCCTGGGCCGGTGCAGAACCTCACGCCGATGAGACGCTGCGCACCGTCTTTGCCGTCTACCTGTGGTATTTGCGCCATATCCATCCCATCCAGACCGAACTCGACAAGGTGAAGACGATCCACACGCAGGTGCCCGGTATACGCGATTTACTGCCGGTCGAAGACTATCTGTTGAGTGGCAACCCTCCGCAACTTAAACCGCTGAGCAGTATGGTCTTCCGTAATTTGTGGGGCGAGATGGCGAATCAGGTTACAGCGGTTACTACTCTGACACAGCGTGTTCCGGTGACCACCATTACCGGTGTCGGTTTTAACACCCTAAACACTATTCTGGTCGGACCGCCCCCTACCGATCATCCACTGCGCTACGCCGACGGGGTACCGCTTCAGCGCCACTACGATACGCAAGGTGACGGCACCGTACTCCAACGCATGGCAACTGTGCCCCAGGCCAACAATCTACCTGCAATTACGGTAAGCCACGGTGCGCTACCCGATAGTCCCCAAGCCCTGTCCTTAATCTTCCGAGAGCTGGGCATTGCCCCCGACGTATTAGGGGCCGCTCCCACCGCCGCACCAGCACCAACCCCACGCCTGATCATTATGACAGCTTCACCGGTCGAGGTAGAGGTTGAGGTACCAGCCGGTCAATCGCTGGCACCAGCCGGCGTGTTAGGTGCTGGCGAAAAACGAACAGCCCGTCGCAGCCGCCGGGTACGAGCACGGAATTATGGGCATGCGGGCAAGGCACTCAATCTGTTGGTAATCGACAATCCAACCGCCGGTGATTATCGATTGATGTTACACGGTACCGACTACGGCCACGTTACGATTGGCGCAATGCTCACCGGTACAGGCGAACCGCCAGTGTTGGGAGGTGTTGGGGCAACAGTAGCGGCTGAACCAATGATCACCACCATTGAGACTGAGGTTGCGCCCACGACCGATCTCTTCTACACCTGCACCGTCTTGAGCACCTCTGACATCCCCCAACTCCAATTTGATGCCCGCAGCACCATGGCCGCGGCGGTAGACAGGCTCGGTACAGCGATGAGTGAACGAGGTGGTGTGTTGGGTGCGCCCCCCATCGGTGACGACCGACTGCGCAGTGTCCTCAGTGGCGAGCCAGCCGCAGTAGAGGCAATCATGGCTCTACCACCAGCCGAGCGCTATCAGGCCATTGATCAGTTGATCGAGCTGTGCAAAGAAATGGTTGGCGATGACCGTGATCGGGCATTAGGGATGATCACTGCCTTGACTCAGGTGCGCAACGAGGTTGGTCGTTAGCGCAAGCGAAGTCGCTTGCCGGGATGGGAGGCATACCTGCGTTCATCCATCATCTGTACTACGGTGCGGAGCAGGCTGGAAGCCAGCGCTACAACCCGCGCCAGCACTTGCGCCATGATGTGCATCGTATGCTAGCAGATTTGACCGGCAATAGCATGCACGGAATGCACAACGACCGTTGCGACTGTATCTCGCCTGCGTTATGATACAATCGCCCTGTAACGCGACACAATCCATGCGAGACAGGAATGCATGGTCGCTTCCTGCTGCATGAAAGGAGCTGAACTCATGGCTGAAGGTTATCGCATTGAACGCGACTCGTTAGGCGAGATGCAGGTACCGGCTAATGCCCTCTACGGTGCCCAAACGCAGCGTGCGGTGCTGAACTTTCCGGTGAGCGGGATGCGGCCTTACCCGGCTTTCGTCTGGGCCCAGACGATGATCAAACGGGCCGCTGCTGAAGTGAACCGCGACCTTGGTCTGCTTGATCCGCAGATCGCCAACGCCATTATTCAGGCCGCCGAAGAAGTTCTGGCCGGCCAACACGCCGATCAGTTTGTCGTCGATCCGTTTCAGGCCGGCGCCGGTACGTCTCACAACATGAATGTCAACGAAGTGCTGGCCAACCGGGCTAACCAGATTCTTGGCTACAGCCTCGACGATCCGAAGAAACCGGTCAGCCCGAACGACCACGTCAACATGGCGCAATCGACGAACGATACCATTCCAACCGCAATCCGCCTGGGTTGTTTGTGGCGTCTACCCGAACTGATCGCCGCTATTGATGACCTCGCCGATGCGCTTGAACAAAAAGCGATTGAATTCGACGATGTCGTTAAATCGGGGCGCACCCACCTGCAAGATGCTGTCCCGGTGCGGCTCGGCCAGGAGTTCGGTGCATACGCCAAAGCTGTGCGCAACGACATGGAGCGTATCGTCACTGCCGCCAATCGGCTCCGTCGGCTAGGCATCGGTGGTACAGCAACCGGCACCGGTCTCAATGCACACCCCGAATACCACAATCGCATGGTTACCAAACTCAGTGAACTCACCGGCCATGAACTTGTCTCGTCGGGGAACCTGTTCGAGTCGATGCAAAGCATGGCCGATCCCGCCGATTTCTCGGCCAGCCTGCGCACCCTCTGCATCACACTGGGTCGCATCGCTAACGACTTCCGGCTCCTCTCTTCCGGCCCGGCGACCGGTCTCGACGAAATCCGGCTACCTGCCGTCCAACCCGGTTCCTCGATTATGCCTGGTAAAGTCAATCCGGTATTGGCAGAAATGCTGAACATGGCCTGCTACCACGTGCAGGGTTGTGACCTGACCGTAGCCCTGGCAGCGCAGGCCGGTCAGCTTGAGCTGAACGTGATGATGCCGATCATTGCGCACAACCTGTTTGAGATGATGCACGTGCTGATCGGCGCAATCAATGCCTTCACGACGAAGTGTGTGGTTGGCATTACCGCCAATCGCGAAAAGGCGGCGGGCTGGCTGGCGAAGAATGCCATTCTGGTAACGGCGCTGAACCCCGTGATCGGATATCTGAACGGTGCAGCAGTCGCGAAAGAGGCGATGGCGACCGGCAAAACCATCAAAGAAGTGGTGGTTGAAAAGGGTCTCCTCACCGCCGAACAGGTTGATGAACTCCTCGATGTACGGAAGATGACCGAAGGCGGGATTCAGGGCATTGCCGCAGGCGGTTAAGGCGATCTGACCTGAACCAGAGATACAAGCGAGGGGTGGCCTGGAGCCACCCCTCGCTGCATTATGATCTGAAACACGGTGATTCTGACTCTTGTGATCGATGATGTACATCGTTCAGGCGTCATATTCATACCGAAATGGCACCATCGGGCTTTTGGTCGGTCGTCACAATGCGAGAGAGATGGTTCAGCGCATCCGCGATCAGATGCGGTACCAGAGTGATGGCGTGTCATCATTTCTACTGCACCAGATGTGAAAAGAAGACAACCACGCACCTTATCTCAACGCGCCGTTTCGACGAATCCTACCAATGCGCGTTTGGCCCGTTCGCGGTCGTGATAGGCTGCCTGAACCGTCGTCATCAGCTCCTCGGCAGAGAAAGGCTTACGCAACACCGCATACGCACCGCTGGCCGCCATTGCAGCAACCTGATCGGGTTCGATCTGGCCGGTGAACAAGATGATACTCGCAGTAGGATCGTAGGTGCGTAACACATTAAGGAGGCTGATCCCATCGAGTTCGGGCATCACGACATCGGTCAAAACAATATCGAACGGATTGGAGGTATAGATGGCTACGGCCTCTGCACTGTGTGCGCAATAGGTCACCTGATGACCCGCCTGTTCCAAAAGGGCGGTAAGTGTGCGGGCAGCAGCTTCATCATCATCAATCACCAGCATGCGCAGCGAGGGGATCGGGGCTGTGCTCGTTTCACTTTCCTCTTCTTGCACAACAGGTAGACGGATCGTCATCGTCGTCCCCTTCCCGACCTCGCTCTCAACGTCAAAGTGGCCATTGTGGTTTTTAATGATTCCATACGAAACGGCCAGACCCAAACCGGTACCCGATTGGCTTCCAGTCGTGTTCTTGGTGGTCACGAACGGCTGGAAAATCTGGCGGCGTACCGCTTCAGGGATGCCGCAACCGGTATCAGCAACCTGCAAGGTAATCCATTCGTTATCTGAGGTGAGTGATACGGTTAGCGTTCCCCCCTGTGGTTTCATTGCATCACGTGCATTGGTAAGCAGATTCAAAAAGACCTGAGAAATCTGACCTGGATCACAGATGGTCGGTGGCACCATTTCGATCTGACGTATGACACGAATACTATGCTTGCGGAGTTCTATCTCCATCAGGGTAAGGGTTCCATCAACAACTTCGCGCAGATCAGACAATTCACGACGTGAGTCGCGGCGGCGGGCAAAGGTCAGCAGACTGCCGGTAATGCTGCGACCACGCTTACAGGTGTCGAGCACGACCTTCAAAGCCTCGTTCTTCATTTCGACATCATCATCGGCCAGGCCGAGTTGCGCATACCCCAACATCCCCGCCAGCAGGTTGTTGAATTCGTGGGCAATACTGGCGGCAAATGTACCCACCGCAGCCAGTTTGGCCGAACGCCCCAGCTCGGTTTGCGATTCCTGCCAGCGGCGCAAGAGGCGGGCGTTCTGGATTACAGCAGTAGCGTGACGGGCAAACGCTGCCAGTAGACGCTGTTCGTCCTCTTTCAGCCCCCGTACCGTTTCAAATGCCAGACAAACGGCGCCAAGTGGGGCTTGCTCGCCGAGCAGCGGAAGCATAATCACTGCCTGCCATGTTGAACGTTCGGTCAAGGCAGCCACCGGAGCCAGCATCTGAACTTGCTGATTGGTGAAGAGTGTCACCCGCTTCTGCTCCAGGGCTGTTTCATAGGCTTGAGGTAGCGGTACCGGTTGCGGTCCGACTCCTTCGGTAGAGACGGGTAAACGGTGGGAAGCAACTAACTGAAGGTTACCCTGGTCATCGTAAAGGGTAACCCAGGCGCAATCGGCTTCCATTAGCGCACTCAATCGTTCAACCAACAGATTGAGCATGGTCGGCACATCACGGCTGGTCATGAGGGCGACAATCAGGCTATGCAAATGATCGGTCTGACGCGACAAGGTGCGGAGACGGGCATTAGCCGTTTGCAATTGGGTATCAGCAACGTGCAAAGCCTCTTCTAACCTGTACTGACGACGCAGGCTGATTTGAACCATCGCCAGCGGTGCCATCCCCAACGCAAAAGCCCACACCTCCTGTTGCCAAAGAATAGCCAGCATCCCCCCTAGCGGAGCAAAGATCAGGGCATACCAGCCAGCGTCATCGATACGCCACCGTAATGCCAGCAGAAAACGCTCATCAGTAACCGGCGAAGTCAGGCTGGCACTGGCCACCCGTTCAATTGAATAGATCACAAATCCGCAGCCAATCAGGCCGACCAAAGAAAATGGCGAGGCAATATCGGCACCAAAGGGATGCTGCTGCACAAACAGAATGAGTACCACACTACCGGCGGTCAGAGCGATCCAGCGAATAGAGGTCAGCGCCAGCGCCTGCCACCATGGGGACTGACGCGCCAGGGCGCCGGCAACTACCCCTATCGCAGTTGCCAGCAAAAAGAGGGGCCACGGCAAAACGATCATGGCACTGATCAACAAGACCAGAGTCACGGCCAGTGGGCGGTCATGCTGGCGCACAATCGTCAACGCCTCAAAGATGGTAAGTCCAAGGGCAAACAGAATGGTAGCCAGCCAGGCAGCCAGATCAAATGCTGCCGGCGGGGCCAGCAAACTCGAAATGACTCCGACCAGCGCAGCAGCACTCCACAATCCGATCAGCGTACCACGCAAGGATGACGGAATGGCGTGCATGGAAATACTCTCCTCAACAGATGGCGAAATTGCCCGGGCAAGGATGGAAAATGGAACGTTGATGGGGCAACTCCTCGTTTTATATGTTGTTCAGTTAATGGTTCCTGTTATGCCCTCTTTCACTCTGGCAAGCGCACTCCCTGATCGGTGATAATCAGTAATCCATCACGCGCCAGATCGGTCACCAGCCCTTGTAACCAGTCCTTGTGGTCGGCAGTGAAATCCGGGCGTAAGCGTTGACCCAATTCGGCTAATGGCAATACATCTCCCACCGGCAAGTCGCGGAGCACGGCAATAATACGCCCACGGTACCAGCGTCGCGAACCGACAAACGTCTCACCAGACCGAGACTCAGCCACCCGCTTCAGGGGTACTGGTGACATCATTGTATTGACCAGATCGCCATCCGCAACAATCGCATCGGCGTAAGCCCGACAATACTGACGTAGCGGGCAACGCCAGCACGCCGGATTGGACATTGTGCAAATTAGGGCACCCAATTCCATGATAGCCTGATTCCACGACCAGCCCTGCCCGGCCGGTAATAAAGTTTCAGCGTGACTCAGCAGCACTGCATCAGAGGGGGAAGAGAGCAGGTCAGAACCTACACGCAATCGGCGAATAACGCGGCGAATGTTTGTATCGAGAAACACGGCATCTTGCTCGAACGCAAAACAGGCAATTGCACCGGCAGTGTAAGGGCCGATACCGGGCAATGTACGCAACACCGCCACCGAATCTGGCACTTTACCACCGTATTGTTCGACAATAATCTGCGCTGCCCGTTGCAGATTCACTGCGCGCCGGTTATAGCCAAGACCGGCCCACAACCGGATCACGTCAGCAGTTGGAGCGGAGGCCAGTGCTGTCAGGGTGGGGAAGGTTGCTAAAAAGGCGTGATATTTTGGAATAACCCGGTCAACTTGTGTTTGTTGGAGCATGATCTCGGCAACCATAATCGCGTATGGATCGCGAGTACGTCGCCATGGCAGATCGCGCGCGTTACCGGCAAACCATTCAAGCAGTGCAGAACGAAGAGCCGTTAGCATCAGTTTTCGATCATGTTTTACGGTAGACATCAATAACATCGGGAATTCGATTAATCTTTTCAATCAACGGTGACAATTGAGCCATCGATTGCAACGAAACCGTGACATTCAACACAGTGCGCCCATTGGCCCAGCGTTTCCCTTGATTGATATTGGTAATATTGATCCCGGCGTCTGCGATCACATTTGATATATCGCGCCACAAGCCAACCCGATCCCAGGCTTCAATACGTAACGGTACCGGGAACCATTGATTGGGACCAGAAGCATTCCCCCAACAGACCGGCATCAAGCGATTTCGTTCAGTGGCGCTCAGATTCTGAATTGTGCGACAATCAGTACGATGCACTGTCACCCCCCGACCACGAGTTGTAAAGCCAACAATCGGTTCACCGAACACTGGATTACAACAGCGAGCAAGGCGTGACGCAATTTTGCCAGTACCCTCAAGATAGATATCGCCGCTGGCGCTGACTCGCGCCATGGGCTGAGTCGGCGCAGGTGGTGGCGGCGGCGGCGCAGTCTCCTGAGCACCGAGCAATTTCTGCACCAACGCTCGTTCGTTCAGATCATCGATCCCAATTTGATAAAAGAGGTCTTCGACCGAACGTACTGTTGGCCCGGCCAGTTCAACCAGCTTCTCGAAACTCACCTGCGTCAGGCCAAAGCGTTTCAGCTCTTTTTCGAGCATCTCGCGGCCAGCGATAATATTCTCTTCACGTTCGAGGCGACGGAAATAGCGCTTAATATGGTTGCGGGCCGAGGGTGTCTTCACAAAGCGCAGCCAGTCACGGCTGGGGCCACGTTGATTCTTCGAGGTCAAAATCTCGACAATCTCACCATTCCGCAACTGATAATCAAGTGGCACCATGCGGTCATTGACCTTGGCCCCAATACAACGGTGGCCGACCTCGGAGTGGATGCGATAGGCAAAATCGACCGGCGTTGAACCTTCAGGCAGGTCGATGATCTTACCCTTCGGTGTGAAGACAAACACGCGCTCTTCAAATTCGGCGCGCAACATATCGACAAATTCGCGGTCGGTAGTTTCGTTGCGCCAGGAGATCAGCTCACGCAACCAGCGAATTTTGTTTTCGTAATCGCGATCACTGCGCGAATTGAAGCCCTCTTTATAACGCCAGTGGGCAGCAATGCCGTGTTCGGCCTCTTCGTGCATCTTCGTCGAGCGAATCTGCACTTCACAGTGCAAACCCTCCGGCAGGATCACGGTCGTATGGATGGAGCGGTAAGAACTCTCTTTGGGGGCAGCGATGTAGTCATCGAACTCTTGCATCACCGGCGTCCAGTTCATCTTGCCGTGCACTACGCCTAACGCCTGATAGCATGCTCCCACTTCGTTGTTAGGATCATCGACAATAATGCGCACGGCGAGCTGGTCGTAGATGCGCTCAAGTGGCACCCCTTTGCGCTCCATCTTACGCCAGATCGAGTAGATATGCTTCGAGCGCCCGGTGACCTCTGCCTTAATACCTTCGCGGGCAAGCATCTCTTTCAATTGGGCAATAACCTTTTGCACAATGCGGTCACGGGCCTCTTTGCGCATGGCCAGGCCACGGGCAATTTCCTGATAACGGTCAGGATACAGCGTTTTGAATGCCAGATCCTCTAGCTCCGATTTCATCTGCCACATACCAAGACGGTGGGCCAGAGGTGCATAGATTTCAAGGGTTTCCCGCGCCACCCGTTGCTGCTTTTGCGGCGGTGTGGCGTGAATAGTACGCATATTGTGGAGCCGGTCGGCCAGCTTAATCAAAACTACCCGCGGATCGTCGGCTGACGCAATAATCAATTTTCGGTAGGTACCGGCCTGGGCCTCTTCTTTACTTTTGCTCTCGTAACCGGAGAGTTTGGTCACCCCATCAACCAGACTGGCAACTTGCTGCCCGAAAAAATGTTCGATCACTGAAATCGGGACAGCGCTATCCTCCACCACATCGTGCAAGAGGGCCGCAGCAATCGATTCGGTGTCAAGACGTAGATCGAGCAAGATGATAGCAACTTCTATCGGATGATCAATGTACGGCTGGCCTGATTGCCGTCGCTGCCCCTCGTGGGCAACAGCAGCGAACGCATACGAGCGGCGGATCAGATCGAAATCGGCTGAGGGGAGATACTCGCGGTGGCGGGAAATCAGAGCTTCAACTGAAGGTGAATGATAGGAATTAATGAATGCTGTTTGAACCGACTCGAGTGATGCCTGACAACCACGACGTTGCTGTTGTTCAACAAGCGAAAGCATCACCGAGTGGTTGAGCAATTCAGCCGATAATGGCGGTAAATCAGACGCCATCCTCGTATGAGTCGACGAAGTTAATGTTAGTTCTGGCGAATGAGCGGTAATTACTACATCATCCATAATCCGCTCCTATCCAGGCAGACTATTCGCCACCGTGTTGCGGGCAGTGAATGGACAGGCCAGACGTACATGGAATGCACCTATGTATGTTCTGAACACGACTTCGCCGCTACACGGATAATCTCGCAAAGACTATCTTTAATATCTGTTACGAAGTGATTCTTGATCAAAAACGCCCGGCGTGCAACGCCAGGCCGCATCCTCCATAATCGACGATCATCCGCGATCGCGACATTGTATATTCTCTATTTATGTAGCATAACACTCGCAAGCAGCAATGTCAAGCTGCGTTATATCGCACGAGAATTTCTTAATGTTTGGATGAGGGCAGGTGAAAGGCATTGAAGACCCAGGATGCGCTCACCGATGAAAAAATTCAGATCGTTGTGTTTGTAGCCCCTCATCGCTTCACCAGAGTCGCAGCATAGGCTTGCAGAGCATTTCCTGCGGCACCGGTGATAGCCGGCCCGTGGCCAAAACAAATCGTTGTACAGTCGTAGCGTGCCAGGCGCGAAATGCTGCTGATTTCGGTATTCAGGTCTTCGATGACCATTGGTAATTGTAACGACTCATCACGGTGCGTAATAGCATCGGCGACGAAGAGGGTCTTTTGCACTCGCCAGTACAGGCCGATTTGACCAGCGCTGTGACCGGGTATGTGTATCACCTGGAGACCCCCGGCCACCGGGATGATCTCGTTATCGGCGATGCGATGATCGACCCGGGCCGGTTGAATCGTTCGCGGCAAGAGTATCCTGGCAAGGCTGAAAGCCAGGCGATTGAATAGACCTGGAGATCCATGCAGGGTTGGACGTAGACATTGCCCCTGCGCAACTAGATCGGCATCAGCAGGATGTATCCAAATCTTCGCCTCCGTGTAATTTTGTAATATTGCCAGATTACCAGCGTGATCGACATGATGGTGGGTTACGATGATATGCCGCACCTCTGCCGGTGTGCGGCCCAACGCCGTCAATCCGGCCAGTACACCAGCGCCATGATCCGGATAACCGGTATCGATCAGAGTCACACCTTCAGCCGTTAGCAAAAAGAACACATTCACTGAAGCAAACGGCATTGGCAGGGTCAGTTCATACAAACCCGGAATAATTAGGCGTGGTGTTGACATAGAACCTCACAGTGAGCACACTCATTAGACAGCGGTGATGCACTTTCCAGGTTGCTATTTCAGACAATCTGATCTCCACATTAGCACAATAACACAGTTTTCTCACTATTCCGTGGATGAACAATACAAATCGCAATACACTTCAACTATGGCTATAGCCGGTATATAGCCCAGGCACCAGGCCGTACTACGTTTCACTACCCGACAATGAACAAGCCCGTTCCATACCCGCTTTTCCTTCACCTTTCGTCTGCCTCATCATCGCATGGTAGCGATAAGGACAGTTCTGCCCCAGATTTAACTATAGCCGTAGGGTTTCTTGGTATGGTCTTATGTCAAATCTTGATTGAACCTGTGCATCATCCGGGTTGTCAGACTCGTGCTAGTGCACTGCCGGCTTGCTGCTGGTGACGTATCAATGCTGGGCGAATCGATTCACGAGCGATTGCGCTCAGGTACCACACCAGGGTGACGGGTGGCAAGCGTGTTATAGTGGAGCTGCTTCCAGTGCTGGCATGCGACATATCCCCACCCTCACCTACCTCCGGTAGGGGAGCGGAAACCACAGATGCCGGATGGCTCCCGCTAGCGCGTGTTGGTTCTAGCTTGCGATGACTTGCTGAATGAAAGCACAGCGGACCAGTGCAGGTGGTGAGCGAGCATCCAACTCGTGCTCCCAGCGCATACCAGCGCTTGCGTATCACAGTGTGGTAGCCGAGGATGTCGCGTTCAGGTAACGTTAGGTAGTGTGTCATGAATTCTATTAAACCAGATTTGAGATTAGTAAGGACTCGATAATCTCTCACCTGAAACAACAGTGCGGAAGCACGACTTCCGCACTCCTTAAGGGGCCACATAACCGCTACCGAACGTATAAAAGGTTTATCCAGCAAAGCACTCGCTGGGAACGGATATTATCGGCAGGTATCAATAATTTTCCTGCAGCCACTGTCGCCAACCGGCATCAAACTCTTCGTAGGTAATACCGAAGGCTTTTTGCAATGCTTTATCATAAAATTCGATACCGGTACCGGGAGTATCACGCACGGCAGCGGCAAACCGCCAGAACCCATCAAGTCCACCCTGGGTCTCGACAATGTACGCAACCAACGAATAGGCGAACCCGTAGGCCAGGCCACGATCAACTTCAAGCGTCGTCATATGATCCATATCTTGTGGGCGGACGCCACCGTTCGGATCAATCAGGGGAATAATGCGCCCCATCCGCACCGCAGCACTCACCGCATTACGGCGCGGATTATTCGAGACATATTCGGCCAAGCCTTCGCTCATCCAATCAGTAATGCGATATTCCTGCGCAAATGCTCGTGTGTACGCCCAGTGGGTCAATTCATGCACAATCGTACTGTAGAGATCCGCTTCCCATCCCGCATTCGGATCGTAGAAACCGAATGCGTAGGAAAAGGGGGCAAAGATATCAATCCGATCATTTCGTGGCCGTGATCCGGCGGAGTACCAGGCCAACGAGTTTGGATTAACGGGAGGCGTAATGCCAAAGATCGGGCGGAGATACACATTGAATTTGTTTTCCGGGGTACGGCCTAGGGTATCGATCACTTGCTGTCGCGCCCGGACAACCATGTCCTCGATGATCGTATTGACTTCGGCAGTCCATTCGTAGGTATTAAGCGTGAAGTATTCGTTTTCGATCCGAATCTTCTCGCCAAGCTGCTCTTCAGTCGGCTCACTCATCACCCAACGACCATCTTCAAGCTGGCGGAAGAGAATATCACGGCGATAGCCGCCGTCGTCAATTGCCGCTTGCCAGAAGCCATGATCACGCGGTTTGACCTCTAGCACGCGCATCCGACCAAACCGGCTGCCGGCGAACGACGACTCTTGAAAGGTATTGAAACGCTCTTCTACCAGCCGACGGAACGGGGCATTTGTCTGATCAACGACCGAACGCAGGAGTTCAATATTGTTGATATTGTAGGCTTCAATATAGCTATCAAGCGCCTGTTGGATACCGGCTGCTACCACTTCCGGTGTTAATTCAGTTGCTACCGGTGTTGGCTCAGAAACCGGTACACGTGTTGCCGGTGCTGTGGTTGGTGCTGCCTCTGTTGCTGTTGGTACCTGGGCTGGTTGATCTGTACACGCAACCAGAACCAGGGATAGCAGGATGATTAGCCAGCTTGCTTTACGCATTATTGACCCTCCCGAAGTTCATCTGATGAAGTCACTTCATTGTACCGCGATTCAGTTTAGTTTGGAGTATAGTAGTTGCGTAATTGTTGATTACCGGTATTGCGTTTATGGATCAAGACCTTATCAACTGGCTCTGCTCACCAGAAGGGAGCGCCATACTGGCCGACCTGGCGATACGTGACATACGTGAGGTGACTATCCTGAGTGAACTCAATCGGCTGCGGCGTTCATTGCCGGTGGCGCACGCACGGGCTGCTATCGAGCAGGCATTACTGCGACGACGGGCAATCAGCAAATTCCCCCAGGCTGACCGAATGCTCTTTACTCGCGAGGCTCTGGAACAGGCATCAGCAGCGACTGTGGCCACGCATCGTACTCGGCGGTTGGCTCAGACCGACGACGTAGCCGATCTCGGTTGTGGGATTGGCGGCGACACTATAGCACTGGCCGATGCCGGAGCACAGGTGATTGCTGTTGAGCGCGATCCAATCAGGTTGGCATTGGCGCGGTTCAACGCTGAAGTACTTGGGCTTGGTTCGCGCGTATCCTTTGTTGAGCGCGATTTGATACGCGAGCTGCCACCGTCAGCGGCAGCACTCTTCTGCGATCCGAGCCGGCGGAGAGGAGAACGCCGGCTGTTCGACCCTGATGCATTTCAGCCACCGCTCACCCAGGTATTGAGCTGGCGGCAGCACACACCGGCTTTGGTGGTGAAATTAGCGCCGGGCATTCAACGTAGCGTCGTGCCGGAGGATGCAGAAGTAGAATTCGTATCGCTCGATGGCGACTTAAAAGAGGCTGTGCTCTGGTGTGGGCCATTTGCTACCACAGATCGGCGAGCTACGGTGTTGGGTAGCGATGGATCAACGTCAACCATGATCGCTACTGCAACTACAGCGCCATCATTAAGCCCACCATTAGCCGTGATCTACGAACCAGACCCGGCTGTGATCCGGGCGGGATTGGTGGCTGAACTGGCACATCAACTCGGTGCGTATCAACTGGCACCCGATATTGCCTATCTCACCGCTCATACCGCCTTGCCAACCCCTTTTGCCCGCGCCTGGCCTATTATCACCTGGATGCCGTTCCAACTCAAACGCCTGCGCGCATTAGTCCGCGAGCTTGATGCCGGTGTTGTTACTGTGAAGAAGCGCGGATCGCCACTCGACACCGATAGCCTGGCCCGTCAGCTCAGTGGTTCGGGGCAACGACACCTGGTGGTTGTCCTCACCCAAATGCCCGATGGGCCAATCGCGATTATCTGTAGCGCAGATCGTGCAGATATGGTAACGTAGGAACAGAATTGTTTGACTCATCAGAAAGTTAAACGATATGAACCTCTCGCGCTCAACTCGCTATCGGGGACTGATCATCCTGATCGTCATCAACTTTATGATGTATGCCGGCTTCTTCATGGTCATTCCCCTAGTCTCGGTGCATTATGTGCAAACAATGGGTTTTGCTGCAGTTACCGTTGGACTAGCGCTGGCACTTCGTCAACTCGTCCAGCAGGGGGTCAGTGTAGGTGGTGGGATACTGTCGGATCGATTTGGCGGGCGCGGCCTGATCACCGCCGGCGTCCTGGTACGGGCCGTTGGCTTCGCCAGCCTGGCCTTTGCCGACACTCCGCTACTACTCTTCGGATCAATGTTGCTCTCGGCGCTTGGCGGTGCGCTCTTCGAAGCACCCAGTCGCGCTGGGATCGCTGCACTTACCACGGAAGAAGAGCGGGCACGGGCTTTTTCCATCAATGGTGTCGGCGGTGGGCTTGGCATGGTGATTGGCCCGTTTCTCGGTGCACTGCTCCTCGACTACGGTTTCAGTACCGTCGCGCTGGCTGCTGCCGCCTGTTTTGCCTTCATTGGCGCGATTACACTGTTCCTGCCACCGATTGAAACGGCGACCGACCGTAGTCGGCTCGGTTTTGGGCTTGGGCTGGCACTGCGTGATCGGCCATTCCTTGCTTTCACTGCCCTCCTCATGGGGTACTGGTTTATGTGGGTACAGTTGACGATCAGTTTGCCACTGGTAGGGGAACGACTGGCCAATGCTGCCGATGCTGTACGCTGGATTTACGGCATTAATGCGGGAATGACCGTCATCTTACAAATACCGGTCATTAGCCTATTCGAGCGCTGGCTGCGCCCGCTTAGCATCTTAATCCTCGGCATTGCTCTGATGGCGTTTGGCCTAGGGATGGTTGCGCTGGCCGGCTCCTTTCCACTCCTCATCGGATGTGTCATCATTTTCACCTTTGGCACTCTCCTCGCCACACCGGCGCAGCAGAGCGTGGCAGCGGCGTTGGCCGACAAACGAGCACTCGGTTCATACTTCGGGGTCAATGCACTTGCGCTGGCGGTAGGTGGTGGACTGGGCAATCTGAGCGGTGGTATGTTGATCGATCTGGCCGCTGCATTCAATCTGCCCGCATTGCCCTGGTTGGCGTTTGCCGGGATTGGTTTCATTAGCGCCATCGGGCTTACAATACTCGGCAACTACTTGCAATTGCGCAATGCAACGGCTCAACCGGTTGGTATGCATCGCTGACATTAGACGAGACGCCACAATCGCACAGCAAGACGGTGCGTTAAGAATAGACCTGCAGACCATAAGGTACAATATTCGATGCATACCTTGCGCTAGCTAGAAAGGAAACAAGCCGTGCCCAATAATCGTTTTGCCTTCTTCAACGGCGAGATTGTCCCTATCGAACAGGCACAGGTCAGTGTAATGACCAACGCGCTCAATTACGGCACCGGTTGTTTTGAAGGCATCCGCGGCTACTGGAGTCCTGACCATCAACAGCTTTACGTCTTTTGCCTGCGGGAACATATGGAACGACTCCACCGCTCGGCCCGTATCTTAATGATGAAAGTATCCTACAGTGTCGAAGAATTATGTCAAATTACAATTGAGCTGTTACGACGAGAAGCCTTTCGCGAAGATGTCTACATCCGACCACTCCTCTATAAGAGCGATCCAGCCATTGCGGTTCAGTTGCATGGCCTGACCGACAGCTTCACAATGTTTGCTGTCGGGTTCGGGCAATACCTGGCCGGTTCAGCGATCAAAGCCTGTATTTCATCGTGGCGACGGATCGACGATAACATCATTCCCTCGCGGGCCAAAGCCTGTGGCGCCTACCTCAATTCGGCGCTGGCGAAGAGCGAGGCGTTGCTGAACGGTTACGATGAAGCCATTGTGCTGAGTAATGATGGTCACGTCGCCGAGGCATCAGCAGCGAACCTCTTTATCGTGCGAAATGGAGTGTTGATTACGCCACCGACCAGTGGAGATATTCTGGAAGGAATTACACGCCAGGTGGTGATGGAGTTAGCGCACAATCAATTGGGCATTCCGGTGCGTGAGGCGCCAATTGACCGTACCGAACTCTACGTGGCCGAGGAAGCCTTCTTTTGTGGCACCGGTGCTGAGATCAAGCCTATTGTTGAGATCGACCGTCGTCCGATAGGTGACGGGACGGTTGGACCAATTGGGAGAATGCTGGTCAATCTTTACGCCGATGTGGTGCGTGGTCGGGTGAAGAAATACCAGCACTGGTGTACGCCGGTGTATGAACTGGCATAAATCGCTTTCCGGTTTCTTAATTAACCCAAGTTGCTACCTTTGTCACTAGAGAGACACGGAGGACACAGAGGATGAGTATAACCCGGATTGCTCCCAGGAGGCGTGAGTAGCACGTCTATGTGAACTGGCTGCTCTCCACATTGTCCATACGGTGAGGCCATACGGTGTTGGGAGCAACGTCGTGCTGTTCATCCTGACAGTTAGCATCCATGTCCTGCTCACAGCGTAGGGGCAACTTGAGTTATCACTATAGCAGGTGATGCGGTACGACAGGGGCGGGTTAGGTAAACCTGCTCCTGTCGGCATGGATAAGCCATCAATCATCGTGTGACCAGTAGAGCAAAGAGCAACTCAGGCGAGGTGAACTGATACCAGCGCTTGCTCCACGACGTGCAGCGTTTAGATGACCTCCCCGTGCTGCCACACCCACAGCCACCAGTGGTTCGTCAAAGATACAGGTGAGCCGGTTCAGTGTGTCTGCGTTCAGGTGCAGCGCACTTTCGTTACGTTTCAGAAGTGATCTGCGGCCCGCCCACACCATAACTCACCCCTACCGGCAGCGGATACTTACGGTGCAGGGCAGGTCAGTGCCTGCCGGGACGAGTGGTGGCCGAGCCGGAGGCTCGCACTCCCAGGGGGCAGGTCAGTTTGTGCACTCCGCAACCCACCCCCACCCGCACCTGCTCCCGCTGGAGGCTTCTTGTTACCCATCATGCAGATAACGTCCTCACTGCGTAAGTACGAATGGCCTCACGATGACCATCGCCAGGGATGACGACTGCACAACTGCAAGACGGCACTGAACCAGCGACGTGGCACCACGACGCTATCCCACCGATAGAAAGTAGGGGCACACGATTGTGTGCGCCCCTACCGGCCACGGCTGGTACGTGACAAGTAGGGGCACGGCATGCCGTGCCCCTACTGCATCGTTCAGGTGCAGCACCAGAGCCGGTGTTGATTGGCTAGCGTATGACGTGTTCGCAGATCATACATTTGATATGATTTGCAATATCGTTATATTTCACCACTCTACCAGCCTCTTGATCAGAATGATTAACCGCTCCCGTTCATTGTCGCAGTAATCAATACCTGGCTTGTCAAAGAGTATGATATGCAATATAATGAACTAAATTCACAAGCGTCGGATAACATAACGGGAGGCGTGCAATGGAGATGGAATATTCGCTGGCGCTGGCGCTGGAGGATTACCTCCCGGTGATCTTCTCGCTGGTTGGAGTGTGGTTTATCGCTCGCACCGTCTCGCAACTTGACCGCGGTCTGGGGAGCATGGTCTACGTCGGTCTGGGCTTACTTGCCGTTGGTGGCGTTTTAAAAGCAACATGGAAATTACTCATGGCAATCAACGGCACTGATATTCCTCTCTTCAGTCAGGCACTCTTTCCAATGATCGCTCCCGGCTTTACCCTTATCGCCACAGCAGTCTACAGCTATACGCGCCAGTTGCAGGGCAAACCAGGACTGCGCCGGCCATGGCTCGTGCCGCTGATTGTGATTGCTTTGTTTGGCGGTGGTTCGGCATTGATTGCAAGTAATGGTGGGCCGTGGCGTGTGCCCCTCATTATGCTGGCAACGCTTGGTAACACCGCTCTCTTGCTGATGCTGGCGATAGGCGCCTGGCGACGGAATATGCGTCCGCTGGCAGTAGTGTTCGTGATCGTGCTCCTCACCATCATCGGTATGTCGCAGATGGCAAATAACGTACCACAGACGATTCCAGTACAGTGGTTTGAGCAGATTGTGCAAACATTGGCTCAGCTTGCCTTCTGTCTGGGAACCTGGCAGCTTACCCGGCAAATGGAGCAAGAAGTTCCGGTGCGCAGGCTGGCACTGGCCAATTCAAGGCTGTCTTGAGCGTTTGATTGAGGGGTAGTTCACTGCGTTCCAGGGAACATAGACTGTTGCGTCAGTCGAGCAGGGGCCAGCGTATGTGCCCCTGTTCACGTGTTGGTAGTTCATCAACAACAAGCGAGGGTAACCCAAGTTGCTACCTTATTTCACCACAGAGACACGGAGGACACAGAGGATGTAGATACCTCGGATTGCTTCCGAGAGATGTGACGTAGCCCATCCACGAGAACTGGTTACTCCCCACATCGCTCATGCGGTTACGCCATACGGTATTGAGTGCGGCTTCGTACTATTCATCCTGACAATCAGCCTCCATAGTCTGCTCACAGCATAGGTGACAACTTGAGCGGAGGTTATCACTCAGCCAGATGAACAACCGTGCGTATAACCGACGCGCATGCTACCGGCGCTTTGATACAGGTAGCTTGAGTCAATTCTCAAAGACAGACATTCGTAAGCCGGCCAGGCGCAAACCCATACCTTGCTAGCGCGAAGGATCGGTCAGCGCAAAGAGCAATTCGGCCTCGCAGGCCAGTTGATCGGCGACCGTAGCGCGGGCCTGGCCTTTACCGACTCCACGCCGCATCTTCTCCAGTTGCACTTCCAGACGCAATGTATCGCCAGGTCGCACCACGCGCTTGAAGCGTGCGCCATCGATACCGGCAAAGAGCACCAGCTTGCCGACGTTTTCCGGTGCACTCAGGGCAGCCACTGCCCCGGTTTGGGCCAGTGCTTCCAGTATCAGCACACCGGGCATGATCGGATTGCCGGGAAAATGCCCCTGAAAGTATGGTTCATTGGCCGATACCAGCTTTTCACCTACCGCACGCACACCCGGCTCTAGCTCCATAATCCGGTCAACAAGGAGAAAGGGGTAGCGGTGAGGAATGAGCGCCATGATCTCTTGAATTGACAGCATAACACAAGACTCCTTCTGACTACAGGCGCAGCTTAGCGCCGGGGAGAAGCAACGGCAATCAGACGCGGACTGCCTGACGAGTAGGGTTCGAGATCGTAACTCCCATAGACTGCACGAAGAGTAAAACCGGCACGAGCCAGTAGATGTTCAAGCTCAAAGCGGTAGAGCCAGCGCATGGTGAATTGCATTGTCCGGCGGGTAAGTGTACCGTTCGCAGCGGTTTCATCATAGATAAAGGTTACGTGGCTTATCTGCTCCGCAGCATCACTCTCGATGACGACAAATTTTTGCACAAAACAACCATCGAGTTCGTAACTGCGCTCAAGCTGCATCCGACCATCTTCGCGAGTGATTGCCAGCGGATCGGGGTTAAAGAGATCGATAATCAACGTCCCCCGCCGGGTCAATGCCCGG
The DNA here is from genome assembly GCF_034432675.1 of Chloroflexus sp. Classification (GTDB taxonomy): domain Bacteria; phylum Chloroflexota; class Chloroflexia; order Chloroflexales; family Chloroflexaceae; genus Chloroflexus. Next base: position 1,378 of record NZ_DAOUBI010000126.1, on the reverse strand, counting down.
CGAACAACCGCCAGTGTGGCCAGTTGATCTTCGATGGTTGTCAAATGCATGAAGGAATTTACAGCCACAAATGCTAACGGAAACTGATGTTCAGGTAATATGACACTCCGCACATCAGCTTCAAGCAGTGTTACCCGGTCGAGTAAGCCTTCCGCCTGCAATCGTTCACGTGCCAGGGCCAGCATTGCCGGCGAGAGATCGACACCGGTCAGTTGAAAGCCGGCACTGGCCAGCGGCAGCAGCACGCGGCCAGTACCACACATCAGCTCAAGGATTGGCCCACCGGTACGCCGTGCCCATTCACGGTAGAAGGGAATGTCGTCGTGAAAGTGGCGAAAATCGGTATCATAATAGCGTGCAAATGGATCGTACAAGTGCATATGGTTTTCAAATAGATGAGAGGTTCGGATACACTGGTCAACAATCGGCTAGGGATTGAGCACCAAAAACAGCACACCAAAGACAAAACCAATCACGATCAGGCCCAGAATCCCGAAGAGGAGAATGCGCGGATCGATAATCGGCTCGAAGCGTGGCGCACCTGGAAGCTGGGTCGCAGACGTCGGCATGCGCGGCGGCTCAGGTGGCGGTGGCGGAACACGAAATACCTCTTCTGGGGAGGAGGAGGGCATGCGGAAGGTATCATCGGATCGCGGTATCGGTAGTGAGTCACGGCTTTCAGCCGCCCGCCGCAGCGCCCCAACGATACTGCTCCCGATCGAGAAAACGATGATAAGAACAATTATCGCAATAAAGAGTTCGGTTGTTCCAATCTGTACACCCGTCTGAAGACTGAGCCAGCGAGCCAGGGGGGGTAGAAATGACGGGGCCAGCACAAACAGGAGAAATATAACCCAGCCGAACCAGCCTGAGCCACGACGACGCTCTTCCATATGAATTCGCGGGCGATGACTGGCGATGTTAGACACCAGCAGACGCCCACTCCTCCTTTCTAGCCATATCAGAGATTGCAGTCCATTTGTTCGACAGCTTTCATCTCAGTGCATAATCCCCAGTGAAGGGATGATTGTATTGTACGTTGTCAGAGAAGTCGTTGGCCACAAGGATAGCGAGAAGATCACAGTTCTATCTTAACCCAGGTTGCCAACTATGCTGTGAGCAGGACACGAAAGACTACCTGCGATGATGAACAGCACGACGCTGCGTACAACATTGTGCAGCGTACCTGAACGGTATGAATCGTTTGGGTCGCAGCCAGTTCCGTAAACGCACTACGTCACGCCCATCTGGTATGCCCATCCTCCGTGTCGCTGTGGTGATATAAGGTGACACCTTGGGTGCTATCCGCGTTCATCCGCCTCACCCGCGTCCATCCGTGTTCCACCCCTCCCCTGTAGCACTCAACGACTCGCACCGC
>NZ_DAOUBI010000125.1:0-23865 GCF_034432675.1 Chloroflexus sp. | reverse complement strand
GACGTTTGGTTGTACCAGGTTCGTGCCTGCGCACCAGCGGCCACGGCCAGCACCTGACGGTGGTGGTGAGGATGCCTCCACGCAGGCTGGAAGTCTGCGCCAGGGGGAGCGCGTGCAGCCTGGCCTAACGCAGCGCGATATGTGGGTCATGCATAGCGATGGGAAAGGAGCGGGGGCCAGGGGGTGTGTGGTGAGAGAGTTAGACATCTCCTCACACGATACGCTCCTCGGCCAGCGCTAGTGCTAGTACCGGTGTGTCAGCCAGTAACTGCTCGGCAGCCGCGATCTGATCGCTCTCACCGATCAGACCGAGCAGATCACCGGGGCGGAAGATGGTACTCGACTTGGGATTGGCAATGAGCTGTTGATCGCGGATCAGCGCGATCACCGAGGCGCCAGTGCGGGCACGAATATTCGCCTCGGCCAGCGATTGGCCGACGATTGGACTGCGTTCGCCAACTAGCCGCCAGGCAATCTCGATCCCGCGGGCAGCGCGTACCATTTGATCGAGTGCCTGGTGCTCGGCGGGGCTGGAGATCGAGGTGTCATACTCGTCACGCCGCACGGCATCGGTATAGCCCTGCACCTGAGTGGCCGGATACCCGAGACAGAGCAGCGTATGGCGCATAACTTCCAGACCGCCTTCCAGTTCGGGATGAATGACATCGTGCGCACCGAGATTGAGCAGACGGCCTACCCCCTTCGTTGTCGCCGCACGGGCAATGATCGGGAGATTCGGCGCGATCTTGCGTGCCGCCGCCACCACCATTTCGGTTGCCGTCTCGTCGGGCAGGGTCACCACCAGCGCCCGCGCTCGTTCCAGACCGGCATGGATCAGCACGTCGGAATTGGCAGCATCGCCGAAGAGCGTGGGAATACCACGGGCATTAAATTCGGCAGCCCGCCCCGAATCGATCTCAACCACCAGACGCGGAATCCCCAGCCGTTCAAGGACGGTAACAATGTGTTGACCAACCCGCCCGTAGCCAACCACCACCACATGCCCCTCTTTGGGGAGAGCTAGATCGGCGGGCTGGAGGGGATAGCGATCGAAGCGCTCCCAGAGGCGCGGTGACAATCGCTGCATGAACCGTTCGATAGGTTTGATGGAACGAAACATCAGCGGATTCACCATAATCGACAGCAGTGAACCGGCAAGAATAAGCGAGTACTGGTCTTGCGAGAGCAAACCAAGCCCCATTCCGGCCTTTCCCAGAATGAAGGAAAACTCGCCAATCTGACTGAGACCGGCAGCGACGATCAGCATGGTACGGCCACTCGCCGGCAACACAAAACCGAGCAACTGGGTGAAAAACGCCTTGCCTAACACAATCAGGGCGGTTAGGGTCAGCACCTGTGCAGCGTTTGCCCACAGGTACAGCGGGTTCACAATCATTCCTACCGAGACGAAGAAGATCACAGCAAATGTCTCGCGGAAGGGAAGTACATCGTCGCCAATTTGATGACTAAACTGCGACTCGCTCAGCACCACACCGGCCAGAAACGCCCCCAGGGCCAGCGAGACATCGAAGAACGCAGCGGCACCGAACGCTGTCCCTAGAGCAATTGCAACCGCGGCGAGAATAAACAACTCGCGGGATTGAGTATTCGAAATTATGTCAAGTAACTTCGGCAAGAGTCGTCTGCCGATGAAGAGCATCACGACCACAAACAACGCGGCCTTTAGCAGCGAGAAGGTGCCGGATAGGAATGATTGCTCTCCCTGACCACCAAAGATAATCGGCAACAACACCAGGATCAACACCGTTGCCAGGTCTTCCAACACCAGCCAGCCGACGGCGATCCGTCCGGCACTGGTGCTCAACAGGCCGTTATCCATCAATCCCCGCAACAGCACCACTGTACTGGCAATCGAGATGGAGAGACCAAGGATCAGGCCTGACAACGGCGCCCATCCCCATACCTGGCTGAGCGCAAACCCCAGCGCAGTGGCAATCGTCATCTGCAAGATTGCGCCCGGCAATGCCACCTGGCGCACAGCCCACAAATCTTTCAGAGAAAAATGGAGACCAACCCCAAACATCAGAAAGATCACGCCAATTTCGGCAAGCTGGCTGATGTCTTCAACATCACCGACAAAGCCAGGGGTAAACGGACCAATCGCCATCCCGGCCAGCAGGTAGCCGACGATAGTCGGCAGGCCAATTCTGCGGGCCAGCAAGCCACCGGCGAAGGCCACCATCAATGCAATAGCCAGATTTGCCAACAATGAAATATCTTGATGCATTGCTCTACTCCAATTGTGAAAAACAACATCTTTTTCAGTCCAACGGGGAACGGGAAACTTGTACGCAGCATGGCGTAGATGCAGGTGAGTATTGTTATGATAAAGAATACGGCGCTGTCTGTCAAAGTGGGAGGAGGAAATAGGGGAGAGGAAATAGGAAATGGGAAGGAGGAGATGGGAAGGAGGAGATAGATATGGGCGAGGATGTTTCGATGCGGGTGTTATATCAAATCTGGTTCATACGGTGTGTCATCGCCGAGGCAATCAATCATTGACCAGCCCCTTCACCACGTGTTGCTACTACCCGCCTGCTTCTGCATACTGGTAATACAACTCCTACGAAGCAATCATTGACCAGCCCTTCACGACGTGTTGCCACTCCTGACCATCTGCTCATAGACTGCCAACACCTGAGTAACCAGTCGCTGTGGTGCAAACCGTTCGGCTATTGCTCGCCGCCCTCCAGCAATGATTCGGGTACGCAGTGTCTCATCATCGAGCAGGCGAAGGATTGCGTTCGCCAGCGCAGCCGTGTCGTTATAGGGTACAAGCAGACCATCTTCTCCGTCGCGGATAAGTTCATTGATGACCGGAATATCGGTGCTGACGACCGGAACACCGGCGGCCATGCCTTCCAGAACAGGCAGCCCGAATCCTTCGTAGCGTGATGGAAACGGTAAGACGGCACTGGCGCGTAGAAGGGCGAGCTTTTGTTCCTCACTCAGCGTACCGAGAAAGTGGAGATTTGCCGCGACACCGGCCTCGGCGGCCAGCCGTTGCAGCTCGGCACGTTGCGCAGGGTTATGGGTGACGAAGACGAAGCTGGCCTGTGGATAGCGGGCAATGATCGTCGGCATTGCGGCAACCAGCAGATCATAGCCTTTGCGGGGGGTCAGTTGGCCGATGTAGGGAATGATCGGATAGGTGAAGGCCGGTTCCAGGGTCGGTGCCGGCCCGTTCATAAAGTGCATGTCGAGCCAGAGCGGAACGACTGTCATCGGTTGGTTGAATCCGAGTGAGCGCAACACCTGCGCTTCGTGGTGTGAACAGGGGATGAAGGCAGCGACATCGCGCAACGGGCGGTGAATGGCGTAGTTGCGCCAGTGATCACGCCACTGCCAGTCGCGTAAACCACGCCGAACGATCTGCGGTAACGAGTAGATTAACCGTTCAGGATGGATGGAAGATTCGTAAGGCCGTTCCCGGTTGGCAACCAGCCAGCGATCATGGTAGGGGCCGAGCCATGTCCACACGATGGGGATGTTGTGTCTGCGCAGCCAGCGCACGGCCTGCAATGCCAGCACGTTACGCGGATGGATGACGTGAGCAATGTCGGGCCGCGGTAACGACTCAAGCGCAGCAATTGTTTCGCGACCAGGCCAAAGCTGCGGTCGTACCCGCCGTACCGCGATGCCATCAATCTCTTCTCTGCGAGCCGTGAGGCCGAGATGGGGCTGATCGGGTTGCCAGTACGTAAGTGCCATCACCTCATGCCCGGCGGCCACCAGTGCCTGTCCCAGGGTGCGTTCGGGCCAGTTACGAAAATGACGACTGATACCGCCAAGTCCAATGATCAAAATGCGCATGGCTTGTCACACGTTGTTGTAGAGTAACGATAACCGGTAAACCGTACCGTCAGTTAATTTGCAGGACAGCCCGATAGACCGCTTCTATCCGATCCACTACCGCCGGCCAGGCAAATTGCGCTGCCCACGCCGGCGCAGCCGCGGCCAGCGCTGCCCGACGTGCCGGATCGGAGAGCAGGCTATTGACAGCCGCAGCAAGTGCCGCCGGATCGCGAGGCGGTACCAGTAGCCCGGTCTGACCGTCGGCGACGACTTCGGGAAAGCCACCGAAACGGGTTGCCACAACCGGTAATCCGCACGCCTGCGCTTCAACCGGCCCAATACCAAACGTTTCGCTGGCATAGCTGGTTGCCAGCAGCAGATCGACAGTAGCGTAGAGCGCCGGCAGATGCTGGCGCGACACACTCCCCAGAAAGCGAACCCGTTCACTCACACCGAGTTCACGCGCAATCGTCGCCAACCGTGGCCGATCTTCGCCATCACCGGCAATCACCAGCATTGCCTGATCGATGTGGCATAGGGCCCGAATTGCCGTCTCTACCCCTTTCCACGGTTGTAGCCGACCAACAAAGAGGAGCAGGGGTACAGTCGGTGACACGCCGAGCCGTTCACGCAGGATCGGATCGGGTGGCTGTGGACGGAACAGGCTGGTATCAATCCCGTTGAAAACCACCTCTGGCATGAAGCCATAGCGACCGGCAATCGTTTGCGCATTGAAATGCGAACACGAGACCACAGCGTTCACCTGCCGTGCCAGCCAGGTATCGCCACGGTAAAAGTCTTCGCCGTGGCAACCGAGAATGACACGTGCTCCGCTAAGCCGGCGTGCCAGTAGCGCCGGTGCCAGATCGTATGGTTTTTGCAGATGGATAATCTGATACTTCTCGCGCACCAGCGTGGGAAGTGCGGCAATCGCCATCGTCAGCCGCTCCAGCAGCTTTGCTTCGGCATAAGCCCGGCGCAGCGGCGGGAATGCCTGCCAGAAGCGACGCGAAACAAACGGGAAGGTGAGTACACGTACTCCCGGTGCCGTTTCGCGCCGATTTCCGACCCCACCCAGAATATCAACCGCATGACCGCGCTGGGCCAGTTCGCGAGCCAGATCCCAGACAAAACTCTCTACACCACCGATCTTGATGGTGGTGGTCAGGTTGTAGAGGGCGATGCGCATACCTTACCAGATGGTGTAGAGCGTCAATTTCATCACCACAACAAAGGTCAGGGTCAAACCTAGATAGATTGCCAGCCGCCACCGTTGCCGGCGTTCCGAATCGTCACTGATCTGGTATGCGACCAGGACTGCCGCCAGCGGGTAGGTAAACATCCAGATTCGTTCAACCTCGCGGTTGAACAGGCCGCTCAGCCACATACCAAGGACAAAAACACCCAGTGCTCCCAGTAACACTGCCCACGGTGATTGCCAGCCAACGCTGACTGCCCGCAGATAGAGCATGCTGAGTGCAGCCAGTGCCCACGGAGTCAGAAAGACCAGATACGAAACCAGGTTGGCTGCCGCAAACCGCAGGTAATAGTCGTAGCTGGGGGGCAGGAACGGCGTTGGCGGTGGCCCGTATTCGCGAAAACGCTCCATCATCTCGCCGTTGATCACTGTTGCGGTTCGTGATGCACTGATGACATTGAAACCGGTGGTGACGAAGATGATCAGGTAGATGACAATGATAATCCCGGCGGTCACGGCACCCTGGCGGATAAGTGCAATCAGCGTCGTGCGCCATCCCTGGTGCGGTGTATGACGCACCAGCGCAAACCCGACCGCAGCAACGCCAAAGAAGAAGAGTTGGGTGGCCGCGTAGGTCATAAAGAGCGCGGCAGCAATCGCGAGACCGGCAACTACCGCCAGCCACAGCCGATACGGTGGTTCAAGCGCGAGAAAGAAGGCGGCTGCACCGGTGGCGATCAACAGACTGAACACGCCATCCAGCGCGGTGACACCGTACACTATCTGACCGGGAAGCACAACGGCGATCATGCCTGCCATCAATCCCAGCCGCCCCCCTCCTAACTGCCAGCCAAGCCAGACCGCAATCAACGGCAGGCAGGCGGTGAGAACAATCGTGATCCAACTGGTTGACACTGCCCCCGCGCCGAAAAGCTGCTCTATCAGCCACAAGAACAGGATTGCGCCCGGTGGGTGCGTGCTGCCGTGCACCGAAAGACCAGGGGCAATCGTCTCGAAGTTGGTCAGAAAACCGAGCGGATCGCCGGCCACCTGCGGCGTGTCGCGCAGGTATTCGTAGGGGCTGTCACGAAAGAGGGCAATTGGCGCGTCCAACCCGTGAACAGTTATGTCAAATAATACTGGCAAACCGAATGCACCGATCAGGGTATACACCACTACCGGTACCGGTGCGAGCGGACGGTGCAGCCAGCGGAAGCCGACCACGAACCAGATGACGGCAACCGCAATCGGCAATACCACCCACCACGTTGGTGAGGGATCGATCCGCGATTTGAGTGGCCAGACTCCGCTGTGGCCGCTGATCCATTGCAGCAGCCAGAATGCGCCGAGCATGGCAATACTCCAGAAGAGGATGGCAGCTAGTTCATTGAGCCAATCCTGGCGCAGCGGCCACCAGCGGGCTATCGCCAGGCCGGCCACGCCCATCCAGATACCGCCGACCGTTGGCAAGGCCCAGCGCAGGGTGCCAACGCCGAACGGCACCAGCCCTGCGGCCAAGCTGTACCCGATCAGACCACTGCCAAGCGTTACTATGATGGTTGCCAGCAAGAGCGGCACACCACTCAGATGCAAGATTGCCAGCCAGCCAATCGACAGCGCGAGGCCAACGGCCAACGCCTGTGGTGCCGGCATCACGGCACCTGCCGCCGCAAGCGGCTGGACGGTCAAGCCATGGAAGGGAACACCAAGCCAGCGCGGATTGTTCGGATCGCGAACTGCGTTGCTCTGAATCGTTAGACACACCGCTGCCCCCGGCTGCTGATCAGAACCGGTCAACAGGGTGTAACGACGCAATTCTGGTGCCAGGGCGACAGTGACCGGCGCTGCCTGCCCGACGTGCAGACTGGCGGTTTCGGTACCAAGTGCACGGGCATAGCCACCCGCCAGTCGCACGTGGACCAGACTACGCGGGGCATAACCAACCCCATCAACACACACCCGGCTCTCGCCATCTGTCCAGCGAAAATCACCAAATTCGCTCGTTTCGACCTGGTTCAATCCGGCCAGTAGCCAGCGGCTGGCACTCGCCGGGGCGAGAGTCAACGGTTGGCTAACGTTCGCCAGCAACCAGTTGATCCCGATCACCAGGAGCGTGATCGCCAGATACGCTGCTCCTGTCCGCATAAGAGCTATTTTGTGCGTATCGCTCAGGAGATGCCACGGACGAACAGACGCCGTTAGCAGGCTTTGGTGTTCTCGCATCACAGATTCCCTCAGATCAGGCGCCGAATCACGCTGCGGAACGGGAGTCGCCATTTCAACACCTGATCGCGGTCTGCCGGTTCCAGACCACCGACCAGCCGCAGTGCGACGAGGAAGATCAACGCACCGGCTCCGGCCAGCAGCAGCAATTGCAGAGCCAGTCCCAGGCGTGTCATAAGGTCAACATCACCCGCCGGCAGGGCGATCAGATTGCGCAGTATGGCGACCACCAGCCCCATCAGCGCCGTCGCAATACTCACGCGCAGCGTGAAACGCCACGGCCAGCGCAAGCCCAGCCCTCGCATACCGGCGAGCGTCGCCCAGAGACCGGCCGCGATGCGCGCCAGGCCAAACGTCAGCGCCATTCCCAACAATCCAAACTGCGCCGGTAACCAGAATCCAAGCATTACCACTGTCAGTAAGGCCACCAGCCGGGCGGTAAGCACCGTTCCCAGACGCTCATTGACCATGAGTGCATTATGGGCGGTGGTAAGCATGCTCTCGCCAAACAGGCAAGGCGTCAGCACCCACACAATTGGTGTAGCGTCGAGATACTGGGGACTGATGACCAGCAATCCTGGCCCGGCCAGCAGCATCAATCCAACGCCGCCCGGTGCCATCAGCAGGAGTTGCAGGCGGATCAGCGACTGGTAGGCGCCATTGGTGGTGCCGCCCTCACCCTGGCGTACCCGCGTGAACAGCGGCACCTGCACCCCAACCAGTGGTGTGTAGAGATAGCTCAGTGCCATGCGTACCAGCAACGCACCGGCAGCCAGTAACGAGACATCACGAATATCGCTGTTGAAGAAGTTGATGAACTCGAAACTGGCAATAAAATCGGTCGCCGTCATAACATACGAAACGCCGGCATAGCGGACAAAACCGGGGGGGAGTACCCGGCGCAGATCGCGTAGACTGTCACACAGATCGGTCAGGATACCGGGAGCAGGCTCTTCGGTCAACCCGGCTTGCAGGCGCCACACCTGCCAGCCTGCCAGCGCCACGGCAATTGCCGGCGCGATGACCATTGCGATCAACACCCCCAGAATATCCCAGCGGTCGGGTAGGGCCAGGATAGCGACGACGACCAGAATTTGGGGGAGCAACCCGGCAACCAGTGCAATACTGTTCCACGCCTTTTGCCGGAAGAAGCTACTCAGAACCGCCATGAGCAGATCGTAGAGCGCTCCCAGCCCCAAGAGAATGATGATCGCGCCAATAATCAGCCAGTGAAACTCAGCCACAAACTGGCTCAGTTCGGCCCGGGCTACTGCCTCGACCGTCATGTCACCGCGCAGGAGTCCTTGCAGGTAGCCCTCAATCTGCCGGTGGGCAACGATCAAACCGATGGCAATGATCACCAGGATCGCCAGTTGTAACGTGGTGACCAGCAGAAACAGCCGTCGGGCGGCCCGTGCGCCACCGATACGTTCGGTCTCTGGAATATATTTGGGGAGCGCACGGGCGATCCCCAGATCAAGGGCCGTCCCAAACAGGTTGCTGGCTCCGCGCACCAGCGTAATCAAACCGAAACCGGCCTGCGAGAGCTGGTTGAGTTTGACCAGGGTGGCAACAACCTCGGCCAGCAACCGTAACGGCGCAAAGAGGGTATTCCACAACACCGCCCGCGATACCTGGGTTGCCAGCGACGGACGCTGCGCCGTCATACGCCCTCCTTGCGCAGGTCCAGTTCAAACATCCCGGTGGAGAAGCGTCGCTGCCAGCGGTACGCTGCCTGTTCAAGCCCGATCTGGCGCAAGACGCGCCGGATTGCCCGCCGCAAGGGGCGGCGACTCGGCAAGTTGCCGGCCAGTAATGCCTGTTCACGGAGGTCGGTAACGCGAAAGCCCAGTCGTTCACAAATGCGCACCAGTTCGTGGTAGTGAAAGTAGTGCATTGAACTGAGCCGTTGCATATCGCGAAACGCCGCCCCGCGCTTGGTTCGTCCGCGCAGTTCGATCACCAGTTCAGCCACCGGCCTAGGCAACCAGTTGATACCGCGCATGTGGTAGTGCGGATCGATCCATGCCCGCCGGTTAATGGCGGTGATCAACGCATGCCCACCCGGTCGCAATACTCGCGCCAGTTCGCGCAACACGGCGATGGGGTCCTGGACGTGTTCGAGCACGTCCCAGGCAACCGCCAGATCAAACGCTGCATCCGGCAACGGCAAGGCTTCACCGGCTGCGTTGATGATTGGCAGGCGCAACTGATAGCGGGCTGCCCGCAGGCGAATAATCCGACAGTACGCCGGATTGTATTCGCAGGCGGTGACCTGCGCCCCAGCCAGTGCCGCCGCTACCGCAAATCCGCCCATCCCGGCCCCCAGATCGAGGATACGGAGGTCGGACACCAGACCCATCACCTGCTGCACCTGCGCCAGGCGTTCGGTCTGGTACTGTTCCTGATGCAACCGGCGCTCGCGCCATGCAGCAAAATCGCGTCGCCAGATCATGTGTTGCAGCCACGGATCAATCGCCGCAGCCAGTTGTTCATCAATCCGTTCAAGCAATTCACTCATGCCGACGAACCTAATTCTGCACCGGCAAAATACTGATCCGCATCACCCACAACCAGAGCGCACTCCCCAGCGAGAGGACAAGCGTCGCCAGTACGAATAAGCGACCTGGCCAGCGCACCCACAACCGATCAGCCATGATTGCCCAGGCCAGACAGATCAGCGGAATGAGATAAAAGAGCTGCTTATCGACCATCGAAATGCGATAGCCGGCGATCAAGAAGAGCAGTGCCACCGTGCCCCAGGCCGACGCCACCAGCCAGAGCAGTGGCTGCGAGCGCATCGCCCAATACCCTGGCACGAAGAAGATTAGCGGAATCGCCAGACCGTAGTACAGGTAGTGGTTGGGCCAGATATGGTAACCAAGGTGGGGCACGAATGACCAGAGATATTCCAGAAATGGTGGCCGTGACACACCGACCGTCTCTGGCCCACGGGTAAAGACCGTCACCATGTACGGCAGTGTTCGCTCAACAATGGGCTGGAAGTACTGCCCATAATAGATCGCAATCGCCAACCCGATTGCCGCAGCCGTCGCCACCCAGAGCGGGCGCAATCCCGGCAACAACGCCTGCCACGCCGGGCCACGCCGGGCATTGAGCCAGATGAGCAGAGTCAGCACCACCAGGAATATCCCGGTGAAGACCCCGGTAACCGTGTAGACCAGGAAGGTTAGCAGTAGTAGCGGCACAAACCAGACCTGTACCTTCCACTCACCCAGCCGATCCCACGCCAGCAGGATCGTCGTCTGCACCAGCAGACTGAGCCACAAGCCGGCGGCAGTTGGCACATTCCCCCAGATATGGAGCAGATAGGTCACCGGCAGCACCACATACGTCACACTTGCCAGCAGCGCTGCTCGCTGTGACAACCCTGCCTTCAATGCAATCGCCGCGATCAGCACGACCCGCGACATATCCATCAAAAGACTCACGAAGTTGGCCGTCATTTCCATCGGCCATGGAAAGATGGCATAGGCTATCGCCAGGATGTGGAACCAGGGTGAATACGGAATCACCGGCGGGTTCCGGCCCCACTCAGCCACAGGCATGGTCGTCTCATTCAGTGGGCTGTTGGTACTGTAGTAGAGTGGTAAAGCGCCGTCAAACAAAATCCGTCGCGCCTTGTCCATGTGCCAGAAGACATCGATCCCGACAAAGTAAGGATAGATCATGCCAATCGCTTTGAGCCAGAATCCCACCAGAAAGACGATTAGCAGCGTTGCGGTGAATGCAGGAGTGACGCTGACGCCGGTTTGCCGCAACAACCAGCGCGTAAGCGGTCGCATCAGCAGCGTTAGAGCCAGACTTAGCACCGTTAGCGCAGCGAGACGGTCAATCATCTGACCGCCGGGGAAGCGATAGACCATCAGTGCCCAGCCTGCACCAACGACGACCAGCGCCATTGCCACCGCAGCCCAGCCGGTAGCGTCTAACCACCAGCGTCGTTGTAAGTCTACCGTGAGCAGTGCCAGACAGGCAAACATCCCGATAACAACAAACAGCCCCAGACAGAGTGCCATCGGTGGTGGCATCACTGTTGCCGGCAAGGGACTGGCGGCCGGAGCCACGGCAACATCGGCGATCAATACGCCAAGTGGACGAGGATCGCGAAACGGATCGGCTTGCACCGATACGGTCAGATCGCCACTCCCCATCAATGCTGCCGGCACCAGCAATTGCAGACGGCGCAACTGTGGTTGTTCCGGTAAGCGTGCCAGCTCGACACCGTTGATCTGGATACGGCCATTGACCGGTGAACCGTCAGGATGAGCGACAACAGCATCCAGCCGTACAATCCAGGAACCCTGTCCAAGGCGCGGAAAGTGAATCTCGCTCTGATCGGTACTCCAGCGATAGGTACGGGCCGGTGCCAGCTCGACGGCCAGTGGTACTCCGGCAGGCGGCGTCTCACCACCGACCAGTGCCGAAACCAGCTCAAAGGTGAGGGTCGGTGCCGCTGCAATATGGGCGGGAATTTTGACAAACATCTCGCTCCCGCTGCGGCGCGGCATCTCGACACGCACACCATTCACTGCCGCCGCCGACTCGCGCTGCAAGATGATCGGATCGGCATCAGGCCGGGCTACGATGCGCACTAGCCACACCCCTCGACGATTACCGGGAACAGTAGTCGAGGCCGCACCTACCGGCCAGTCAAACCGTTCGAATGGGCCGGCCGCATCGATCTCGCGAGCATTGAAGTTTTCTAAAAAGGCACCATCGCGGTTATCGCCCACATCAACGACCACCAGCGGACGCACCGTGTAGCTCACAATGAGCACCACGACCGTGAATACCGCCAGCCAGAATGCTGGTAGCGCAACACCCGACAAACGGTGTGTCTGACTATGAGCAGTTGTCAGATGAACTCGTTTCCAAATAGAAGTTGCCATCGTTAACGATACCTGATGAGCGCGGGTACCGCGCCTGGCATTGTTACATCATCGCCGCATTGTACCACGCTCACCGGGTTGCCTTGCAGGTCGGGGTGTGGGTACAGTGCATCACTTACACATCCGGCTCTTCGACCACCCACGATTGCACACCATGAGTCACAAACGAGAATGGACGGACAACTACGCCAGCCTCGGTTAAGGCACGCTCAATAGCCAGCCGCCGGTCGAAGGGACAGGCAAAGACCATGAACCCACCACCGCCGGCACCCGAAATTTTACCGCCCCAGGCCCCGTGCTTGCGGGCCAGAGCGTAGACCTCTTCAACAATGGGGGGGGCGATGTGCGGGGAAAACGCCTTTTTCACTTCCCATGCATCGTGCAGCAGTCGCCCGAAATCGGCAATCCGCTGTTCACGCAGTAGACGGGCTGCCGTATCAACAAAGGCTTTGGTTTCGTGATGCAGACGCAAGGTGTCGCCCTTAACCAACCGTTGCACCTGATCGGTCATCAGGTGACGAGTGAGCAACTGGCGGTCACCGATATAGCCCAGGATCAGACAGCTCTCTAGCTCAAGCAGGGCCGTCTGGTCGCTGAGCACCGGCTCGACGATCACCCGATCCCGGCCAAAGTGGTACACACACATACCGCCAAACACGGCTGAATACTGGTCTTGGCGACCACCGGGAATACCCAGATCGACCCGTTCAATCCGGTACGCCAGTTCAGCCAGTTGATGCGGATCGGCATTTTGGCCGGCGACTGCGTACAACAGTTTTAGCATACTGACCACCAGCGCCGACGACGAGCCAAGACCGGAGCCAGGTGGTGCATCGCTGAACATGGTAATTTTGTAACCGGCCGTTGTCGGGCGCAACTGCGGTAGTGCATCGAGAACTGCCTGCGGCAACGCCAGCTTGCCATCCCATTCACGATCACTCACCTGCCGGCTGACCTCTTGCAAATCGAGCGAACGGATCAGAATGCCAGGCGTGGTGCTGGTAGTCAGCATACAACGGACATAGAGATTGATGGTACAATTCAACACCTTACCGCCGTACTCTTCAGCGTAAGGACTGACATCAGTACCGCCGCCGAAAAAGCCGATACGCATCGGTGCGCGAGCTTTGTAGATTTTCATCACTTCCTCCGGCCATATCTGAATGCCGCGGCGTCAGTATAGCAGAAGACGGGATAGTAGAATGTAAGGGCGGTGGGTTGAAACCCTGCCCAAATGCATGCACACTTCTCCAGGGCTGGCCTACCGGCGGGGAAGCGGGGGCCGGGTGTGCTCCTGGATAGCCCCAATGGGGTTGTCATCGGCGAGTGAAAACCCTGCCTCAAGCCGTGGAAGCCCCTCCGGGGCTGGCCTGCCGGTGGGGAAGCGGGGGCCGGGCGTGTTCCTGACTGGCCTCCGGCGGGCAAGAGCAAACTCTCTCTTCACAGTCCTCTCTTCTCTCTCCTATTTCCTCTCTCCTCCCCCCAAGTTGCGTTACAATATAGCTATGAACATCTTTCTAAGCGCCGACCATCACCATCACAATCCACCGTTCGAGATACTCGACGGTCGTGTCGTGCCCTATGCCGAAACACCGCAGCGGGTCGCGATCATCCTGGCTGCACTGGCAGCGGCAGGTTTTGCACCGCCGATTGCAGCACCACCTGCCACCATTGCCGATCTCTCGGCAATCCATACCGCCGATTACCTAGAGTATCTGGCTAATAGCAGCACACGCTGGCAGGCTGCCGGATTGTCGGCGCCGGTCTTCCCCTCGGCATGGCCATTGCCGGGGTTACGATTGCGCAGCGACTGCCCGCAAGCGGCTGCCGGACGCTACACCTTTGACCTGAGCGCCCCCATCACCGCCGGCACTTTCACCGCTGCCTGTTCGGCGGCGGGAACGGCGCTGGCCGGCGCTGCGGCATTGCTCGCCGGTGATGCTCGTGCGTATGCCCTCTGCCGTCCGCCGGGGCACCACGCTGCGGCGGCGATGGCCGGTGGTTACTGCTACCTGAATAACGCTGCACTGGCTACCGACTACCTGGCACGTAGCCAGACGAGCGGTGATGCAACGTGGGCATTGCGTTCACCAACTGTTGCTGTGCTCGACATTGACTATCACCACGGCAACGGTACTCAGAGCATCTTCTACGAACGCAATGATGTGCTGACCGTCTCGCTCCATGCCGATCCGGCTTACGAATATCCGTACTACCTCGGCTACGCCGACGAGCGCGGGGCCGGGGCCGGTGAAGGGTACAACCTCAATTTCCCACTACCGGCAGGGATTGATGATGCCGGTTATCTCAAGGCGCTCGATCAGGCATTGCAGGCGATTGCCGATTATGGCCCGCGCTACCTGGTGGTTTCTGCCGGCTTCGATACTTTTGCCGGCGACCCCCTGGGCGGGTTTGCGCTGACCACCGAAGCATACCGAACAATTGGTCGATCAATTGCCCAACTCGGCCTGCCAACACTGATTGTGCAAGAGGGTGGTTATGCGCTCGAAGCCCTGGGTGCCAATGTCGTGGCATTGCTACAAGGAGTTTCCACAGCATGATCAACGATAATTCACTCGACCGGCCACAACCGCCGCTGACGCCGAGGTGGGGCTGGCGTGATCTGTTCATCACCCTGTTAATCATTGGGGTTGGTGGTTCGCTTACGGTACTGGCCCTGCGTTTCGTAACCGACATCGCCAACTGGGACACATCACGCGGTTTTATCAGCCCACCGGCCTACCTGGCGGGCACGTTACTCTACCTGATCATCGGCGGCACGATCCTCGCCGTGATCGGGCCGCGCGCTGATTGGCGCGATTTGGGTCTTCAGTGGCCGAACTGGATGTATCTGGCTCTCGTCCCGCCGGTATTTATTTTCGGGATGGGAATGATGTTTCTAACCAATCTTGGTGTGGTTTTGCTCTTCGGTGAGTTCCAAAACCCGCAGATCGAAAGTCTCTCTGGGGGGCAACCATTCGGCCTGAGTGAGTTACTGGCACTCCTGATCCTGGTGGCCGGAATTGTGCCCCTGGTGGAAGAACTCTTCTTCCGCGGGGTGCTCCACCATCTGCTACGCCGCCGCTTCAGTGCTGCGGTCACGATTGTGCTTGGCGCCGCGATCTTCGCCGTCGTCCATTTCATTCCGGTGCTGGTACCCGGTCTCTTCGTGGCCGGATTGTGCCTCGGTTATCTGCGCGAGCAGAGCGGCTCGATCTGGCCCAGCGTTTTGTTTCACATGCTGCAAAACACGCTGGCACTGCTGGCAATGGCGTTTGTACTGGCCACAGGTGGAGGCGCCGGGTAGGAACAGGCTTGCATACAGAAATATAGCGCGGAAACGCTTCGACGTGGCACAGGATTCAACCTATGCCACGTCGCTATTTCCAGAACAGCCAGAGCCTGACGTCTGGGCGGCGTTATGTGAATCGTTCATCTGTTCAACGCGCAACGCTAGCCTTCCCCTCATCTGACCGCGACGATACTCTTCGTTACTAAACAGTTGCCTGTAGTAATGAATTCTTTTCCTCTCCACCCCCCAATCTCTTCTATACTGCCTTTGCCTGCAATAACAGCATACAAAGAGGTACGGTAGTGGAAACTCTTGAAGAACAGCTCGCAACACTCTTCCGGTTACGCGAACGAGCGTTGCAAGGTGGTGGCCCTGAGCGCTTTGCCCAACAACATGCCCGCGGGAAATTGACGGCTCGTGAGCGACTGGCATTACTCCTCGATCCCAACTCCTTTCAGGAGATTGGTGCCCTTGCCAGCAGCCCTCGCGGCAATGACGAGCAACGGGTGCCCGGTGATGGGATCGTGACCGGGTTCGGCAAGATCAACGGTCGCCGTGTCGCCGTGTTTGCGCAAGATTTTACCGTGATGGGTGGATCGTTCTCGGCTGTGCAGGCGAATAAGATTTGCCGCATGCAAGACCTGGCTATCGAGAGCGGTATTCCCATCATCGGGTTGAACGACTCTGGTGGTGCCCGTATTCAAGAGGGTGTTCGCTCCCTGGCAGCGTATGGTGAAGTCTTCGTGCGCAATGTGATGGCGTCTGGCGTTGTGCCGCAAATATCGGCAATCCTTGGCCCCTGCGCCGGCGGTGCCGTCTATTCGCCGGCTTTAACCGACTTCGTGATTATGTCGGAGTCAACCGGGTATATGTTCCTGACCGGGCCTGATGTGATCAAAGCAGTGTCCGGGCGCGAGCTTTCGACGCAAGAGCTGGGTGGCGCGGCGGTACACTGCGTGCGGAGCGGTGTCGCGCATCTCTCGGCTGCCGACGACCGGGCCGTGATTGAGTTGATCAAGCGGCTGCTCAGCTATCTGCCGCAGAACAACAATGAAGACCCACCCCAGATCATGCCCTACGACCGTGCTGATCGGATTGAACCGGCCCTCAATAGCCTGGTACCGGTAGACGAGCGGCAGGGATACGACATCCATACCCTGATCAACCTGATCTGCGACTACGATAGCTTTCTCGAAATCCAGCCGCTCTTCGCTCCCAATGCTGTGGTTGGCTTTGCCCGTCTTGATGGCTATGCCGTCGGCATTGTTGCCAACCAGCCGGCAGTGATGGCCGGTGCGCTTGATATTGACGCCAGCGATAAAATTGCCCGCTTTGTCCGTATCTGCGATGCCTTTAATATCCCGCTCATCACCTTTGTCGATACACCGGGATTTCTGCCCGGCGTAGAGCAAGAGTACGGCGGTGTAATTCGCCACGGCGCGAAAATTATTTACGCCTATAGCGAAGCTACTGTGCCCAAAATTTCGGTTGTTGTGCGCAAGGCAATTGGTGGAGCGTATGTCGCAATGTCAAGCAAACAGTTGCGCTGCGATCTCAACTTTGCCTGGCCCTCGGCCCAGATTGCGGTGATGGGGGCAGAAGGCGCAGTACGCATTTTGCGCCGTGAAGAATTGCGCACCGCCGAGAATCCTGCTCAACTGATGGAGCAGTTTATCGCTGATTACCGCCACCGCTACTTCAACCCCTACCACGCCGCCGATCTGGGTCAGATTGACGAGGTGATCGAACCGGCTGAAACCCGACCACGGCTGATCCGTGCGCTTGAGATTTTGCGTACCAAAGTGCAGCAGAACCCACCCCGTAAACATGGGTTGTACCCATCATAAACTGGGGGCAAGGCGATGAATGATTTCAGTTTTGGCCTGACCATCACCGTCACAGGGATGAGTCTGGTGTTTAGTGCCCTGGCATTACTGTGGGGCATTCTCAACCTGCTCACTCGTTTCGATCAGCCAGCCGCCGCAGAATCGCCAGACCTGATGCCAGAACCCGAACCAGAGGTAACGACTGCCGACTCACTTTCGCCGGAAGAACTTGCCGCTATTACCATTGCAGTGCGTCTCTATGCAGCAACCTTACGCCAGGAAGCTGCACCAACTGTTCGCAGTTACTGGCCGGGGAGTCTGCTCTTTGCCAGTCGTTGGGTTGCCGCCGGTCGCACGCGCCAGAATCAGAGCTGGCAGCGAAGGAGATAGAACGCTATGCGCCGTTATCAATTAACAGTTAACGGTAAATCCTACACGGTGGCTGTCACCGAGACGGGAAGTGACCGCTTTATCGTTCAGCTCGATGGCCGCGAATTCGAGGTGCAACTGACCGAGAGTCGTGAGGTAAGCGACCCCGTCACCCGTTCGGCATCGCTACCGGCTGTATCACCACCGATGCCAAACGCACCAACACCACCGCCCGCGCCGCCCGCACCGTCAATTCCGCCACCGACGACCGTTAGCGATCAGCTTATTCGGGCACCGATGCCGGGCACAATCTTGCAGATCGTGGTCACCCCTGGTACGCGGGTCAAACGCGGTCAACCGGTCATCGTCCTGGAAGCCATGAAGATGAATAACAGCATCGGTGCACCACGTGATGGCGTTATTTCTGCCATCCTGGTCAAAACCGGGCAAAGTATCGGATACGGTGAACCGCTGGCTCAGATTGAATAACAGAGAATGGAACGATCTATGAGTGAATTGATCGCCAGCATCTTCGCCGGCATTGGTGCGCTTTCCTGGCAATCGCTGGTGATGATAGGGATTGCCGCCCTGCTCTTCTATCTGGCGATAGTGCATCAGTATGAACCGCTACTGCTCTTGCCGATTGGTGCCGGTGCGCTCCTGGCCAATCTCCCGCTCTCGCCGTTAGCAGGTGAGGATGGCTTGCTGACCATCCTCTACAATGCCGGTGTTGGTAATGAACTCTTCCCCCTCTTGATCTTTATCGGCATAGGTGCGCTGACCGACTTTAGTCCACTCCTTTCCAACCCACGCATGGTGTTGACGGGAGCTGCCGGCCAGTTTGGCATCTTCGGCACGCTCTTGCTCGCGCTGACGCTGGGATTTAGTCGTGAAGAGGCTGCCTCGATTGGGATTATCGGTGCCATTGACGGGCCAACCTCAATCTATGTCTCCAGTCTGCTGGCACCCCACCTCCTCGGCCCAATTACGGTTGCTGCGTATAGTTATATGTCGCTGGTGCCGGTGATTATGCCGCCGATTATCCGCACGCTCACCACACCGGCAGAACGACAGATTCGGATGGCATACGTCACCCGTCCGCTCAGCCGCCGCATACGTATTCTGTTTCCCATCGTGACCACCGTGATCGTGGGTATTCTGGTGCCCTTCGCCATTCCGCTCATCGGCATGCTGATGCTGGGCAACCTGATGCGCGAGTCTGGTGTTGTGCAGCGCTTAACCAACACCTCGGCCCAGGAACTGGCGAATATCGTCACCCTCTTCCTCGGCCTGGCGATTGGTTCAACTATGGAGGGAACCCGCTTTCTGCAACCGGCAACACTGGCGATTCTGGCCCTGGGTATTCTGGCCTTTGCGCTCGACACCGCCGCCGGTCTCCTGTTCGGCAAATTCCTGAATCTCCTGAGCCGTGGACGGTTCAACCCCATGATCGGTGCCGCCGGCATCAGCGCCTTCCCGATGGCAGCACGGGTGGTGCAGAAGCTGGCAAACGAAGAAGATTTTGAAAACTTCCTGCTGATGCACGCAATGGGAGCCAACGCCGCCGGCCAGATTGCGAGTGTGGTGGCCGGTGGTGTGCTGTTGGCTTTGATGGGGGCGGGGAGGTAGGAGGGAGGAGATAGGAGATAGAAGATAGAAGGTAGGGGGTGAATTTGTTGTGAACAGGTAGCCCAGGATGCAAGCTGGACTACATTTCCGCTACGATGGAGCGCATTGATGCGGTAGGGGCACGGCTGCGTACCACCACCGGTATGCATCAACTCACCAGCCCATGCCGTAACGCATAGATCGCTGCCTGAGTACGATGAGCCAGACCGAGTTTGCGCAGGATGCTGGCGACGTGGGTTTTAACCGTCTCTTCACTGACGGTCAGCCGACTCGCGATTTCGGCATTGGTGAGACCTTCGGCCACCAGTTTCAACACCTCGCGCTCGCGTTCAGTCAATGTATCAGCGGCTTTGGACGTTTGAGCTTCGAGAATCCGCTGCATCAATGCCGGCGCCAGCACTGCCTTCCCTGTCATAGCGCCCCGAATCGCTTCGAGAAGCTGCTCTGGTTGACTCTCTTTTTCGATGTACGTAATCGCACCGGCGCGCAAGGCACCGATCACCCGCGCATCATCGGCATACCCGCTCAGAATGATAATGTGCGTGTGTGGTATCAGGCGCTTGAGCTGCCGGGTAGTCTCGATCCCATCGATTCCACCCGGCATGAGCACATCCATCACAATCACATCCGCCTGCCAGGTCGATGCCATCTGCAGGGCACTCTCACCATTCGCCGCCTCACCCACAACCACAATATCGGGTTGAGCGGCAAGATACGCACTCAGTCCACGCCGAACAATGCTGTGATCATCAACCAGGGCAACGCGAATCGGACTCATTTGGTCTCTCCCTGTTACCTGCCAGAACCGGCTATCAACCCACCGACGACTGCTGTGGCTGAGGAGTCATCCGTTGTGGGGTAGCGTAGGTCAGACGACGCCATATCCATTCAAGTGGTCCATACTGGAAAAAGCGCAACCATACAACGCTTAGCCCCAATTGTGCAATCCAGATGACAAAAGTGAGTAGCAAGCCGTTGAAGGCTCCAACCTGACCGAACAAGCCCAGTCCATAACTGTAGAAGATTAATGTGCAGATGATCGATTGCCCAATATAATTACTCAACGCCATGCGTCCGGCTGCTGCCAGCGGCTGCAACCAGCGCCGCCAGGTATCGCTGCGAGTAAGGCCAATGATCATTGCTACATACCCATACGTAAGGATGGGGGCGACGATAAGTAACAACTGTTCCAGTAAGCCGACCAGGATGCTGTCGAGGTTGCCATATATTACCAGCCAGGCCAGCGTGAGGTTAGCCACCAGACCGATTGCCAGACACATCCCACCAAACGGCAGCCGCCGCTGCACAGCCGGTTGTTCGTACAGGTGCTGTACAAGTCGCCGCTTTCCGACATACATCCCGATCAGGAAAAAGGCCAGGATTTGCAACACATTCCCGCTAAAGAAGTAGAACACCGTTGCGGCGATCCACTCAAATGCACGCCAGACAAAGATCTCTCCCCACGAGCCGCTACCGTAGATTGCAATGGCCCGTTGTTCGAGATCGCTTATCATTGCCATGAATTGATCGGTCTCACCACTTGCGCCAGCAGTGGAGCCACCGAGCAATAGGCCGAGAGCTGTGAATCCCAATGGCAGCCCAAACAGCACTGCGATCCAGATCAACAAGGTACGTGATTGTAACCGCCGAAACAAGAGCGCCACCAAACCCACCAGTGCATATATAAAGAGGATGTCACCGTTCCAGATCAAGAGCGCATGCATCAGTCCTAGGCCCAACAGGATCATCAGGCGGCGCACCATAAATCGCCCCGGCCTACCACCCGCTGCTTCCACCCGCTCGATCTGCATCCACATACCCAACCCGAAGAGAAACGAGAACAGTAGGTAAAACTTACCGGTTGCCAGCGCCAGAATGAGAAACTCGCTCACACGGTCAACAACACCTTCGCCACGTGGTGTGCCGGTGAACAGAGCAAGGAACGGAAAACTGAAGATGGCCATATTGACGAGCAGAATGCCCAATAGTGCGAAACCGCGTAACATATCGAGAAGATCGATCCGGTCATGCTTTCGCGTCGGTTGAATGACATGTGCCACCGTACTACTCCTTTGCCTGTGATATGCTTGCCAGAGAACGCTTCATCCTGCTCACCACTAATGTGACGAACCAGATGAAGAGAGCGTTGCCCTCCCACAAAACCCGATCTGCGTTACGTGGATGCAGAAGCAAAGCTTCCGCATCCATATCCACATTTCGTTATCCATCTGACAGTGATTGTGCCGTGTCCGCTTGCTCTCGCGCTACGATCTGCAAACGACGCCAGGTGTTGATGGTCTGGAGCAAAAGGTACGGGAAGATTCCCAGCCACCAGGTACCAAAACCGAAGATCATCCACGGCGCTGCGGTTGGTAGGCCGGCAAGTGAATTATCGATCACAGCATCCTGGATCGATGCGTTAACCCCGCCCTGACTCATCGCAATCACCGCGCCTATCAGCAACCCCAGGAAGCTGAAGATGTAGGTGAAGAGAAACGTACCGTACATCGTCAATGCCGACAACTGACTATAGCGAGATGACCATTCGGCAATTCGTGCGGTCAGTGAACGTTCGATCCACCACTTGCCCACCAGCATGCTCAGGGCCACAATCGCTGCTACGCCGCCGAATGGCACCTGGAATTCGATCAGTACCCCGACACTGATGCACAGGATATGGTAGGCCAGCGTGAGCAGGACAGCCGTGCTGCGCAGACGGCGCAATCCGCTATCCACCACCGGTTCAGCCACAGACGACTCGCCTTTAAGGGCTGTTAACCGTCGGAGGTGGTGATAACTGATAACCAGGCCGATAACACTGTACGGAATCATCACCAGCGGATAGCCAATCGCCAGGAGCGACACAAACCAGCTTCGATCAAGCGTATCGTGAAACAGGTTCACTGCCTGCATCGAGCCGAACAACCCGCTGTAGACCAGCACTTGAAAGCCGATCACAAATCCCAGAGAGAACCAGCTTTCCCGAACCTGCGTGCGCAACGTAGATTGCGTTGCCCATTCTGCAACGCGGTCGTTGAGGATACGGTGTGTGCGGATGAGTGCAATTGCTACACCGACAATCCCGACTCCGAGCAGAAACGTGAGCACAAACGCTTGTAGCGAGAATGTCACCCAGGCAATGATCGACAGCAAGAAACCCACCGTCAATAGGTCGTAGAAGCGCAGCAACGTCTGCCAGATCGAATGCGTTGCCCAGGGACGTGCCCGCCGCCGCCGGTTCATCATCACCGGCAACAGCCCAACACCGATCAGCACACCAAGAATACCGATACCTACAAAGTACAGCGGTGCGTTCTGGAGTACTAGCGTCAATGATAGCCCACCGATAACGAACGCCATACCGGTCGAGGAAGTCAGACCACTGATGGTGAAGATGTGCTGTAAACGCTCCTCGCGCATACGTACCTCCTTCTCGTGTTGTCTCTCCTTATCAGCAAGCGGAATCCGAAACTGGATTGTCGTTCCGGCATGTGGCGCTGAACGCACTGCCAGCTCGCCACCGAGCGCTTCAATTCGGGCACGCATATTGGTCATTCCCATACCCGATGTACTGGTTGCCGGATCGAAGCCCCGCCCATCGTCGGCAACAGTCACGGTGAGCCAGTCTCTACCGGCAACCATCTCTTGCCCGAATGAGACCTGTACATGACGGGCGCGGGCGTGACGGGCCACGTTCGAGAGTGCCTCTTGAATAACCCGAAACACCGTCTCCTGGGTACCAGGAAGCAGCAACGCTTCATCAGGGAAGCCATCGTGGTGCAACGCGGTACTGACCTCTGCCCGAAAATGGAGTGCTTCAAGCTGTTCGCGGATCGCCTCGATCAGGCCAATGGTTGCC
The DNA here is from genome assembly GCF_034432675.1 of Chloroflexus sp. GTDB lineage: Bacteria > Chloroflexota > Chloroflexia > Chloroflexales > Chloroflexaceae > Chloroflexus. The sequence continues at coordinate 740 of NZ_DAOUBI010000125.1, read as the reverse complement.
AGTGGTTGCGGGCGCAGTTGGGTAAGCAACGCTTTCATCTCGGTCATCGCTGCCTGCGTCAGGTCACGCACATGTTGGATATGCTGGGCAGCACCAACCGGATCGCGCTCATACAGACTTTGAGCAGTTGCCGCAGCGATATTGATGCTGAATAACTGCTGCTTGATCGTATCGTGCAGATCACGCGCCAGCCGGTTCCGCTCCTCTTGCGCTGCTGCCTCGCGCAGTTGGGCCAGCAAGAGCGATTGCCGCTCACTGAGCTGTTGTGCTCGCTCCTCAATCTCCTGTTGCAACCGCGGCAGGATCAGGCGTCGCATGAGCATCAGGATGCTTAGAAACACCATGCCAACCACCACCACCACACCCAGGGCGGTGTAGTGCAGGGCATATTCCGTCCAGCCGAGGTCGCTGAGCGCACTCGGGCCGAAGATGATCAGCAGGGTGGCAATGATGGCAACCAGTCCGAAACCGGCTGCGATCAGTTGCGTGACCAGACTGGTAAATTGCTCACGGCTTGATTGCCTTGCTAATCCGTCTGCTCTCCCCGCAGACGGCGAGCGAAACGGGTTGGCAGCAGGGATATTGGCAGCGCCTATCATGATCAACGCCGCCCCAAACACCGCATCACCCGCTAGTAGCTCACGTAATCCCACCACGATCAGGAGTAGCCCTGTTAATGCAAAGAGTACCCCCGTCCCCCAACCGATCCATTTCCTGATGGGCTTGCGATCCATAACGTT
>NZ_DAOUBI010000124.1:0-16139 GCF_034432675.1 Chloroflexus sp. | reverse complement strand
AGTGCGGCAGCCATGCTGCCGCGCCAGCCGTGCGCACGATCTGGCACGTGTCACGTCGTTGACCCGGCTGGTCACGCAGATGCCGGGTGTGCTCGTCACGATTATGGAATCGGTCGGCAATGAATGAGATACCTTCATAGGAGATGTTTTTTGAAACAGGTTCTCGTCACAGGTACCACCCCATCATGCGCACAGCTTCCCTGCCATCCGCAATCAATCGTAGCCCAGCACCATCCCGGTCACGGAGCTTCAGCCCGTCACCTTGTCACTCCGCTCCCCCTGCGGTATACTGCTCTATGGCGTAGTCTGTTAGACAAAGGAGCATTCCCCATGCATAGCGCAACAATCGGTGTAATTGGTGGTAGTGGTCTCTATGCTATGCCCGATCTCAAAAACCCGGAGGAGGTACGCCTGACCACACCATTCGGAGATCCGAGCGATGCGTTTATCATCGGTGAGCTGGAAGGGCGGCGGGTGGCGTTCCTGCCGCGGCATGGACGTGGTCATCGCCTGAACCCCAGCGAAGTGCCGGCACGGGCGAATATCTATGCGTTTAAGCTGTTGGGAGTGCGAGCCTTGATTTCGGTAAGTGCGGTTGGTTCACTTCGCGAGGATTATGCCCCCGGTCATGCCGTCATTCCCGATCAAATTTTTGATCGTACCAAAGGTATTCGTCCGGCAACCTTCTTCGAGAGCGGCGTGGTGGCGCACGTGGCCTTTGATCGACCATTCTGCCCGTATCTGAGCAATATTCTGCTGCATGCGGCGCAGGCTGCCGGCGCGGTTGTCCATCAGGGCGGCACACTGGTGGTGATGGAGGGGCCGCAATTCTCGACCAAAGCCGAGAGCGAAGAGAACCGTCGCCGTGGTCATAGCCTGATCGGGATGACGGCGCTTCCCGAAGCAAAGCTGGCCCGCGAAGCCGAAATTGCCTACGCCACCCTGGCTATGGTCACCGACTACGATGTCTGGCATCCTGAACACGATGCCGTGACCGCCGAGCAGGTGATAAAGGTGCTGAGCGCGAATGTAACCCTCTCGCAACAGATTGTGCGTCACGCTGTGGCCCAGATTGATGAGAACTTTACCAGCCCGGCACACGATGCACTACGCTATGCTATTGTTACTCATCCCGATCATATTCCGGCAGCCGTGAAAGAGCGTTTGGCCCCAATCGCCGGACGCTACTGGTCGTGAGGCGTTATGCAAGGTGAGATACGGATTTTGCCGTTGCGCGGGATCGGTGAGGTGCAGCCGGGTGATGACCTGGTGGCACTTCTGGCTACGACTATCGATGCCGCAGGCGGCCTGGAACAAGGCGACATTCTGGTCGTCACGCAGAAGATTGTCTCGAAGGCCGAGGGTCGTCTGGTCGATCCATCAACCATCGAGCCATCACCCTTTGCGCAAGAGATCGCCCGTACCGCGAAGAAAGATGCCCGTTATCAAGAGGTGGTGCTGCGCGAGAGTAAGCGCATCGTGAAGATGGCGAATGGCGTCCTCATCACCGAAACCCGCCACGGCCTGGTGTGTGCCAACAGTGGTGTTGACGAGTCAAATGTGGATGGTGGGCGGCGGCTGGCGTTGTTGCCGCTCGATCCCGACACCAGTGCCGCGGCCTTGCGCGAAGGGTTGGCCCGACGCTACGACTGCGCACCAGCCGTAATTATTACTGACACCTTCGGTCGGCCATGGCGCGAGGGGCAGGTGAATGTGGCGATTGGGGTTGCCGGGATGCTACCGCTCCACGATTTTGCCGGCGTCGCCGATCCGTATGGATATACGATGCAGGCAACGTTAATCGCTGTTGCCGATGAATTGGCTGCCGCCGCTGAGCTGGTCATGGGCAAGATTGATCGGGTGCCGGCGGCGATTATTCGCGGCTATCACTATCTTCCCAGTCAGACTGCTACTGCTCGTCAGTTGATCCGCGATCCGCGGTTTGATCTCTTTCGGTAAGCCAATGGATTTTTTTACGCTTGTTCAGACCCGGCGGACGGTACGGTCGTTCTGTCCCGATCCGCCGCCGCGTGCGGCGATTGAGCAAATCCTCCTCGCTGCCAGTTGGGCGCCATCGCCGCACGGTCGCCAGCCCTGGCGCTTTGTGGTGGTTGAGTCGCTCGAACGGAAACAGCTTCTGGCGCAGGCGATGGGGGCAGCCTGGCGTCATCATCTTGCACTCGATGGTCACGATCCTTCTACGATTGAACAACGTTTGCAACGTTCTCTAGAGCGGGTGGTGAATGCACCGGTAATTATCGTGCCTTGCCTCTATCTCGACGACCTTGACGTATACCCTGATCCTGAACGCCAGGCTGCCGAAACTACTATGGCGATCCAGAGTTTGGGCTGTGCAGTGCAGAATATGTTGTTGGCAGCGTTTGCGCTCGGTTTGGCTGCAGGTTGGATGTGTGCGCCGCTCTTTGCACCAACCGCGGTACGTGCTGCACTAGAGTTAGCCGACGATCTACATCCACAGGCGCTGATTCCAATTGGCTACCTTGCCCACGAACCAAAACGCCGTCCGCGTCGTCCGTTGCACGAGCTGATCGTTCAGTGGTTGTAATGCTCTGGCGAGTTACGTCGCGGTCTAATGGCGATGGTGATGATCGCAGCGTACAGATCAAACATCGTCGAAATTAGTACTGTCTGGCGTAATCACACAAACAACGTGGTGAGTAGCCAGTTGCTATGGACGTGCTACGTTGCGTCTCACGGCAGCAACCTGGGTTCTCCCCATCCTCTGTGTCCTCCGTGTCTCTATGGTGACAAAGGTAGCAACTTGGGTTATGGTAGACGCTCCACCTATACTCACCCAACATCACACGTCTGATCGTGCCCGCCGTTCAGTTTATTGCAAAGGAGGTTACCGGATTGCAGACACTGATCTACCTGGCTGGCTTTGCCTTGATTTGTCTCGCATCGCACCGTATCGGACAGTGGTTTGCGCAGATACGGTTGCCGTATATTACGGGCTATCTCTTTACCGGCGTATTGGTTGGTTCCTTTGGGTTACAACTTCTGCCCTCAAGCGCTGGCGAGAACCTGCGTTTCATTGATCAGATTGCGCTGGCGGTGATTGCGTTTGTCGCCGGGAGTGAGTTGTTCTACAAAGATCTGCTCAGCCGTCTGCGTTCTATTCTGTGGTCGCTGAGCATGATCATTGCTGTCACACTGGGCTTCATTGGCACCACCCTCTTTTTCCTACTCGACGTGATCCCGTTTACGCAAGGGCTGAATGTCAGCGACAAGATCGCCGTCGCGCTACTGGGAACGACCATTTTGCTGGCGCTCTCTCCACCTTCAACCATTGCGGTAATCAAAGAGCTGCGTGCACGTGGCCCGGCAACCCGCCTGATCCTGGGCCTGACAGTGGCAATGGACGTTGCCATCATCGTGATCTTTGCGATCAGCTCGTCGTTTGCCGTAGCGCTGGTTGAGGGCAGCGGGGTTAATCTCGCCTTCCTCGCATTGTTACTACTCGATCTGGTCCTGTCGGGTATTGCTGGCTATGGTGTCGGTCAGGTGCTACAAGTTATTTTACGCCAAAGCTGGTCGCGATGGTTGAAGCTGACGCTTATTGTTGCCCTGGGTTATGGCATCTTTGCCGGTGCCGACTGGCTCAAGATTGTTTCGGCAGCGAGCTGGTCAATCAAAATTGTGATTGAACCGCTTCTCGTCGCGTTAATCAGTGGTTTCCTGATAACTAATTTCTCGCCGTATCGTGATGAGTTTGCTGAACTATTGCACGACATCAGTCCGGTTGTCTATGTTGCGTTCTTCACTGTCACCGGCCTGGGGCTTAAGCTTGATATTCTGTTGACGGCGCTGATCTTTGCTGCGGTTATCTTCCTCGTGCGCGCACTGGCAATCCTTTGCGGGAGTATGCTGGGCCTGACGATTGCCGGTGAACCGTCACGTTTTCGGTCACTCCTCTGGCTAGGCTTGATAACGCAGGCAGGCATTGCATTGGGTTTAGCGCGCGAAGCCTCGCTGCTGCTGCCGATGTCAGGCGATGCCTTTGCCACGTTGATCATTGCCGTGATCGTGCTGAATGAAATCTTCGGGCCGCTTACGTTGCGTTTTGCCCTGCAACGCCTGGGAGAAGCCAATCTGCCTGAACCCGGCATTCGCGACGATGTTCGTGATGTGCTCATCCTCGGCGTCGAACAGCAATCTATCGCCCTGGCCCGCCAATTGAGTGCGCGGGGCTGGCAGGTACGGGTGGCGGATACGGATCGCGATCACGTGCAACGCCTCGCTGCTGAGGATGTGGACGAGCGCTACATTCCAGAGGTTAGTTTGCAGACGTTGAGTGGCCTGATTACACGCGCCACCGATGCGGTGGTGGCTCTGTTGGAAAAAGACGAAGACAATCTGCGCGTCTGCCAGATCGCACTGGAAAAGTTTGGCGTACCGCGCCTGATCGTGCGACCCAATCGCTCTGAATTGCGGGAGCAGTTCCGCGAGTTAGGTGCGATCATCGTCGATCCAGCTACGGCGATGGTGAACCTGCTAGAGCAGGCGGTACGTGCGCCCCAATCCCTCTCGCTCCTCTTGCATACCGATCCGGTGTACGATGTGGTGCAGATGACCGTCACCAATCGTGAGATTGATGGTCGTCTGCTGCGCGATCTACGGCTACCTGCTGATGTGTTGTTGCTTGAAATCAGCCGTGACGGTCAGGCAATCGTCCCTCACGGCTACACCCAGCTGCGCCACGGTGACGAGCTAACCGTTCTCGGTAAGCCTGATAGCCTGCGTGAAGTAGGTCTAAGAATAGGTTGACATAAAGTATTTTTAGTTCGCCCCACCAATATCCTGCCGGGAGAGCGTGCGATAGGCGCTGTAGCCAAAGATGGCACTGTAGACTGCGACAATGATCAGCGCCTGCCACTGCGATGGCAGCAGACTGAGGTCGAGTGCCGAGGTCAGCACACTTTGATCGAGGCCGAACATTCGACTATTCTCGACGACCAGTCGGTTGATATTAGGCTGGAGCAAGAGATTGACCAGCGTGCGAATAAGCGGATCAACTGCGCCGATGGTGTTGAGCGAGCCGGCACTCACATCAAAGGCGAGAAAGATCAAACCGCCACCGATACCGGCGATCACCGAGCGGCCAAAAATAGCGCTGGCGCCGGCGATCAGGGTGTAGGGCAACATCACCACTAATGCCCGCAAGATACCAACCGGCAAGAGGAGCACCTCTAAGAACCCGATGCGTTGTGGCAAACCAAGTACCGCACCGAAGAGCAGTGCCAGCAGGGTGCCGAGGACAAGCGTGATAAGAATGGCGACCAGCAATGCCAGTTGCAACGCTACCAGTTTAGCCAGCAAATAGGCACCTCGATGCGGCGCTCGCGTCAACAGAATACGCAGCGTTCCCCAGTTAAAATCGCTCCCAAAAATCCCGGCGGTGAGGATAATCGCCAGGATGCCACCGGTACCGTTAATCGCACTCAGCATGGCGCCGAACACACCGGGCAGACTGAGCTGGAGCTTGATCTGTGCAATCGCTGCGTCACTGAGCAGGCTAAAGGTGACCTGCCCGCCACTGAACACGCCTTCTTGCAGAGCCACAACCAGAAACCAGAGGGTCTGTTGCAGCACAGTCAGCAGCAGAAAGATACCTAACAACAGCAGTGCCATCGGTCGACGTGAAATCTTGATCCATTCCGCCGCCAGCAGGTTCACAAACATGGTACGAATAGTCATAAGCGATGACCCAATGCTGTATCTATCTTCATCCCGTCACTACCTGTCGGTAGCGTTATGATCTTCCTCTGACAGATGAACCCCTGTCTAAGTCCGGGCAACGTCTTGCTTGCAGCGGCATTCTCCCGTGTTGCCAGTAGCTGTGGTGATCCGCGAGTCAGATACTCGCGTTACCGGCAGCAGCGCCGGCAACCAGCGATAGTGCAATCACGTGCGGGATTGGTTGCCTTACCCGCTCGTCAGGCGTATGTGGTGCCGTTCACCCTGCTGGTCTCGGCGATGATGTGCGTTCTCATTACGATCATGTAGTCTGTTAGTATTTAGAACCTATCCGAAACATCGCTTCTGAGGCACTTTTCGTAGGGCGAGATGCCATCTCGCCCCACTTTTCGGATAGGCTCTTAATGAAATGACTTCTAGATTTGATACCATACCCCTACTCAGCTTTAGTCACAGTCAAGAAAAACTCCTCTAGCGAGCTGTGACTGGCCCCGATCTCGGCTACGACAATATCGGCCCGGATCAAGAGCGCATTGATCTCTGCTGTTCGATCCGCCGGGGCGTCAATCAGGATCGCGTCTCCCTGCACGGTTACGCTATTGACCCACGACAGCGTGCGCAAGAGGCTTACTGCCGGCCCTGGATCGCCTTGCACTCGTAGTCGCACCCCTTGCCCACGGCGCAGCAACGTTGCCACATCGCCAGACGCGATCAACTTGCCCTCTTTCAAGATGGCTACCCGGCTACAGAGCTGCTCAACTTCGTACAGCAGATGACTACAAAGCAGGATCGTGCGACCACCGGCGGCCAGTTCGCGAATCAGATTACGAATTTCAACCGTACCTGCCGGATCGAGGCCATTGGTTGGCTCATCGAGCATGATCAATTCGGGATTGGGTAACAGGGCAGCCGCAATGGCCAGCCGTTGCTTCATACCCTGCGAATAGGTTGCCACCTTATCACGGGCACGGTCACTTAATTCAACCGTTGTCAGTACCTGATCAACCCGCTCAGCCGGGATACCGCCGGCACGGGCCAGAACACGGAGATTGTCGGCGCCACTGAGGTATGGATAGAACGCTGGGGCCTCGATCATTGCCCCTACCCGGCGCAATGCCTCCGCCGGTTCACGCTGGACATCGTGCCCAAGCACGATAGCCTGTCCCTTTGTCGGTCGCACCAGCCCCAACAGCATAGCGATGGTTGTGGTCTTGCCGGCACCGTTGGGGCCAAGGAAACCGAACACTTCCCCTTTGCCAACCGTCAGATTGAGCCGATCAACGGCAAGCCGTTTACCATACCGTTTGGTGAGTTCGATGGTTTCAATCGCATTCATAGGACGTGTTCATTGGTAATCTTGCTTTGTTGCATAATAACACACTCGCACCGGACTAGTACAAAAGTAATGTGTCCGTCGACGGCGATGGCCGCGATAAGCCGTGTGTCTATCGCCCCTCAGTGCAGCGTTTCTTCTGTGATACCGCCTGCGATGGCGGTGATGGAGACCTGATCATGGCATTTGGAATTGCCGCTGATATACCGCTCATCGAGAGTGTTGCACGTCAGTTCGGGGTTTTATATACCAGTCATAACCCGGTGAACGTATCCTGTGCGTTCGTTAATCGGTTGGGCCAGGTAGCGATCTATTACTGCCCGGTCTCAACTCTACAGTAGGGATGGCCGGTTCCGACTTTACAAGATGCCTGATCCTGGATGTCATATCAAAATCGTGGCATGCCCTGGGAGCGCACCTTTGGCGCACTTATCACCTGACACTGTCTGCCATACCTGTTGCTAGCGGTGCAGTGCAACCTTGAAACCTACGCACGACGGTGTGCGCTATGCGGAGCACCGGTGCCCCTATGGCTCTGACAACCTGAACCATGCCCAGTGTTAGGAAAGATTTGGCATAACGGTTCCGCACCCGTTGTTCGTTATCTGAGGGTTGCACGAGCTAGCGGTGTTGTTATAAACGACACACGGCCCCGCAGGCGTATGCTCTCCCAATTCAGGATCGCTCATCTTTCCCCAACAAATCCAGCAACTGCGTTTGTCCACGGATAGCGGCATGTGCTACGGCACGACCACAGAGCGCACCGATCACGTTGCCGGTGCCATTGTAGGCGCCGATAGCCCAAACGCCGGGGCGAATCTGGCGAGCAATCGGCAAGATGCTATCGCGGCGGTACCCCACCTGAGCGGCCCAGCGCCGTTCAATCGCTGCCTGGCTACCGATCCGTTCCCGCAGTATCTGTTCGAGCGCAGCCTGGACTGCTGGCGAGGGTTGTGGCGGCGCATCCCATTCGCTCTCCGCAAAGCGGTCACGACAACCGCCCAGCGCAATGCGACCATCGGGAAGTTGCTGCCAGTAGTCGTAACCCCAGCGGGTGTACACGGGCCGGGGAATAGTACAGTGCGGATCGGGGGCTGTCGCCAGCATTTGGAGGCGGGTGGTGCGCACGGTATCGCGGAGTTCGGGCAGTAATCGCTCAAGACCACCGTCAACGGCGACGATGACCTGGCGGGCATGGATGGTGCCTTGCGGACAGTGAACCGTTGTCCCGCTGATGTCTAATGCTGGCGTGTGCGTAAACAAGAGCGCACCGCCGCGTTCGACCTGTCGGGCCAGCCAGATGCAGCGGTGTAACGGCTGGAATGCGCCATCGGTTGGTATGAGCAGACCTTCGCCTTCTGGCCCGCGATACGCTTCGACCGGCAGATCATCGGCACGCATTGCTGCCATCTGCGCCGTGCAATCGGCCAGTTCTTCTGGCGATGCGGCGATACGCAACGACCCCACCTGGCGCACAATCGTCGGCATCAGTGCTGCCATTCGTTGGATTTCACTGATTGTTAAGCGATAAATGGCAGATGCCCGCTCGCGACCGAGTTTAGCTACTGCGTCGTGGTAGAACGCGGCCAGACCGGCAAGCAAAAAGCCACCGTTGCGCCCTGCCGCCCCACCACCGATAGTCGAGACGTCAATACCGGCCACACGAACGCCAAGGGTCAGCAATTCATAAATACAGCTTAACCCCGATCCGCCCAACCCAATCACGCATACGTCAACCGCAACCTCATCGTTGAGTGCCGGAAAAGTGGGAATTGCCCCATCATTCCAAATCGGTTCGTTGTGCATCAGTGGCTCCATTGCTTCCTGCGCAGGGGTACTTCTCCCTGAACCTGATGAAAAATTATACGCGATGATGACATGGTGGCCCGGCAACGCATACTGTCTGAAGGTGTCCAGGCTCTCCGTAGCGCGGGCTGGAAGCCCGCGTGCAGCCATCCCCGCCACCGCCATCAGGTAATGGACGAGGAAATGGTGCGCATGCTCCTCGTGGCGCGGGCTTCCAGCCCGCGTGTGGGTCTCCCTACCATCGCCGTCAGATAATTGCAGGATGGTATGCCAGCAACGCATGGACATAGTAGCCTCTATGCTATAATTGAGCCGCTATGGAACAAAAAGCACCTGCAACTTCGCTGCGCACCAGCCTGCGCAAATCAATTCTCACCTCGCTCGCCATCGGCCTGGCGGTCGTGATCGTGATCAGTCTGTTCAGCGATCTACGTGACGTCGGTAACGATCTGCTGTCATTCGATTGGATGCTGTTGCCGCTGATCCTGGTTGGCACCATCATCAATTACTGGCTACGCTGGCTGAAATGGGATTACTATCTGCGCTATCTGAAGCTTGACCGCAATATCGACCGCTCGACCAGCGGTCTCATTTTTACTGCCGGTCTGGTCATGTCGGTAACACCGGGCAAGATGGGAGAAGTCTTGAAGTCATTTCTGCTGCGCCAGCGCAACGGCACCGCGATCAGCCGGTCGGCACCGATTGTTCTGGCCGAGCGTTTGACCGATGGTATTGCCATGCTTCTCTTAATGGGATTGGGGCTGACGCTCTACCCGCCGGCGCGACCACTGTTTATCGTGCTGGTACTGCTGACGATTGCCGGGATAGTGATTGTCCAGCGTCAGGCGCTGGCGCTCTCGATCATCAGGTTCGTCGCCCGCTTACCATTTGGGCAGCGCGTGGCCTCTCGTCTGGAGACAATCTACACAACCACCGCGCAATTGTTGCATTGGCGCATTCTGCTGGTTTCCACCCTGATCAGCGTGGTTTCATGGGGTTTTGAGTGTGTTGCTTTCTTCTTCGTGCTAATGGGAGTAGGAAGCGACCCCTCGTGGTTGTTGCTGTTGCAGGCAACATTTATCTTTGCTGCCAGCACCCTCTTTGGTCTGGTCTCATTTCTGCCCGGCGGTTTAGGTGCATCAGAAGTCAGTAGTGTTGGTTTACTAGTGGCCCTGGTTGGCTTAAGCGCCAGTGCCGCAACGACGGCAACGATTGTGATCAGGTTCTGTACACTGTGGTTCGGGGTATTGTTGGGAGTGATCGCACTGGCCTGGCTGAGCCGTCGTTCGGCAACAGCAGGTGTGCAAGACGATGTAACTTCGTTGAGTGATGTTTCGGAGGTGCTATGACATCGGTCTTTACGCGAATTGTCCGCGGTGAAATTCCGGCGTTCAAGCTGTATGAAGATGATCTGACCCTCTCGTTTCTTGACATCAATCCAGCAGCACGCGGTCATGCGCTGGTGATTGCCAAACCCGAATTGCCTGGTCTCCTCGACTTACCCCCTGAGTTGGTTTCTGCTGTAGCTCTTACAACGCAGCGTGTTGCACGAGCAATTGTTGAGGCACTCAAACCGGATGGTTTCAACGTCATTCAAAACAACGGGGCAGCCGCCGGCCAGGTTGTTTTTCACTATCACGTACATATTATTCCGCGCTGGGAAGGGGATCGCTCGGTCAAGCTTTGGCGTCCCGGAACAATGAGTATGGACGATCTGCGGGCCGTTGCCGACCAGATACTCGCTCATATCTGAGGCGTGACCGATGAGCGAACCTGTTTCTCCTTCGCCACCAACGACGAAAACTGAGCCGAACAGTGCTACGCCATCCACACCGGCACCGGCGGCAGAGCCTGCGGCCACGAGGCCGTTGCGGCAGCGTCCGGCCCGTAACAATCGGTTACGCACCGGTATGGTGGTGGCGTTAGTTGTGCTCTTGTTCATCATTCTGGCACTGATCATTGCCGGGATTGGTGGCGTTCACCGTCCATCCTCTGCCCAAAACCGGCTCACACCACGCGATCTGATTTTGCAACCGACGACCTTTGCCACCACTGTTGCTCTCCAATCAAGTGCATCAACTACCGTTGTTGACATTGCCCCACGTTTTGTTGCTGCTTACGAACAACTTGGCGGTTTGCGTCGGCTTGGCCTACCGATTAGCCCCGCGCTGCTGTTAAACGGGCGCGAGGTGCAGTGGTTTGAACGGGCCAGAGTGGAATACTGGCCTGAGCTGGCCGGTACGCCCTACGAGTTTCAGATTGGCCTGGTGGGAGTAGAGTACATTGCCGGGCGCACCTTCTTGCGCCCCGAACCGTTTGAGTCGCGTCCAGATTTACGCTATTTTCCCGAAACCGGCTTTGGTGTTGGTGGTCTCTTCCTTGAGTTCTGGGAAGAGAACGGCGGTCTGATGTCGTTCGGGTATCCTATCAGCGCTGAATTCGACGAGGTGCAACCAGATGGTCGGGCGTTTCGGGTCCAGTATTTCGAGCGTGCCCGTTTTGAGCTGCATCCTGAAGCTGCCGGTACACCCTATGTGGTGCAATTAGGTCTCTTGGGTTCGACCCTCTACTTTGGTGAGCCGCGGCCACAGACTGTGCAACCTCGTCCGACACCGGTACCGTAATACCTCTACGAGCGGGAACAGAGCAGGTATGGCGTCAGCACAACTCGATCTGGCTATTCTGGCGGCTGTCGTGCGGCAGGTGGGTGGCGAATCGAGCCAGGTTGCGTATGTGTTAGAATTGTTCCGCCACCGGCTCATCGCCGATGGTCAACAACCAGTGCAGATGCTGTATGTCTATCGTTCTGCCGGTTCGGCAGCGCGTTCATTGGCGCCTCCTGGCCCTGATACAATACCGCCTGCCCGGCCACGGCTGCTACTCGCGTTTCTTAGTGCCGACGCTGCAGTCGGTTTTGCTCAACGCACCGGGCTGTCACGTTCACCGCGGTTGCTAACCATTTCACCAGCACGTGCACTGGCAGTTCTCCTGCAACAGTCGGGATTGAGTGCGTTGCATATCGCATACGATGATGTGCCGGCTCCTGATGGATTACCAGTAGGCTGGCGGTTGTTGCGGACTGAGCTGTTGGCGATGTTTGCAATCGACTCAGGCGTTGTTTGAACGGTACCTCGCAGGCTAAGGAGGAAGGAATGGGAAGCCGCTTCGACGAGATGCGGATTTTTGCCGGCAATGGTAATCTACCACTGGCCAGGGCCATCAGTGAGCGCCTTGGCGTTCCGCTGGGTGATGTTACCATTGTGAAGTTTAGCAATGAGAATATCTTTGTCAGGCTTAATGAAAGTGTACGTGAAAAGGATGTCTTCGTTATTCAATCACTGTCAATGCCCGATCTCAGTGATCGGATTATGGAATTGCTGATTTTACTCGATGCCTGTAAGCGTGCCTCTGCCGGGCGGATTACCGCTGTCATTCCTTATTACGCTTACGGGCGTACTGATAAGAAAGACCAGCCCCGCGTACCGATTACTGCCCGCTTGCTGGCTGATATGATCCAGGTTGCCGGCGCACATCAGGTGATGACGATTGACCTGCACGCCGGGCAGATTCAGGGCTTTTTCTCGATCCCGATGGATGAACTGACAGCCATGAATCTGCTGGTGCGCTATTTTGCCGATAAGGGCTGGAACGATCTGATTGTCGTCTCGCCCGATGTTGGCTTTGCCAAACGTGCCCGCAACTTCGCCGAAGCCCTGAATGCGCCGCTGGCGATTGCTGAAAAGCGCCGGCTGCAACATTTTGATCGGAAAGACGGTTCACTCACCGTTCCGGAAATTCTGAATCTGATCGGTGATGTACGCGGCAAGCGTTGTCTGATTGTAGACGACGAGATTGCCACCGGTAGCTCGATCCTCGAAGTCGTGCAGTTGCTCGAAAAGGAGGGCGCGAGCGAGATTTATGCCTGCTGCGTCCACCCGGTGTTTGCCGGGAATGCTATCGAGCGCCTGCGGGCAAGTCCGATCCGCGAGGTTGTGGTGACCGATACATTACCGGTTGCTCCGGAACGACGCTGGCCCGGCCTGACAATCCTCTCGGTCAGTACGTTGATTGCTGAAGTCATCCAGCGCATCCATAGCGGTGTGAGTGTCGATACGATATTTCAACATCGTCGCCATCCAGCATTAAGCTAGATTACAGGGTGCGACCTCATATACCGGTGTCGCACCCCTGTGCCTACTCGAACCCCAGACCTCGTTCGCGCAAACTGACGTAGCGGCCATTGCCGATAATCAGGTGATCGACCACCTCAATATCCAGCAGGCGACCAGCGGAAACTAATTGCCTGGTGATCTCGATATCTTCCATAGACGGTGTCGGTTCGCCTGATGGATGGTTGTGGACAACGATGATAGCAGCGCTGTTACGCCGCACCGCCTCTTTGAACACCTCGCCGATGCGCACATTTGCCGAGTTGAGGCTGCCAATATACACCGTGGTGATCTGCTGTACCCGATTTTTGGTGTCGAGTAAGATCGTGCGCAGATGCTCCTGATCGAGATGACTCATTTCAACCAACAGCAATGTTGCCACATCAGCCGGTGAGCGGATGGGAAACCGCTCCTCGATAGCGCTTCTGGCCAGACGACGCCCGATCTCAAGCGCGGCTTTGACGGTGGCCGCTTTACTCACCCCCATTCCGTGCAGCCGACAAAGCTCTTGAAAGTTCAGGCGCTGTAGTCCTTGCAGCCCACCACTTTCTGCAAGCAGTTGTTGCGCCAACTGTAAGACGTTGGTACCGTTGGTGCCAACCCGCAACAGGATAGCCAGTAATTCGGCGTCGCTCAACGCTCCTGCCCCCTGCCGGGCCAGCCGCTCTCGTGGTTGATCGTGGAGCGGTTGTTCGTGGATTCGTAGTGAGATCATGCATCCCTCGTGCTGAAATGACGGCTCTACTATATATACCGTTGAGAGATGCCAAAAGGTGCGCACGAATTTTACTGGCAGATAATTGTCGGTAGCCGACGGCTGCGCAGCAGAGCTTCGGTGGTCGAGCCGATCACCAGATCACTTAACGGATCGCGATGACCGTAGCCTCCCATCACCACCAGATCACTGCGGGTCTGCTCGGCAGCATGGATAATCGCTGCCGCCGGTTCACCCCGTTCGAGGATATAACCGGCGGCAATGTTATACCGTTCGAGATAGCGAAATGCCCGTAATCGCACCTGTTCCGCTTCAGCTTTCCCTTCGAGGACGGTGACCACATTGAGTGACAATTGCCAGCGTGCGGCCAGGTACGTGGCCAGGTACAACGCTTCTTCAGCTTTGCGACTACCATCATACGCCAGTAACAGTCGCTCAATATGCTCTACCGCACGCGGCACCGTTAAGACCGGGCGTACCGAGCAGCGGAGAATAGTGCGCAGACCAGACGTCAACCTGGCCAGTGGCGAGCGTCCGGGTGGGTGATTGACCTGAATCGCTACCAGATCGACCAGGCGGGCACGATCGCGGATGATTCGGTCGATAGTACCAACGTCAATTGCACACTCGCCGTGGACACCGGCAGCAGCGCAGCGTTCGATAAACTCACGGGCTACCGCCTGAGCGGCTACTGAATTGCGTTGATTGACACTGCGTACCACGTGGATACCGAGCGGTCGTATCAGTTCGCGTTTTGCCCAGGCCAGAATCTGTTCAAGAACCTGCCACCCATCCGGCGTGCCGTTTACCGGCACCAGCACCTCGCGAAAGAGCCAGGATGCCGGATCAAGAGTACGGTTTCGTCGCCAGACACCGGCTGGAACCGCCGGTTCGAGGTTGTCGGGAATCATCCGGTCAAGCAGTTGCTCAGCCCGTCCTGGTGCCTCTGTCAGGTCTTCGATTGCCTGAGTAAGGCTAATGTCCCAGCCCAACTGCTTGCTCAGCTCATCGCGGTGATCGCAGAGCCAGAGATAGAGGTCGGTGGTGCTGCGTTGGGGAAAATCGCGCAGCAGACCACGCTCGTGGATCAGATCGGCTATTGGCCGATAGACCTGATCGTACCAGACGCACGCCGCTTCAGAGAGCGATGGTGTGTGATCGGCTGTCGTGAGTCGTTGCCGAATGTGCTCGATCTGCTGGTGTAATTTATCGTACTGACCTGCAACCGTGACCCGCAAATCACAGCCGGGTCGTAATTCATCGAGGCGTGTCGCTTCGAGAAAATCGGCGTATTCACCGGCAATAATGATCTCTTCCAGAGTCATCGACGGGTCAACTGGTGCTCGTGCCTTCAATGGCACAACATACGCCTGGATGTGATCCATCCCCATCTGACGGGCAACAGAGACGCGGTGATTACCATCGATAACGAAGTAGGCGTTGCCAATCTGGTAGACTTCAATCGGTGGCCAGCCGTGCAAACTGTCAACGGCTGCCATCACCCGCGACCAGCGTTGCCAGTCATCGTCGCGGCGTGGCAAAAAACTGCGATTGAAGTCGTGATAACGACCAACACTGCCGACAATCGCATTGAGTGGAATCTCGCGCAGTTGGCGTTCACCGGCCAGTTTCGCGTGTACACGTTGACGCACCTCTTCAAACGGCAACAAATCGTCTGACCGGCCTTGCAAACGGGCCAGCAGATGCTCAATATCGGCACGCCAGCGCAAGCGCTGAAAGTCGTGTAATGCCGCAACGATGCGTCCATTGGTTGATTCTTCCATAGCAGGAGATACTATACCATAGAACGTTGCTGGAGTAACCGGGTGCCACTTATTCAGAACGTAAAAGCTGTGCGGTTGTGCTCCCAGACGGTCACCCAGGCGCATGCACGCCTGTCAACGGCCAACGACAATACATCTTGCACTCAGTCTGCTGGTATCGCGGCGAGAAGTGCTACCGACCATCGCCGGTACTATCACATGCCGGATTGGTTGCCGTACCCGCTCGTCATGCGCGTGGCGCGACGTTTGGCGTGCGGCAGCCATGCTGCCGCGCCAGCCGCGCTCGCGATCATGTGGAGGTTGCAGCGGGTACCCCACAGCTCCGCGCCCAGTGGGATCACGTGTCAGGGTCGATACCGTTGCCGACCACCATTACCCGTGGCGCGCGGTGTGGAGTGCGGCAGCCATGCTGCCGCGCCAGCCGCGCTTGCGATCACGTGGAGGTTGCAGCGGCTACCCCGCAGCGCTGCGCCCAGTGGGATCACGTGTCAGGGTAGCTACCATTGCCGACCACCATTACCCGTGGCGTACGGTTTGGAGTGCGGCAGCTATGCTGCCGCGCCAGCCGTATTTGCGATCCGGCGCGTGGCATACCGTTCCCCATCCTGGTCACG
>NZ_DAOUBI010000123.1:0-7465 GCF_034432675.1 Chloroflexus sp. | reverse complement strand
AACGGCTTGCTCGCGGGTGCAGAAGCCATTGTTACCACATTTAATCAATGGTTGCAACAGAGCATTCTGCCCTTACATTGCTTGCACTCGCAAACGTCAGACCAGACAGCGATTGGGCAGATGCATCTGCTCCTTTGTATGGCATAACAGAAATGATGAATTACTTCCGAGATCAATTCGGTATCACGTATGCCCCAAACACGCGCGAAACTGTGTGTCGCCAGACCATTCATCAGTTTGTGCAGATGAATCTCGTCATTCCTAATCCAGACAACCCGGATAGACCTATCAACAGTCCCAAGACACGTTATCAGATGGAATCCAACCTTCTGGCATTAATCAAGTCATTTGGTACAGATGCATGGGAAAGCAAGCTGAGAAACTATCTGGCGACTGCACAGGGACTGCAACGCCTGCGCGAAAGGGAACGGTCTCAGGCATTAATCCCTGTACGATTGCCGGATGGTAGCGAAATCAACATAACCGCAGGAGGACAAAATACGCTCATTAAGCAGATTATCGAGGATTTCTGTCCGCGTTTTACACCGGGGTGAGTTGTCATATACGTGGGCGACGCCGGTGACAAGTTCAAGCTATTTGAGCGAACATATTTTGAACAATTGGGTGTTTATGTGAATGAGCACAGCAAGATGCCAGATGTGATTATCCATGTACCAGATCAAAACTGGCTTGTTCTCATCGAAGCATTGACCAGTCATGGCCCGATCAACATGAAACGCCATAACGAACTCAAAGATCTGTTTAGAGCTAGTAAATCTCCTTTAGTGTTTGTAACAGCATTTCCTACACGAAAAGTAATGAAAAAGTATCTTCAAGAAATCGCCTGGGTAACGGAAGTCTGGATAGCAGAGTATCCAGATCATATTATTTATTTTAATAGGGAACGCTTTCTGGGTCCATACGAGTAGCATAGTTAGAAAAAGCAAACCCGCGAGCACAGTCATCCGTACTCTATGTCCAGCACATGATTGGCTCGCGAGGTTTGATAGCCCATGGCACAGCAAATTGGTAACTCTTGCAACGATTCTCTGACTACAATCCCGCCACCCCCTTCGCACCGGTCAGATCACAATCGGTCAGATCAGCATCAGTCAGATCGGCCTCGGTCAAATCGGCGTCGGCCAGACTTGCTTCACGCAGGTTCGCGCCACGCAGGTTCGCGCCACGCAGATTGGCCCCACTCAGGTTCGCACGAGACAGATTGGCCCACGTGAAGATCGCCCCGCGGAGATTAGCGCCGCTGAGGTAAATACCGCTAAGGTTTGCCTCGCTGAAATCGGCATTACACAGACTGGCTTCGCCTAAATTGGCTTCGCTGAGATTGGCACCGATAAAGTTTGCCTCGTCGAAGGTCGCCTCACGCAGATTGGCGTGCATCAAATTGGCATTCGCCAGATTGGCCCCTTTGCCGTTGGCGCCATTGAGGCTCACCCGAATCAGGATAGCACCACTCAGATTTGCGCCACTCAAATTCACCAGTTGTGCCTCGCGCAGTTGTGCTTCGCTCAGATTTGCCCCAATCATGACCGTATCGCGCAGATCGGCACCACTGAGATTGCACAGGCTAAGATTTGCCCCGTACAGATTGGCTCCACTGAAGTCGGCAGCACTTAAATTAGCACCGCGCAGATTAGCGCCAACCAGCGACGCAAATTCCAGGTTAGCCCAGCTCAGATCGGCCTTACGCAAATCAGCATCACTCAAATCGGCACGCACCAGTTGTGCCCAATTCAATCGCGCTTCACGCAGATTGGCCCAGCTCAGATTGGCACCACCCAACTCACACACACTCAAATCGGCCCGGTACAGGTTGGCATCGGTGAGGCGGGTACGGCTCAATTGGGCTTCACTTAAGTTGGCATTGCTCAGATTAGCTGCACTCAGGTTCGCACCATTCAAATTCGCCCCCACCAGCCACAACGGGCCAGGTCGGTTGAGAAGGTCAAAAATCTGATCAGGAGTCAGGTCGGCCATACGGCCCTCCTTTACACATCAGTTGTACGGCAGCGTCGGCGTCTTCGAGACCAGCCAGATCGACGCCGGCGCACCCATTGAACGACAGGCGATCTGTTCTACGGCAAATTCACGACCGGTTTGCCAGTGTAGAGCCTCTTGTAATACACCACACTGAATATAACCGATAGGTTCATCGGCCTGCTTCCCAGCCGACATCGAGCAGGTGTAGTCAATATAGGCCCAGGCTTCCCCCCTATCCTCCAACGCCAGCCGGCGATCTTGATTCACGGCTTGACTCAGGCGACGTAAACCGGCCTGCATTGCCGACAGCCCCAGTTTCACCTGAGTAGCAAAGGGCAAGACCTTTGACGCAATCAGGGCAGCCGTCCCAAATAAGGCACTCTGGTTTGCGATGGCCAGACGCGCGGTCTGCCGCCCGATCCGCAACGCCATACTACGCGCCGAACGACCAAAAAAATTGATCAGGCCGGCATTGAGTGATGCATAGTGATAAAATGTCAGACCGGTCGTGGCTTTCAGTTGCTCCGGCGGGTAATTGCCGATCAGATGGCTTAAGCCGGCTTGTCGTAGTACGACGGCCAGACCGTTGCGCCCGATCACCTCTTCGGCTGCCAGTAATGCCCAACGCATATACGCATCAACCAATAGCAAATCAGCAACCGGATCGTGGTCGGAGCGGTCGCGGATCTCCATGCCTTCCTCCTCTACACGCCTGTGACCTGCGAATAGGTGTAGGATACCACAGACCGACCGTACATGTTACCGTCGTTGTAATAAACGTATGTGATGAAAAAAGTGGAACAGGGAGAGCAGGTTTATTTCTCACAGAGAACACCGATTGGAGAGGTGTAAACGACATCCCCCGCGCCATCGCCTGCATGGATGTAAACCAGGGGCCTGAAGCACAGACAAAGCCCTGAAGAATCAGAGAGGGGTATGTACTGGCATACCCCTCTCCTGCGATCAGACGTGTTCGTACTGCCTATTCACCCTTGATCTCAGTCCACAGATCATCGAAGGCAGTGGTGCCCTCATTGCGCACCGCCCACTCAAGGCGCTGATACATCGCGTCATCGGGGGCAAAGCCTTGCGCGTACAATTCACGCACCTCGGCGGAAATGAGTGGCAGCGCATCTTTATTGGGGGTCAGATAGCCGACATACTCGGTATTTTGAGCGGAGATTTCCGGTCGCATGAGAAAATTGATGAAGACTTGGGCCGTATAGGCATTGGGCGAGTCCTTGAGGATAACGAGATTGTCCATCCAGATCATGCCACCCTCTTTGGGGATCACAAAGGCGATGTTCGGATTACCGCTGAACTCATCACCCAACCCATTGCGCGCCTGCATAGCCGTTCCGCTCCAGGCATGGGCCATCACATATTCCTCGCTAGCAAGTTTGCGGTTCACGTCAGAACTGTTGTAGGCAGCCAGATATTGCTTCTGGGTCAGAAGGATCTCCTTGATCCGCTCTAATGCTGCCGGATCGGTGGAATTGAGTGACTGACCAATGTAGCGTAGCGCCGCCCCCGGTGTCTCACGTGCATCATCGAGCATGCTAAATTTGCCGGCAAACTGAGCAATCTGATCGGGTTCAAAGATCGCAGCCCAGCTATCAATCCCATTCGGGAAGAACTTTGTGTTGTAGGCAATGCCGGTAATGCCATACATGTACGGCACGGAATAGACATTTCCCTTGTCGAAGTACTGATCGAGCAGGTTGGGATCGATATGCACCAGATTGGTGAGCAATGACTTGTCTATCGGTGCAGCTAATCCCTCTGCTACCATGATCTGCACTGCATAATCCGAGGGAACGACAATATCGTACCCCGAATTACCGGCCCGCACTTTGGCCAGCATGTCTTCGTTGCTGTCGTAGGTGTCAACCACGACTTCGACGCCATACTCGGCTTTGAACTGATCGAGGATTGCCGGATCGATATAATCTGACCAGTTGTAGAAGTAGAGCGTATCTGCCAATTTGCTGCGATTAACACCATCACCGGTTGTCTGCGTTGTATCACCGCTGCCGGTACCGTATTCGTTACCGGGACCGGTGGTTGCATCACCGCCACCACATGCTGTCAGTACCAGAAGCAATACCAGTACCATCAATCGAAGTATCTGCATCCTCGACCTCCCTCACTACTGTGTATCCAAACCTATCGTCGTCGCTGCAAAAGTTGCGACAGTGCAACCAGCACCATCGACAACAGCAGCATCAGGGTAGAAATAGCGTTAATTTCTGGCGTCACTGCTCGTCGCACACGGTTATACACTTCCACCGGTAGGAGGGAAGTTCCCGGCCCAGAGAGGAACAGCGAAATGATGAAGTCGTCGAGCGAGAGGGTAAAGGCCAGCAAAGCACCACCAACGATACCGGGCAAGATCAATGGAAAGGTAATGCGCCAGAAAATATTCCAGTTATCGGCCCCTAAATCGGCTGCTGCTTCTTCGAGCCGACGGTCAAAATTTTTGAGGCTGGTACGCACAACAACCACAACGAACGAGATGCTGAAGGCGATGTGGCCAATCGTGACCGTGGTGAGGTTACGCCGTAGCGTCTCGCCAGTCACCATCTTAATCAGATCAAAGGCAATTGCCGAGAAAGCCAGTAGGGCTACCGCCATCACGATTTCGGGCACCACAATCGGGAGATAAATCAACCCTTCCATCGCCCCCCGCCCCCGAAACCGGTACCGCTCCATCGCCATTGCCAGCAACGTGCCGATAATCGTTGACACAACCGTTGACACACTGGCCACGACTAAGGTGTTCCAGGCGGCCCCCATCATACGTGGATTGTTAAACAGACGGATATACCAGTCAAACGTAAAGCCTGTCCAACGCACGCCAAACTCATCGCGGGTGAAGGAAAAGATGACCAGAATGACAATCGGTGCATACAGGAACAGATAGACCAGGATTGAGAAGATCGTCAATCCCACACCGCTCCACGTCAGGCGCCCCTCAGCAAACGCACCTCGTGTACGGGCCAGCGTGGTTGAAGCGGGTGCTGTCTTGATCATCGCTCTTCCTCCGTTGTTGCGCGGAAGTACATCATAATCAGCACCAGCAGCACGATCATCATCAGTACAGCCATTGCTGAGCCGAGTGGCCAGTTAATCGGATTTGCCCGCAGGAAGAGCCGCTGAATCAGATTACCCAGGTAGTCAACCTTAGCCCCGCCGAGGAGTTCAGAGACGACGAACTGACCGAGGGTTGGAATGAAGACTAGCACCGATCCGGCCACAATCCCCGGCATCGTCATTGGCAGCATAACGCGCAGAAAAGCTTGCACCTTGTTTGCACCGAGATCGGCAGCAGCTTCCATCAGCGTGAAATCGAAACGATCAAGTGCGGCATAGAGTGGCAACACCATAAACGGTAATTCACCGTAGATCAGGCCGAGGAGCGTAGCACCTTCATTGTTAAGCAAAGGGAGCCGACCGACCCCGATGATTTCAAGGAAGCCGTTGATGATCCCGTTGTTAGCCAGAATAATCTGCCAGGCATAGATACGTACCAGAAAGTTAGTCCAAAATGGAATCAGAATCAGCATCAGCAGCGGCATACGCCATTGTTGCGGACTGCGGGCAATGAAGAGCGCCAGCGGATAGCCGATCAACAGGCAAATCACCGTCGTCAGGACACTAGTCCAGATCGAGCGCCAGTAAGCGTTGACATACAGGCTCTGCGTAAAGATCGTAATGTAGTTATCGAGCGTTGGTTGATAGACGACCCGCCCCAATGCATCGTTGGTCATAAAGCTGTAGACAAGAATAATGACCAACGGAAACGCGAAGAAGAGCAAGAGCCAGAGCAGACCAGGAGAGAGCAGCAACAAGAGCCGGACACGGTCGCGACGCTGTTGTTGCTGTTGAAGCATGGTCATTGCGCCCTCCTATTCACTGAGCACCAATGCATTGTCGGGTGGACAGACAATGATAGCGGCTTCACCCGGCTGCCAGTATTCATCACGGTCAAGCGTCGAGCGGGTATTTTGTTCCCAGATGTCAATCGTGCGGCGCTCGTTAATGCGAACCGTAATCCGCGTATCACTACCGATATAATTGACACTCATCACTGTACCGGCGAGACCATCTGGCGGTAACTCACCGTTGGCAGCCAGTAAACGTACTTTTTCGGGCCGGATCGAATAGGTGACCGCTGTCCCTTCACTCAATGGACGAGAGGCCAGACCACGAAAACGTAAACCCTCTGGCGTCTCCAACACCGTGTAATTGCCATCACGCCCGATCACCACGCCATCGATAAAGTTGGTCTCGCCGATAAAGTCGGCAACGAAACGGCAATTTGGCCGCTCGTAAATCTCAGTTGGTGTTCCCACTTGCAGAATTTTGCCCTTGTTCATGACCGCAATGCGATCCGACATCGTCAAAGCTTCTTCTTGGTCGTGGGTTACAAACACGAAGGTGATACCCACCCGGGCCTGAAGGCTCTTCAGCTCGAGTTGCATCTCTTTGCGCAATTTTTGGTCAAGCGCACCGAGTGGCTCATCAAGCAACAAAACTTCGGGATGGTTGACGAGTGCACGCGCCAGCGCAACCCGCTGTTGTTGACCACCGGAAAGCTGGCGCGGTCGCCGTTCTTCCAGGCCGGTCAGGCGCACCAGTTCAAGCGCTTCCCGAACACGATGGGCAATCTCGGCCTTCGGCGTTTTGCGCATTTCGAGGCCAAAGGCAACATTTTGCGCAACGGTCATGTGTGGAAAGAGGGCATACGATTGAAACACCGTATTCACCGGTCGCAGGTGTGGTGGCGTAATACCCATTTCACGACCGTGAATGAGGATACTACCAGCGGTTGGCAATTCAAACCCGGCGATCATGCGCAGACTCGATGTCTTGCCACAACCGCTTGGCCCTAACAAAGAGAAAAACTCGCCGTCACGAATTTGCAGATTAACGTGATCGACGGCCACGACATCGCCAAATCGCTTGACAACGTCACGGAGTTCAATTGCGATCGAGTCGCTCACCTGAACACTCCTGCCAACTGGTTATAACCCAGTAATGAGTAACGCGAATTGCGGTACGACAGTCGGTGAAAGCCCACCGCATATCGCAACACTTCACCCCCATTTGCCAGGATCATTCATCGACATCGTGGCCTGCTGGCATCACACTGTGCTTTTGTTTGAGAGGTAGTATACCACAACCTTCTGGCGCAATTTTGCGTCGTCTCGCACAGATTTATATGGATGATATTTGGTAGATATAACTTGATTTTGAACACCAATGAAAGGCCATCAAATAGAACCTATTTCAAAAAACATCTACGAGAAGGTATCTTATTCATTGCCGCTCGATCCCATGTTCGTGACGAGCACACCCGGCCTCCGCATGACCAGCCGGGTCAACGACGTTGCACGCGCCAGATTGTGAGCACGGCTGGCGCGGCAGCATGGCTGCCGCACTCCAAACGACGCCACACGCGGAT
>NZ_DAOUBI010000122.1:0-22378 GCF_034432675.1 Chloroflexus sp. | reverse complement strand
CCCCAATCACTGTGATCGTGCACACCACGTTCATCACGGAGGCTTGTTGCGCTTCGTCCATACCCCCAATCACTGTGATCGTGCACACCACGTTCATCACGGAGGCTTGTTGCGTTTCGTCCATACCTGCAATCGGCGTCATTCTCGTCCGTAATCCACGCATTTTGGTAGTACAATAATAATGACAATACAAGCACCATCATAAATATTTAAATAATCTTAAAGGAATACATCTATGACTATCTATCAGTTCTCCGCCCGACGAATTGACGGTTCAACCCAATCACTGGCCGACTTTCGCGATCAGGTGTTGCTGATTGTTAATGTAGCCAGCATGTGTGGTCTGGCTCCTCAATACGCCGGTCTCGAACAGCTTTATCGCCGTTATCGAGATCAGGGCTTCACAGTATTGGGCTTTCCAAGCAACCAGTTTATGCAGGAACCACGCAATAATGAAGCAATTGCCGAATTTTGTGAGCGTACATATCAGGTGACCTTCCCCCTCTTTGCCAAAATTGATGTTAACGGACCGAACGAACACCCGTTGTTTACCTATTTGAAGACCCAACTACCCGGTCTGTTTGGCAGCACAGCGATCAAATGGAACTTTACTAAATTCCTGGTTGATCGCAATGGCAAACCATACCGCCGGTACGCCCCAACCGATCTGCCATCGCAGATCGAAGACGACATCATGTTGCTCCTACGGCAACAGCCCAAATCTTTTAGTGCATAGTTATAAGTGTCTGCACTTTATTTGAGCTTGGGGCAATCAGGTGCGACAGCTACAGGAAGTTGCTCTTTCTGACGGGCAAATCTGCAACGAGTCGCCATGGTATCCAGACGATCGCCTGATCTGCGCCCGTATGTTTGATATTCCAACCCGCAGTCCGACTCTGACCATTCGGGCACGGAGTATCGCAGCCGGCGGGATATGGTCGCGCATGGCCGTGCGGATCCGCAGGGGACAGCCATCCAGCAGGACGACGACCCGTGGGGGAGCGCTGCGGGTAGTGACAGTCCAGGCTGGCCACGCCCCGATGACGGCAACGAATCGCGCGGATACCGGCCAAGCGCCTGACGCCGGCGGGTGGGTGTGGTATCATTCCCGGTATGATGATCCCGACAGCATCCGGACGAAGACCAATCCGATCACCGAGGCGTTTCTGGACTACTTGTTCCAACGGCTGCAAAGAGTAAGGTGTCAACATCCCATGGAATCACATGTACCTGGTGGATGTGGATTGAGCGTGAGGGAGCGTTAAGGACGAGATGTTAAGCTACGGTTCTTTCACGTGCAAACGACGACAGCAACAGACATCGTGGCGCTAATGGAGGAGACGGCACGTCACGGTGCTGTGTTCTGGACCGCAGCGGAAGACCGCCCTATTCTGCCCGAGGAATGATTGTCCGTTGTGCAGTCATGGAAGCAGGAAGACATACGCCCCTTCGCTGAGTGGGGAGTATCCTTCCACATCCGTTTCGCAGAACTTCCCGATATATCTCCGTATTTCGGCATCGACCAGTTCGATTCCAAGCAGCAGCGCAACCAATTTTTTGTTGTCAGAAAGGTGCTGTTTGAGGACCAACAGCATTTTACCGAACCGCTGGCGCAACGGCTGGTGGAACTGGGGCAGGCGCTCTATCCCATGGTTCGGCTGGGGCTGGGGTTTGTGGACGGCGATAATGAGGTTGACCCCAAAGATGCCCTTAAACTGAGCCTCAACCACATCGCCTTGGTCAACTTCTTCGGCCCGGCGTATGTGGCGAAATACGGCCGGGACTTCCTGCCGAGTCTGCCTGGCTACAAGACCGAGCTCCTGCCCGACGGCGGTGTGTTCCATCAGCTCTCGCCCACCTTCGTGGCTCCCAGCGAGGCGGAGGCCAATACCATGCGCCAGGCGGTCATCGCCTACTGCGCTTGCCATGGGCGGTATGTCAACTGCTGGGCGCCGCTCGTCGTCCCCAGCCTCACGCCGATCCCTGCTCCCCAGAACACCACCACCGATGAGTAGCTGCAGGCCTACCTGGATCGGATACTGACCCACACCCTGGTGCTGAAGGATGGCACGCGGGTCAAGCCTATCTATATCCCGTAGGCAGAGCTGACACCCACGCAGCGGACAATGGTGCTGGCGGGCCATCCGACAGGCGGTGATTGCCGAGATCAAGCGGTCCCGGGGGCGCCTCATTTGCCTGGAGTTCAACACGATCCCGGACGACCTGGACCGGAATGCTGGCCGACCTGGCCGGTCGCGATAAACCTCACATGGTATGGGTGGAGGAGCCAACGATGGGGCCTTAGGGTGCGGTGCGCTCGAGGCGACACACCTGACAGGCAACGGTGGTGCAGCGCGGCGGTGTGCCCACCACGCCACAGGACCTGAAGCGCTCCGCCGATGCGCTGAACAACCCACTGAAATACACTGACCCGACGGGGCATCTGCCGCTACTGCCAGTGCTTCTACTGCTGAAAGCGATTGATGATGGTTGGATGGCGTGAGATGCTGTTCAAGCCATCCGCACGCTGGCCGACCCACAGGCTACCGCTGTGGACCGGTAGCATCATGAATCCCAATAGCCAATCACCTGCTCGTCGTGGTATACCAGTATGCTGTGAAGCGTCTATGCAGTACGAGTACACTATTATCACCGACCACTTTCAGTTTTATGTGGAAGACGAGGAATGTGGTGCTGATACCAGTACGATCTGGGATACGAGCCAGGTGAATGGCCTGCTTGCGTTCAATAGATGCCTGATGAGT
The DNA here is from genome assembly GCF_034432675.1 of Chloroflexus sp. Classification (GTDB taxonomy): domain Bacteria; phylum Chloroflexota; class Chloroflexia; order Chloroflexales; family Chloroflexaceae; genus Chloroflexus. The sequence continues at coordinate 19,613 of NZ_DAOUBI010000122.1, read as the reverse complement.
ATCGGAACCGTGCGTTATGGCGGTGAAACACGGGTCATCGTCCAGGTACTCGATAGAAGACCGATAGACGCATTTGACGAGTATGATCACGTTGTCAAAGCAAGCATCGACGTACCATCGGGACGCCTGATGGTATGGTCGCCGGAAAACGGATTCAGCACGGCGCCGCGTATCAGTGTTAAGTCTGGCATCCATGGAGTAGGGGTGTGCTACGGAAATATCAGCACAGTTACGGACACGAATGTCACTTCCAGTAAGGATTATTATAAAGTGGCGCTCTGGCCTGCTGAAAAGTAACCAGTCAGGGTGCTCAAGTAGAGAAGTTCTGCTCTAACACCAACTGCTGCGCTGCATAACCCGACAACGGTGTCGGCATGGAAGAGACACTCACCAACTATCAACCATCCAGAGCACATATACCGTATGGAAACACTACCACACCCAATGTGCCCACCTGCAGCTCGTGACATCCCGGGTATGCAACACCTCACCTACTGTGTGACAACGCATACTGCACTCCATCACGAAGATCAGCACGAGTCACAATCGTGCTTAGATCAACCCCAAGTGCAACCAGCGTCTGCGCAACATCAGGACGAATCCCGGTGATCACCAACTGTGCACCGAGCAAGCGCAACGACGTTGCACATTGCAAAATAGCATGCGCAACCTGAGTATCAATTATCGGTACCCCGGTCACATCGAGCACAACAATGCGTGTCTGTCGGCGCTGCACCGCCTGTAAAAGCGACTCGATTAACGTTGCCGCCCGCGCACTGTCGAATGCACCGACCATCGGCGCCAGAAGTACTCGTGTGGCAACTTCGAGCAAGGGCGTCGACAGCTCGGCCAGCAATGCCGTCTGCGTTGCAATAACCTCTTCACGCACCGCCAGTTGCCGACGCAGCTCCTCTGCCTTTTTCAATTCAGTGATGTCAATTCGCAATCCAACGATCCCCCCATCGGCCGTCCGGCGCTCAACAATCCGAATCCAACGCCCATCGGCAAGGTGTTGTTCAACCGGTTCGAGTGCGGTATGTTTCCGCAACCGCTCCGCAACCCACTCGTCAACCCGCCCGATCGCTTCAGCGTATTGTCCCCGCTCTGCACCAATGCGGATCATTTCGGCAAACGGACGGCCAGGCGTTATCAGATCGGCACTGATGACATACAATTCGCGATAGCGCCGATTGCAGAGGACGATCCGATCCTCTTTGTCGAGTAGCAGAAAGCCCTCTTCCAGACTGTCCAGTGCGCTTAAAATCACATCAAGCTGATGCTGTGCTGCACGTTGCGCAGTTAACAGCGCTGTCACTTCTACAACCTGAGCAGTCAATGCGGACTCACTGCGCCGGATCATGACTTGAACGTGACGTGTCGGATCACGTCGCAACGGCGCTGCCAATTGCAGTGGCGGATCCTCGGCAGAGAGTGTTGCAATCCATTGCCTGGCTGCTGCAACCTCAGACTCGTTCCAGGCCATAATCTGCGCACAGGCTTCCACCAGGTCTCCCGCAACTTCTCTGCCATCATTCAACTCCAGCCATAAACGATTACACTGCACGGACCCTTCATTAGGTGCATAGACGGTCGGCAACGGTAAAGTATCCAGCATTGCTTTACTCTCGCTAACGTGCATCAGAACCTCTGAGAATACGCGTGCATTATAATCCACCTGATATGAACTGATAAAGCTGTACCATCTACACTCCGTAATGCACGTGCCGCATAGAACTTATTTCATTAAGCTGTGCTGCCGTGCTACCCGACCATCGCATAGGTTCACGCACGCTTGCTCGTCACCAAAGCCAGTATATCTTGCTCGTAGTACGCCGGTTTGGAAGCGAGGAGTGCTAACTAACATCTCCGGTGCAATAACTTGCTGGCTTGGTTACCTTGCTCACTCGTCATGCGCGTGTCGCAGAGTGTGGAGAGCGGCAACCACGCTATCGCACCGGCCATGCTCACAATCCGGCGCGGTCACGCCATTGACTCTACCGGTCACGGGGATACTGTGTGTGCCCGTCACGATTGGAATCTGTCAGTAATGAACGAGATCATTTCCAGAACCGTTAACCACATTACAGCACAAGTTCTGGTTCGGCACGCGGCAGCACGGCTTCCTCATGCGTGATCGTCACGAGCATCTGGCCTGTCGGTGATAAATGAGCTGCATTCATACAACTTTATCCGTAATTGTGTCGTTCGCTGCGGCAAAGTGTGGTATAACAATGATATGGTGCAAAATATTTGCAAAGTATTGACAAAAGGAGAAGGGTTATGACGCTAAACGGCATACATGCCCTGGTGACCGGCGGTAGCCGTGGTCTGGGTCGAGCCAGTGCGCTGGCGCTGGCCCGTGCCGGCGCTCAGGTTTCCGTGTTAGCCCGCAGTGCCGATGAAGTTGCCGAAACGGTCTGGCTTATTGAAGAAAGCGGCCAGCTTGGCTTTGGGCTGACGGCTGATGTGCGTGACAGTGCGCAACTAAACCAGGCCGTGGCTCAGGCTTACGACCACTTTGGCCCTATCCGCGTATTGGTTGCTGCTGCCGGTGTTGGTCTGCGTGCCCCGATTCAGGAGACCAGCGAAGAGCAGTGGGATGCAGTGATCGATACGCTTCTCAAAGGAGTGTTCCTGAGTGCTCGTGCAGTCATTCCCCAGATGATTGAAGCTGGTGGTGGCAACATTATTGTCATTGGTGCACCGCTTGAACGCATCGCCGTACCCGGTTTCGCCGCCTACTATGCGGCCAAAGCTGGCGTCGACGGTCTAGCCCGGGTAATGGCCAAAGACCTTCGTCGCTTCGGGATTAATGTCAATATCGTGCATCCTGGTGGCTTTGCCGATACGCATATGGTACGTACAACAGTACCAGAGGTACGTACCGGCCTGCTTAGCCCTGATGAGATTGGACCGGTGGTGGTTGAACTGGCTGCCCTACCACCACGAAGCCAGAGTGGGCAGACGATTGATGCCCATGCGCGAAAATGAGTGCAAAATTAATCCGTACATGATCTTGACAAAACCTGTGCAAAGATCGAAAATATACTCATCCAAAATCTTTGAAGAGGCGTATATCCAGATAGCGAATTATTAACGCCTCGCAAATAACGGTCGCAGAGTTGTTGCCGTCAACGGAGATTGAAGGAGTACTGCCGTGAAAGCCTTCCCTCAAAAGCACGCCGCCGATAGTGAAATGGAGCCGGAATTGTCCGCGGAGGCCACCGAACTCGATGCTGAGTGGGATGGCGATGTTGAGCCCGAACCAGAGGATCTCGAGGTCGCAGAACCGGTGTCACTCGATGACTTCGAGGGTGAGGGTGATTTTGAGCCAGTAGAAGATTCAGTACAGCTTTATTTGCAAGAGATTGGGCAGGTCCCGCTGCTTACCGCCGAAGAGGAAGTAGAGTTGGCCTGGCAGTACAGTCGCGGTAAAGAGGCACGGCAACGTCTACGCAACGAGGATTTCGCCGACGACCGCGAACGGATGCGCTTGGAGATGGAAATGGCTCGCGGTGAAGAGGCTCGTCGGCGCCTGATTCAGGCTAATCTGCGCCTGGTGGTGAGTGTAGCGAAGAAGTATATCGGTAGTCCGATGGCCTTCATGGATCTCGTGCAAGAGGGTAATATCGGCCTGATGCGTGCAGTCGAGAAGTTCGACTACACGAAGGGTAATCGCTTCAGCACGTATGCCACCTGGTGGATCCGTCAGGCCGTAACTAGGGCTATCGCCGAGCATAGCCGTCTTATCCGTCTCCCCGTTCATCTCAGCGAGTCGATTGTGCATCTGCGCCGCGCCATCTATCGCCTCGAACAGGAGCTAGAGCGCGAACCAACTGCCGAAGAGCTGGCTCATGCTCTCAATATGAGTGTGCGCAAAGTCAAGCGGCTGATCCGCGCTTCAACCCAGCCTATCTCGCTCGAACAACCGCTCAACAACGAGCAGGAAGGTCGGGTGAGTGAAACCCTGGCCGATGAGACGGTGGCCTCACCAATGGAGATCGCCGAGCAGAAGATGCTCCACGCTGAGCTAACGGCTGCTCTGAACGAGTTGCCTGAACGTGAACGCAAGATTCTCCAGTTGCGTTACGGCCTGATTGATGGTCAACGCCGCACCCTCGAAGAGGTTGGGGCAACCTTTGGTATCACGCGCGAACGCACCCGCCAGATCGAGGCCGAAGCGTTGCGTCGCCTGCGCCATCCCAACGTTGTTCAGCGGTTACATAGCTATCTGGACTAGAACTGGTTTCACAAACAGATACCGGAAGAACAGCGAAGGGCGACACACATGTCGCCCTTCTTGCATTATGTCACCTCTGACAGCACGCGCCGCTAACGCTCCCAAAACATCAGCCACTAATACAATACCGGACATTCACAGATAATCATCGTTCAGGTGAGAGCCTCGTGCAGAAGCGTTAGCGGGTATGCCATCAGCAAGTCGCCATTGGGTGTTGGCGACGTAGGGGTACGGCATGCCGCACCCCTACCACCTTCGAGGTAATCGGTAGCTGGTGTGTCGTGATCCCTACTCTACCAGATTTGATATAACCGGCAGACGCCCTACACCCGCCCGTACAACCCGGTCAGATACGCCAGATGATGAGCCAGATCGAAATTGAGCTGGTCGCTTCGCATGCGCCACGCCCAATTACCTTCCGCTCTGCCCGGCAGATTAAGCCGTGCCCATGAACCCAATCCCAACACATCTTGCATGGGAATAATGGCCGTATCAGCGACCGACATCAAGGCCGCCCGAATAAAATCCCACGCGATATGATCGTCACGTGCACCCAGATAATCCCGCACGTGCTGGCGAGTACGTTCATCCAGCGTTGACCACCAGCCAACCGTCGTATCATTATCGTGAGTACCGGTATACACCACGAGGTCGCGGGTATAGTTGTGCGGTAAGTAGCTGCCGGTCGCGTCTCCACTCCAGGCAAATTGCAAAACTGCCATGCCGGGAAACCCAAGTTGTTGGCGTAACGCTTCAACATCCGGCGTAATCAGTCCCAAATCCTCAGCGATGATCGGCAACGAACCCAACCGGGACTGCACCGCTTTAAAGAGGGCTGCGCCAGGGCCGGGCACCCAGCGCCCTTCGAGCGCCGTTTCTGCCATCGCCGGCACTTCCCAATACGCTGCAAACCCACGGAAGTGATCGATGCGCACGATGTCTACCAACTGCAAGAGCACCCGAAATCGCTCAATCCACCAGTCATACTGCCGTTCCGCCAGCCGATCCCAGCGGTAGAGCGGATTACCCCAGCGTTGACCGGTAGGACTAAAGTAGTCTGGTGGCACACCGGCAACGACGGTTAGATTACCTGCATCATCCAGGTGGAAGATATCGGGATTGGCCCAGACATCTGCACTGTCGAACGCTACAAAAATCGGCAGATCACCGATAATCTGAATACCACGCTCATTCGCGTACCGGCGCAGTGTAGCCCACTGGCTGAAAAAGAGCCATTGCAAGAATTGCTGAAAGCGAATGCGATCCGCCAGCCGCTGACGAGCCTCTGCCAGAGCCGTCGGTTTACGTTGCGCCAGAGCTGCATCCCAGCGGTTCCATGGCGCACCCCGGTAGGCTTCCTTCAGCGCCGCAAAGAGCGCAAATGTGTCTAACCACACATGCTGTTCGTCACAGAATCGTGCAAATGCCGCCCGCTGTTCTGCACTACCATGCGCGAGAAAACGGGCAAACGCCCACTCTAAACGAGTCAGCTTCCAGGGAATGATCGCACCGTAGTCGATCCAATCACCGTTGCTACCCGGTGCCCCAACCAGCGCCCCCTCATCAAGCCATCCCATCCGCACCAGTTGTTCAAGTGAAATGAGCAACGGATTCCCTGCCAGGGCCGACAAACCGGCATACGGCGAGTCACCATAGCTGGTTGGGCCAAGCGGCATAATTTGCCAGCGTCGCTGCTTCGCCGTTGCCAGCCAGTCTACAAACCGGTACGCCATGTCACCAATATCGCCAATCCCTCCGCTGCCCGGTAACGCCGAAGGATGGAGGAGAACACCACTAACCCGCCGACCGCTCATGTACCACCTCAAGTCGCTCAATCATCTATTTCGTTGCATGCGCAATTATAACATAAAAAACTATTTGCAAGATCGTCAATACTCGCTCTTACCCCGCATTTGCGAACCCGCAGCCCGCTGTAGCAAGCGTGGAGATTGTTTCCAGCCTGCTCGCTGCCGCACCCTTTCCTGCCCGACCGTCGGTCAGCGCCCCCACTGCCGTCACCACACCGCACCCTTCCCCGCCCGACCGTCGGTCTGCGCCCCCACTGCCGTCACCGCCTTGTGGAGTTCTGCAACGACAGTTCACCAATCACTGACCCATTCCCCACTCACCATTCCCCACTCACCATTCCCCATTCCCCATTCCCCACTCCCACCTCACGTTGTGCTACAATTCGATAAAACGTATCATAATGCTTACGGTTCCAACATGAATGTTACCCGCCCACTCTTAATCTTGCTACTCGCTGGTGCCAGTTATCTGGCTGCTCAAAGCACCGGTCAACGCCTCTTTTTCCACCTGAGCTACATTCTGGCCGGTTTACCTCTGGTAGCGCTCGTCTGGACGTGGCTCAATTTGCGTGGCCTAAGCATCGAGCGTGAACACTCCAGCCTCCGCGCCAGCGTTGGTGAATATACGCGGGAACGAATTACGATTCGTAACCGCTGGTGGTTACCCAAACTGTGGATTGAGCTACAAGACGAGTCGGATCTCCCCAACCACGAAGCCGGTTTCGTCACCTATCTGGGTAGCCGCGAGACAACACGCTGGACAACACGCACACTATGTACTCATCGCGGACGGTTCAGACTCGGCCCAACCCGGATCATCAGTAGCGATCCGTTCGGCCTCTTCCGCTTCTCGCGCCTGATTGGCGGTGGTAGCGAGATCATCGTCTATCCACCTACCGAGGTCTTGCCCGATGTTCGACTGCCCGGTGCCGACCTGGTCGGTGGATCATCGAGCCTCATCCGCACACATACGATGACTCCCAATGTTGCGACGATCCGTGATTATCAACCCGGCGATAGCCTGAACCGCATTCACTGGCGCAGTACTGCCCGTCACGGACGGCTGATGGTCAAAGAATTCGAGCTAGACCCGTTCGCCGACATCTATCTCATTCTCGATTGCAATGAGCGAGCGGTCGTGCGTATGCCATCAGCACAACCGGAACGCGATGAACGGCAGAGCGCTGCCTGGTGGCAGCGCCAACCTCCACCTCGCCATCGCCCACCACCCGACTCCACGGAAGAGCATGCAGTGTATGTTGCTGCTTCGCTTGCCCGTACCCTGCTTGCCCAAAACCGGATCGTTGGCCTGCTCGCCTGGAGTGAACGACTTGAGGTCATTCCGGCTGAACGTGAGGAGCGTCAGCTCTGGAAGATGCTCGAATTGCTGGCAGTCATACGTGCCGTCGGTCAGCATTCGCTGGCCGAACTCCTGATCGCCGAGGGGCAGCGCTTCGGGCGTGATACGACACTGATCATTATTACGTCCGATCTCGATCCACGCTGGATTACTGCCCTGCAACAACATCTCTACCGTGGGGCACGGGCGGCTGTAATTTTCATCGATCCGCACAGTTATGGCAGTTGGAATGATCCAACCCCACTCCTCAACCATCTCACCAGCTTACGGATCGATGTCTACCATGTCCAGCGCGGTGAAGCGTTAGCCGAGTCGTTGCGCTTCCCACTGCAATCAGGAACGCAGTAATAGTATCTCTGACCCTTAAACAAAACTCCTGTGGTCAGGCCATTGAGCATCTCATTGCAATCACCAATGTAGTACTAACGTCGAGAAGGAATAATTAACTATTGCATTCTGATACTGGTGCGCAGTACAATAAAATCGTTGTACTGCGCATTGTAATTCATAGTGTACCTGCTCTTGTGTAAGTGATGAGAGAACACGAATGGCTCACCAGACACTCGCGAGAATCCAGACCACACCTGCCAGAAAACGATTGTTCCTTCTTGCCCTCATTCTTGTCTGCACAATCAGTATGATCTTTGGCGCGGCACTGTCGGTCTTTGCTGCCGGTACGCTAACTGTTCAGGTCTATCTGGATAGTGATCGTGACGGTACATTCGACAGTGGTGAGACCGGGATCGGTGGGGTTCAAATCGCCGTCTACTCTGCTGAGAGTGTGATCGTTGGGCTGAACACGACCGATGCCGGCGGGCAGGTTGTCTTCCCCGCGCTTCCCGATGGTGATTACCGCATCGAGGTTAGCAATATCGGCGCCCGCGTTGTATCAGTACCGGGGCCTGATAACCCCGGTTTGTTGTCGTTTGTAACCATTGCTGGCGGTGCCGTCACCCAACGCATTGGTCTGCGAGAGCTTGACGGTGGTTCGATAGATACCGGTGCTCCGGTTGGTACCCGCAGCATTTCGGTGCGGGTCTGGGACGACAGTGATGCCGATGGGATTCAGGATGCCGGTGAGCCAGAGTTCAGCGGTCTGCCGATCCGCTTGGTTGACAGCATTGGCAACACGGTTGCCGGACCGGTAAATACCGATGCATTAGGCCGGGCCACGTTCAACAACGCTCCGACAGGTGCCGGGTATCGAGTGCGTATCCTGGCGTCTGACATCCCTACGGGTTACATCGTCACCCAATCCTTTGTCAACGACGGCGATCCCAATCCCGGTATCCGCGACTCAAATGCAGTGCTGACCGGTGGCAACGTCGAAGCATCGTTCCCCAATACCGGACGCGGCGTTAATATCGACAATGTTGATATCGGTTTCACCCGTGGTGCCATCAGTGGTTTCGTCTGGCGCGATAACAATCGGAATGGATTGTGGGATACGACCGAGCCTCGCCTGAACGGGGTTACTGTCCAACTGGTAAACACGTCAACGTCAACCACTGTCGCAACCACAATCACCCGTCAGCGCATCGGCTCTACTCTGCCTGAAGAGGGGGGTATCTTCGTCTTCCCTAGCTTACAACTTAACACAACCTATCAGGTCGTGATTCCAAACAGCCAGTTTGCCAGTGGGGCCCTGCTCTTCGGCGCGGCCAATTCACCAAATGCGACCGGCGGTGACGTGGGTTCGCCAGACGGTGTGCCTGCGGGTAATGTTACCGGGCCATCCATCACCCCGACCACAGGAACAAACACCCGCACCGATCAGCGCTTTGGTTTCTACAAGGGTGTGGTCGGCGATTTTGTCTGGCTTGATGACGACAACGATGGTTTGCAAGACGCGGGTGAAATTGGTATCAACGGCGTGACCGTCTTTGTTGACGATGGTCGCGGCGGTGGTACCGCCAACGACGGCACTCGCAATGGCGGAGAGATTGCTACCGTTACCTCCAATAATCCCAACACTGGCCAGCCTGGCTACTACCTATTCGATGATTTGCCGTTAGGGAGCACATATCGCATTGTGATCGACCCGGCTAACTTCCAACCCGGCGGGGCACTGGTAGGGTTAGGCAATTCTACAGGCACTGCTGCAACCAACACCAACGGTGATCGCTACGTTTATATTGAAACGACCGTCGATGACACCACACCCGAAGACATCGATGTCGATTTTGGTATGACCCGGGTCAGTATTGGTAACCGGGTGTTTGAAGATGCGAATGGGGATGGCGTGTTCGATTCGGGTGAAGCAGGCATTCCAAATGTTACGATTAGTGCCTATCGGGCCAGCGACAATACGCTTCTGGGCACTGCTACAAGTGACACCAGTGGATTGTACAACCTCCCTGGTCTGCCTGCCGAGCCGATCTACGCCACCTTTGACCTCTCAACCGCCGGTGCCGGATACATCGGTTTCGTCGGTAGTCTACAGCCATCCAGTGCAACGATTGATCCAACTGAGACCACATATCCAGACTACAGCGATCTCATATCTAATGTCAGTGGCAGCGTCTGGCGTACCGACATTTTTACCCCGACCTTAAACACGGCAAACAATGGCATTGATGCCGGCTTCTATCGTCCAGTACGCATTGTCGTCCGTGTCTTTGGGGAGACGGTGACGATCAACAACACTCTTGAAGGTGGTGAACCTGGAATTAGCGGGGTCACCGTTCAAGTCACCGGCACCGAAACGCAGACGATCCCAACAAATGTTGGCGGAGAGGCCATCTTCAACTTGCGCCCTGGTTCGTATACGGTAACAGTTACTGCACCAAGCGGCTATCAAGCTTCTCCCGGTAATACCGGTAGTGCTACCTTCTCGAATTTGAGTAGTCAAGCAGTAGTGAGTGCAGACTTTGGTTACTACCGTCCGGGTAGCATAAGCGGCCTTGCCTTCTTCGATGCCAATGCCGATGGTCTGGCTAACAGCGGCGAGCCACGTCTACGCAATGTTACCGTTGAACTTGTTGACACTTCTAATACTGTAGTTGCTACCACAACGACTGCGACGAATGGCACATATACATTCAACAATATTCTGCCTGCCAATTACACAGTGCGCTTCACCAATCCTGATACCGGCAACTATGTCTTTATCACCGGTGGTGATAGCGATGTAACTACCGCCGGAAATGTTGCCACCAGTAGCACGAATACGCTGACCGTCCCCTATAACGGCTCCCTAACCAACATCGATGCCGGTTTCCGTGGTCAGACGACGGTCAGTGGTCGTATCTTTGAAGATAACAATGCCGACAATCTGCAAGATGCTGGTGACACCAATCTGAGTGGTGCCACCGTTACGTTGACGGTAACCGCGAATCTGACCAATCTGGTCGCCACCTATCAGGCAACCCTCAACACGCCTGCCCCCACCTATGCTTTTAACAACTTACCCGGTGGCAACGGGGTGAGTTACACCGTAACCTTTGCTCCGCCATCTTCTACCTATATTGCCAGTGACGCCAATGTCGGTAGTGATGATACGATTGATAGTGATGGCCCGATCGTCACCATCACCAATCCCGCGGCTGGCGGAACGATTGCGAATGTCGATCAGGGTTACTTCCGTAACGTAACCATCACCGCCCGCGTCTTCCGCGAATCGTCGGCTGGACGTAACAATCAGTGGGATAGCGGTGAAAATGGGATTGTCGGTGTTCGAGTCTTCCTTGAACAGGGTGGCACACCGGTACTGACCGGAACCACGACAACAGGTGGCCTGGTGACCTTTTCTGCTCGCCCTGGTTCGTATGACCTCAACATTGACGAAAGTTCAACGGCCCTCAGTGGTCTCTTACCCTCCTCAGGTTCAACAGCCGCTGTGCCGGTAGCCGGTTCACCATTGAGTAGTGGTGGTAGTTCGCAAACTGAAACAACACCGCCGGGTACGACCAACGTCTTCGGGTTCTATACCTTTGGCACAGTCAGCGGACGAGTCTTCTTTGACGGCACTACCGGCCCGGCAGACAATCTGGCCAGTGGTGAGCCGGGGATCGGTGGGGTAACAGTACGATTGCTGAACACGGCAAATGGAATCGTAGCAAGCACAACAACCGGCAGTAACGGTAACTTCACCATCAATAATGTTGAGGGAGCAAGCTATCGCCTCGAATTTGTCAATCCCGACTCGACCAATTTCAGTTTCGTAGCGACAAATACCGATGATAACAACATTGCGACGCTTGTTGGAACCGACGGACGCACCGATCTGTTCACGGTCACCGATGGTCAAACCACGAATCGCTCGGCGGCTTTGATCGGCACCGGTACTGTCAACGGTATCACCTTCATTGACGGCGATTATGATGGGCAGCGCGGTGGTACAAACGACGGGCTGCTCGCAAATGTTACGGTCAATCTGACGGCAACGGTCAGTCTGCCCAATTTGAACACTACCATCACGCGCAGTGTAGCCAGTGCTAGCAACGGAAACTACAGCTTTAGCGGCCTGCCTGCCTCTATCTTCTCGCTGAGTTTCACGCCGCCGGTGGCGACTCCAGCCTATCAGGTCACGCAGGCTGATCAGGGAAGTAATGTCAGTGACAGCGATGGTACGGCGGAACTGACCAATCAGACACTAAGTTCCGGTGCAACCGAAAGCCGCGACCAGGGTTACTATCAGAATGTCACTGTTAGCGCACGGGTGTTCAACGAAACAGTGACGGTTAACAACTCCTTCGAGAGCGGTGAAGCCGGCATCCGGCTGATTCCAGTATCATTCAGTGGCCCAGTTAGTGGCATGATCCCGACCGATCTCTCCGGCATTGCGACCTTTAGCGGCCCGCCCGGTACTTACACGGTAATCATCGTTAGCGATCCTTCCGGTTTCACTCGTTCGCCGGGCAATACTGGCACGGCTAGTACCGGTCTGATCGTGAGTGGGCAGACAGCAACCACAGTACCGTTTGGCTACTACCGCACAGCCCAAATAAGTGGCACTGTCTGGTTTGACACCGACAGTGATGGCCTGCTCGATAGTGGCGAACCCGGGATGCAAGGCGTTAGCGTAAGGTTAATTGGGAATAGCAGCGGCCCCGGTACTCCGGTTACGACTGACGTGAACGGTGCATTCACCATCACCGGTATCGAACCAACCGGTCTGACGAACGCGACATATCAGGTTTGTGTCATGCTCCCAACCGGCTTTACACCAACAACTCAGGGCAGCACTCTCACGACCGACAACAATAGTGATATTGACTCAAGCGGTTGTACAGCTACCTTTACTGTTACATCAGCGGCAAACATTGCCTACATTGATGCCAGTTTGCGCGGTGCACTATCTATTGGCGACCTGGTATGGGAAGACACCAACGCTAACGGCATCCAGGATAGCGGTGAGCAGGCGCTCGATGGTGTAACAGTGACAGTTCTCGTTACGACGACCGGTAATGTTATCAATACTACCAACCCATCGTTCACATTGAGCACCGTCTCGACCACTGCTAGTGGTTTGAATCCTAACTACACTATTGGCAACATTCCACCGGGCAGCACAGTGACGATCCAGACGGTTGAGCGGTTTGGTTATCTCTTAAGTGCAGCGAATCAGGGTGGTAACCCGGCCAACGATAGCAATGCCGTTGGCAGTAGTGTCACACTCAACGCCAGCAACACGACTATTGACTTTGGCCTCTATCGCACAACGGCTGTTGGCGATACTGTCTGGCTTGACCTCAACGGTAACGGACTGTTCGACAGTGGTGAACCTGGACTGCCCGGTATTACGATCACGCTGCGTGATGATGATGGAGCAGTAGTGACAACCACACAGACACTAGCGAATGGGAGCTATGCATTCAGCAACCTCACTCCAGGCAGCTATTCGTTGCAGTTGAGCTTGCCCGCCGGCTACACGACCACCAACAATGGAATCGGTTCCATCGCCGTTGACAACGACAACGATTTCCGCAATGATGGCACAACCGCGACCTTTACTCTCACCAGCGGACAGGCGTTGGCAGGCATCGATGCCGGCTTGCGCGGAACCGGTAGCGTGAGCGGTATCGTCTGGTTCGACACTAATGAAAACAATATCCGTGATCCATCAGAAACCAACCGTGTTAGTAGCGTCAGAGTCACCGTTATTTACACGCCAACACTGACGCCGACACTGCCACAGATGGTTGAAGTCGCCACTGATACCAATGGTGCATACGCTGTAACCGATTTACCACCAGGTCAGGTTAGGGTTATCTTTGTTAATCGGCTCGGTTACCTGCCGGCACAACCCAATGTCGGCGATGACGCTACCGATAGCGATGGGCCTGAATTAACCTTCACGCTCAATGCCGGACAGAGTGTGACCATAGATATGGGTTACTACCCGCGGGTCATGCTCTTCTTGCCAATGACCATCGCGCAAGGTCCGCCGGATCTGATCGTCAGCGTACAGGCAACGCCAACCAGCCCGAACAAGAATATACCTGTTACCTATCGCGTCACGGTCACTAATGTGGGCCGCGAACCGGCCAGCAACTTCTGGGTCGATCTCTTCGTCAACCCTAGCCGACCACCGAACGTTAACGAACCGTGGAACGAGCTGGCACGGCAAGGACTCGCTTGGTTCTTCGATGGTACGCTCCAGCCTGGCGAGAGCGTGACCCTGATCAGCTTCCCACGCAGTACGACTAATCCGTTCGGATATGATCCGGCTGCCAGTTCACCGACGTGGAATGGACGCCTGCCACCTGGCCGCAACACAATCTATGTCTACGTCGATAGCTGGAACCGCAACGTATCGGGTGATATACGGTCACCGTTCGGCGCCATCGAAGAGGGTAATGAGACAAACAATCGTGCTGACATCACTATCGTGGTATCAGAATAGGTTAATACCCTGCGGGTTGTCAGCACACCTGCTATACAACCCGCAGGACACAACGGTGATATAGCATAACAGAGCGGCTGATGTTACAATTGTCTCCGTGGCGATTGTTGTCTGCGCCAGCCACACTTGCAACCGCTAAAGGGGTAAGGAGTTGCTTATGCAACGACGAATGATCAGCTTTGGTATGATGATTTGCGGCGTGATCGCAATGGTCATTGGTTTCACGTTGCTACCACTTCCCACGCCGTCGACCGCAGCACCAGCGCTGCAACCATCGCCACGTCCAACTATACCGCCGGTCAATATCGTGCCTACCAGCGAGCCAACGGTAGTACCGATGGGTCGGGTTACCGGGACGATTATTGATTTACGAACACATGCGCCTGCTCCCGATATCGCCGTACAAGTCGGCAATGCAGTAGTCTACAGTGACAATAATGGTAATTATGATCGTTGGGTTGAGTCGGGATTCTATGTGCTGGCCCTGCAATTAACCCCAGAGCAGGGATCACCCGGCCAGCCACCGCTGGAGATTGCCGTTGGCCCTGGCGATACGGTGGTTGCCCATCTCTTCTTTACCAGTCCGGCTCCCAATAACGCTACAGAGTCAGGACTGACCGTGGAAGCTCCAACGGCGGCACCAGTTCCACCACCAGCAGTAGCTCCGGCCATACCTGAGTCCATTCCACCAAAACTGCCTTTTACCGGTATTGATACCGACAGCGAGTCGGCACCAGCAGGGAATAGCAATCAGTTGCCGAATCGCCTGCCCCGCACAGCTACAAACACACCGTTCAATGCATCATTCTGGTTTGTGGTTGGCTTCATCTTGCTGATCGGAGGTCTGGGGTTTCAATTCTGGCCGGTGCGTCAGTCATCGGTTTCTCGCGAAGATCATCTTCTCGCCGAACTGCTGACCACACCACCGGCATCGAGGGAAGAATTGCTGCGGCAGCTTCTCTCTGATCCGACTGAGCGCTGAAGATCACCGGCAAGAACGTTACGTATGTCCAGTCACCCTTTCTGTCAATTTTGATTTGCACAAAGTATGTCGCACCGACAGCACTTCCACGGGGACGGGTTTGGAACCCGTCCCTACCACCAAACGCGCCAAACGTTAAGGATCATATCAAATCTGACAACATACCATGCATGGTACGCGATCCTACATGTCCCCTTTCACTTCCCGCTTGCTCCTCATCCCTCGTGATGGGCGGCACCCGTTGCGGATGGCGCCACTGCTGACGGCATCGCTACGTGCATCAGCTCACCCGCGTTCATCCAGGTCGCGTCGGTGATGCCCATAGTTCATCACCGATGGAAATGATAGTCACGGATCACGGCATATTCGGTGAGATGCCGTCATGGCCGGGATCACGCAAGATGTGATACTATCCGAGTCAATATTACCGGGTAGGCGAAGGTCATGCCTCTACCTGCCCGTTAAAGTGACGTGCCTGATTATCCCAATGACAACGGTTTAGACTGTCACCTAGGGTACAATCACCGCTCTACCGGCAATTCGTCGATTCTTGAAATCGTCAATCGCCTGGTTGATCTGGTCGAGCCGGTATTGCTGACCGTGCAGCTTGACCCGACCTTCAGCATTCAGTTCCATCAGTTCAACCAGCTCGACGTAGTTACCAACTAGGCTGCCTTCAATGGCGATTTCAGTAATGATCATGTGTACGGTTGGTACATGCACTGCCCCGCCATAGCCAACCACAAAATGGGTTCCACCCTGCCGCAGCATTTGCCACGAGACCTGCTCGGCACCCAGTTCGCCGACGAAGTCAATCACCACGTGAGCGCCACCGTGCGTTAGCTCCTTCACCTCTTGCACGATGGTATCACTGCCATCGAGCACGTAGTGCGCCCCCAAATTACGCGCTAACTGACGAGCCGCCTCTGAACGATCAATGGCAATAATGCGTGCCCCGCACAATTCACGTACCGATTGCAATGCAATATGCCCTAACCCACCAACACCGAGGATGACACAGTACTGGCCGGGATTTAACTTCCGGGCAGCCTTTTTCGCCACCCGATAAGCGGTAATACCGGCATCGGCCAGGGGTGCAACATCAACTGGCGCCACGTTAGGATTGAGCTTAATCAACGCCCGTTCGTTGGTGAGCATGTACTCAGCGAAACCACCATCACAATTGAGACCAGGGAAACTACCGTGCTCGCAGTACATGTCCTCACCGCGTCGGCAACCAAGGCAGACACCACACGAGCGTAACGGATGGCAGATAACCGGATCACCGACCTTGACAGAGGTCACGCCAGGCCCAACCTCTTCAACCCAACCTGCGTTCTCGTGGCCAAGGATGTAGGGGAGCAGCGTGCGTTGAGGGTCTTGAATATCTTTCCAAACCCCTTCAATGATGTGCAGATCGGTACGACACAAACCGGCTGCGCCGACACGAACGATAACGTCTCCGGGTTTGGTGATCTTCGGCAATGACACGTCTTCGAGTTGGAGTTGGACATTAAGATGTTCATCGTACTCGTGGAGACGGGCAGCACGCATAAGGTTTGTCCTCTCTATTCAATCATCAGGCGATCACCCACACTGGAATAGTCGTACTGACGTTCAGGAAAGAACTGTGTACGCAGCAGTCCTTCACAAAGGCTGGTGTTGAAGGCAATGTTGAGCCGGGCCGAGCGGGAGTAGCGCAGGTAGGCCGGTAATTCAACTTCTGCGATAGGACGATCTTCAACAGTTGTGAACAGGTAGGCATCGGCCGTCAGCGCCAGATGCAACCGGCGCCGTTTGTGAAGATAACGGCGTAAATCGGCTGCAGCCAGCGCCACTCGCTGCGGTGGTTTCGTTTGCAGCAACAGATCCTCACCTTGAACCATCACGTCACCGATTCGCAACGCCAGAATCACCGCATCGGCCAAACCGGCCTGACGCATTCGGCGAATCAAGACATCCTGCCGCCCCAGAAAACCCTTGACAGTGAATGTATGACGCAATGCTGCGAGATCGGCCTGTCGATCAACGTCATTGGGGAAGGTCTCGGCAAAGCTACGACCGGCATTCACCCCACGGTTGATCTCGTCTTCCAGACAGTTGTTGTGGACGATCACGGTAACCTGAGTCACGCCCGGAACCTGCGCTACCTCGTGGCGAATGTCTTGCGACATCATAAAGACGAAATTTGGAGCGCACCAGAACGTAGGCACCGTGTAGGTCACCGTGACGTGACCATCGGCCACATGCACCTCATTGACAAACCCCAATTCGGTGATTGGCGTATCAAGTTCGGGATCGTACACCTCAGCCAGCGCACGATAAACCTCGGTAAGCGTCGGCATTGGCAGGCACCTTTCACGCAACCGCAGGTGTAGCGCCATCAAGCACAACCGGCATATTCCGAAGCTGAGCCTTCTTCGCTTCAACATCGATACCGTAGAGACGGGCAGCATTCAGACCGAGAATCTTCTCCTTGGTCTCCAGGGTGAGCTTCACCCCAAACTCAGCCTCGAGATCGGCCGGCAGCTCAAACGCCATAAACTTCTCGATCAGCCAGCCCGGCGTCCAGAGAGCATAATCACTGGCAAAGGTCAGCTTATCCGGGCCGAGCCAGTAGAGTAGATTCGCTATCACTTCGGCGAAATAGCGTGGGCGCGAGTGAATGAACGGCATCACCACCGCCAGGCCACCCCAGACATTGGTCTCCTGGGTTGCAATCCAGCAGAAGTCTTCCAGACGCGGCAGACCACAATGCTCGACGATAAAGGTCAGGCCGGGAAAATCGGTTGCTACGTGGTCAACATCAGCGACATCAAACGCATCGCGATCAAGTGGCCAGATAGTGGGTCCTTTGTGAATGTGAATGTTCGTAATGCCAAGCCGCTCACACTCTTCGAAGAAGCGGTAAGCTGCCGGATCATTTAACTTCCAGCCACGTGAACCATTGTGCCACTCGGCCGTGTAGAGCTTGACCCCCTGAATGTCATACTGCGCTTTTGCCTGGCGCAGGGCATTCAGACCAAGCGGGCCGTCTTCGCCATGGCGTGGATCAAATGAACCGTTCAGAATCACCCGTTCAGGAAAGGCCTCTTTCAACTGGGCGTTACGTTCAATAGGGTTAAACCCGGTGAAGTAGAAATCAAAGAGGTTCGTTGACTGAAGAATGCACATATCAACGTACCCTTCAACAAACAGATCACGCGCCATGTCGGTCACCGAATAGTGCTGATAGTGTTCGAGCGTCCACACCTTATCGGCGGGTGACAGATTCTTGTGGTAGGCGTAAAAGCAATCGATCCAGCCTTTCCCCAGCTTACCGCGCTGATTCTCCGGACTGGCATCCCACAAATGGGTATGGGCATCAATAACGAAGATCTCATGCCCATCAGCAGTGCGATACATAAGTGCCTCCTGTCCTCAATGACACTGATCACCAACCTTGTGACCGGGATTCGTGGGAAGTGGGATGACTTCATCGTAGCAGGGGCGAAGATATGGTGCGGTGAAAAAGTGGTGAAAAAACGAGCGCAAGTGGTAGACGCTCCGATTGAGGTGTGGTATAACCAGATTACCGCAACCAGACAGGTGGATAGCAGGTTTCAGGCGCAGGGAGGCGCTATGAGCAGAGCAACGCTGCATATAACGACCATGGCCGATCTTGCCCCTCTGGTGTGGCAAATTGCGACGCTACGTGAACAGTTTCTCGCCAACACCGAGGTCGATCTCTCGCCAATGCGCACGGTCATCCGCGAGTCGTGGCAACGGTGTCGGGCATTCACCGTTAATGCCGATCTCAATCTGGCCCGCTTTGCTACCACCAGCGATCAACAATTGCGCGATCTGCACGAGTTAAACGTGGCATTTCTGCGTGCTGCCAGCCCGGTATTGCTTCGCTTACGAGCAACACTCGGTAATGCCGGATATGTTATTGCGATCAGCGATGCCGAGGGCACCCTGCTCGATGTTGATGGTGATCCTGCCTGTTACCGTAAACTGGCTCGCAAAGGCTTACTGCCGGGTAGCAACTGGAGTGAAGCAGTGGCCGGAACCAATGCGATAGGTGTTGCGCTGGTCACCGGTCATGTGGTGCAACTGATAGGTGCCGAACATTATTGCAGCGGCTGGCAAGACGTAACTTGCACGGCGGCACCGGTGTTCCACCCTGATAATGGGTCGTTAATTGGCGTGCTCGATATTACCGGCGACTATCGGCTGGTACGCCCTTTTTTAACCGGCATTATGGCCGCGGCTGCGGCTGAGGTGCAACGTCGGTACCGCCTGGAGCGCATCAAACAACCGATCCGACCACGAACGTTTCCCGGCTGGACACCACTGACAATGACCGGTTCAACAACGACGAGTGGTGAGCCAGC
>NZ_DAOUBI010000121.1:0-21224 GCF_034432675.1 Chloroflexus sp. | reverse complement strand
ACTACTGCTGATCCGCTCCAGCCACCATCCGGCCAGTGCGACGTCGCCCGGCCCGCGATTGTAGAGTTCGACCCATTCCTGATCACCGGCGGCGGCGATTTCGTTCAGCACCACCTGGTCAAAGGCGGCTGGTGGGGTGGGGGTGGGGGTGAGTGTTGCCGTTGCGGTGGCAGTGGGTGTGTGGGTGGCAGTCGTGGTGACGGCTGGTGTGTTTGTGACAGTTGCCGTCGCGGTGGCAAAGGCCGTCGCCGCAGGGGGAGCCGTCTCAATCGCCGCACCGGTGGTGGTGACGACGGTTGCCGCTGCTGTGATGGTTGTACTCGTCGCTGTGATCGGGTCGGGTGACACCGGCAACCCAGTTGTCTCCGTTGTGGGTGAACTGGTGTGGGCCGGCAGTGGTGGTACACCGCCGTTCCATTCTCCCGGTGAGGGCGCACCGGTTTGCCAGGCATCACTGCCGTCTGGCTGACGGGCAATTGTCTGGTCACGACTGACGATGGTCAGCGGACTTTGATCAACAATCTGATCTGACGTATCGCTCAACTGTACCTGATCAGGATCATTGTTGTTGAGAATCGCGCTGGACAGGGTGATGACGAGGAGACTGCCACCTTCAATAACCACACCTGCGCCGATGAGTGTGTGTGGGCCGCCGATGACCGCATCATCGATCCGCCAGCCGCTGAGATCGACCGGTAGCGAACCCGGATTGTACAGCTCGACCCACTCCGGGCCAACTGCCGGATTGTGCATGACCTCATTGATGAGCACCTGCGGCGTCTGCGCTTCGACTGCTCGCCAGTTTTTGCCGATCACCAGCACGACGATTAAGCCAATGATAAACCAGCGCACGGTTTCCCTCCGGTTGGTTTGCTTCCTACTATAGAAACCGTGCAAACCCGCGAAAAGGTACGCGGTTTTTTTGACTTTTTTACAACAGTGGCGGCGAAGCTGAGGTGAGAGGTGCGTCGTCGTGCGAAGCCAGGCGATGGGCCAGGCGAGTCGGTTCTGGCAGGCGAAATCTGGTGGTACAGGCCAGCACCAGGTCGGGGGTGCGCTCAAGACTGACCCGATGACCGGGAGAGATGAAGACCGGTCGGGCCGTAGCGCGGGTACGTACCACCCATCCAATCAGATCATCACCGTCGTACAACGGACTGCGATCACCGCGTTCAGGCAACGGTTCGGTAAATCGCCCGATCAGACGTTGCTTTGCACAACCGATTGCCGGTAGATCGAGGAGAACACCGATATGACAGGCAATGCCGCACCGACGCGGATGGGCAATGCCGTGACCATCGCAGATGATCAGATCAGGCGTCGTCCGCAATTGCCTGATCGCAGCGATAATTGCCGGTGCCTCGCGAAAAGCAAGCAGACCGGGCACATAGGGAAAGGTCACCGGCTGCCGCACCAATGCATAATCAACCGGTGCCAGATCGGGTAACCGCACAACCACAACCGCCGCCCGAATGAGCATACCATCGGCTTCAAAACCGGCATCGACCCCGGCAACGAACCGCAATTCGCTATAGTCGTCGTGCAAGCGCACACGGGCCCGGAGTTCCTGCTGCTCGGCGATGGCTGCGGCGACTCGCTCATCACTGGTATCAATCGTCGGCATACCGTTCTTCACGCCAGGGATCGGCGTTGTTGTTGTAGCCGTAACGCTCCCAGAATCCCAGCCGATCATGATCGAGAAATTCAATCCCCCGCAGCCATTTGGCGCTCTTCCAGAAATACTTCTTTGGCACCAGTAGCCGCAGCGGATAGCCATGTTCTGGAGTCAGTTCCTGCCCCTCATATTTGTATGCCAGCATCACATCATCGTCAAAGAGGGCTTCAAGCGGTAGGTTCGCGGTATACCCCTGCTCACTATGCGCGATCACAAAGCGGGCCGATGGCTTCAGCGGTGGAATATGGCGGAGAAACTCGCGGAAGCTAACCCCTTCCCAGGTTGTATCGAGTTTGCTCCAGCGCGTTACGCAGTGAATATCGGTTTTGATTGTGGTGGTTGGTAAAGCGCGAAACTCGCGGAAGCTGAAGCGCACCGGTTCCGCTAATTCACCCCAACAGCGCAGATCCCACTGCTCCTCAACATTGGTATACTTAGGAACAGAACCGTAGTGCAATACTGGAAATTTCTCGGTAACATACTGGCCCGGTGGGACGCGATGACTCTGATCGGATTGAGCCTGGTCTTTCCGCTTGAAAGGGTTGAACATTCGTCCCTCCTTTGAGACTATCGATAGGATTATCTTTTCAAACGGTATTATACCGCAAATGCACGGGGGTGAGTATGACGACCTTTGTTCGTGCTTCCATTGATCGCCCGGCCTACACTCTGCCCAGAGTCTGGTTTACCAGTCCTGACGTGTTTGCCCGCGAACAGGAGCGGATTTTTGCCACTCAGTGGGTTTGCGTTGGCAGGAGCGCCGACATTCCAGAAGCCGGGAGCTACTGTCTGATCGAAGTTGCCGGCGAGAGTCTGATCCTGCTCCGCGACCACGATGGTCAAATCTACGCTCATTATAACGTCTGTCGTCACAGAGGTGCACGTCTCTGCACCGAAATGCAAGGTCGCTTTCACGAAACGATCATGTGCCCGTACCATGCCTGGACATATCGCCTCGACGGGACGCTGGCGGCTGCTCGTTATATGCAGGATGCGCCTGGTTTTCGGCGGGATGACTGGCCTCTCCTCAGTGCAGCGGTAGCTGAATGGGACGGTTTCATCTTTGTGTCGTTAGCTGACCGGCCACAACCATTCGCAGAAGCGTTCGCACCGTTGATCGGCAAGTTTCAAGCCTGGGAGATGGTGCGCTTGCAGTGCGGTGCCCGCATTACTTACGAGGTGGTTGCGAACTGGAAGTTGATTGTGGCGAATTATTCCGAATGTTACCATTGTCCGCTGATTCATCCCGAACTGGTTGCTATCTCGCCCTGGCAAAGCGGACGGAATGATCTGACCAGTGGCCCATTTCTCGGCGGGTATATGGAACTTACCCACGAAAGTATGACTCTGAACGGCCAGACCCGGCGACCGCCCCTGCCCAACCTGCCGGTCGAAGATCATAAACGTGTCTACTACTATTCTATCTTTCCCAACCTGCTGCTGAGTCTGCATCCCGATTATGTGATGGCGCATCGCCTGATTCCACGCCGACCCGATGCCACAACCATTATCTGCGAGTGGTATTTTGATCCTGATGTGATGGCTGCTTCCGACTTTGATCCCTCGGATGCAGTCGAGTTTTGGGATCGAACGAATCGTCAGGACTGGCGCGTCTGTGAATTATCTCAGCAGGGCATCAGCTCACGTGCTTATCGTCCTGGCCCCTACGCCCAATCGGAAGGGTTGCTCTGGCAATTTGACCGGGAATACCTGCGGGTGATGGGAGAGGAAAGCGCGTGATGGTGTGGTCATCTTTTCATCAAATGAGACAGTATGCGTATTTTGATGATTACCTACGGCAGCCGAGGTGATGTGCAGCCCTTTATTGCGCTTGGTGCTGCGTTGTATCGGGCCGGTCACACCCCTGTTCTGGCTGCACCGGCACGTTTTGCATCCCTTGCGGCTGATCATCACATCACATTTCTGTCTCTGCCCGGCAATGTTGAGGTACTGGCCCGTCAGATTGCCGATGAGTCACGCCAGCAACCGCTGCGCCTGATCGGCATCATCTCCCGTTTCGCATTACCGCTGGGCGTTGAAGTGGCCCGACGTATTCAGGAGGCGGCTCGCTCCGCCGACATGATCGTCCATTCATTTTTGACCGTCGCTCTCGGTCATCTCTACGCAACCCAGTACGGGTTGCCTGAATGTGCCGTCGATCTCTTTCCCTTCTTCGACCCGCCAGCCGACATCGCCAACATTGCGTGGCCTACTGATCGGATTGGATTGACCGGTCGCCGGTTCAGCCATCTCTTTGCTCACACTATCTTTCGTTATACCCAAAGCCTGAGCTACCGCATACTCCACCGCCGTGCGCCTGATATTGGGCCATCATGTTTACCATGGGCGAAACCGGGACACCAGTTTGGTTTGTTGCAGGCGTACAGTGCTGCTCTGGTTCCATCGGGGTCTGCCCCTCTAACAGTGCAAACTGGTTCGTGGTGGTTAGAATCGACAAACTGGCAACCGCCGCCTGATCTGCAAGCTTTTCTGGCTGACGGCCCATCACCGGTAGTGATTAGTTTTGGTAGTATGGCTACGTATGATGCTCCACACATGACGCGCATTATTCTGGAAACGCTTCAGCGTACTAGACAACGCGGCATTATCCAGCGCGGATGGGCGGGTCTTACGCCACATCAGGTTCCTGATCCCATCTATCTCGCCGATGAGATGCCTCACGACTGGTTGTTGCCCCAGGCCGTCGCAATGATCCATCACGGTGGCGCAGGTACGACAGCAAGTGCCCTCCGCGCCGGTATTCCATCGGTGATCGTTCCCTTCGCTGCCGATCAGCCGTTCTGGGCCTGGCGTGCGCACAAGACCGGTGCCAACCCACCACCAATCCCGGTGTCGGCATTATCGGTTGAGCGATTGAGTTTAGCGTTGCAGCAAGCGCTTGATCCAGTACATCGTGCTCGCGCTGCTATGGTCAGTGGCCGCATGCGTGCCGAGGGTGGTGTCGCTGTTGCTGTTCAGCGTATTGAACAATGGGCAGCGTAGTAGCCAGTGTTGGGTGGATGGAATGTCGAGTTGATGAACAGGTGGGTTGGTAAGCCGGCGGGTTAAGGAGGCTGGCGGGTTAAGGGATCGGCGGGTTAAAACCCTGCCTCAATTCATCGAAGCCCCTGCGGGGCTAACCTGCCGGCGGGGAAGAATCCCTGCCCCAACGGGGCTTGCAGGTCGTGAGGGAGGGCTTCAGCCCGCACGCTAGCCCCAACGGAGCTTGCATGTTGTCAGGCAGGGCTTCAGCCCGCCTGACTCCAGCACGGTGCTGACTGGTTGATGACTAATTGCTTTGCGAGCGTTCTCTCAGGGCAAACACGCAGAGCTTACGAGGAAGATTTCACCGATCAGGCATCAGATCGAACAAGAGAATACCTTCGTCACGGGTGCTCACCGCCAGTTGTGTGCCATCAGACGTTACGGCAACGGCCAGTACCGCACCATAATCCGCTAAATCGATTTCCCGCAGGAGTGTTCCATCGTCCAGATGGTAGAACAGAAGATGTCCGCTAATCGTGCCGGCAATCAGAAGAGCGCCATCAGGGGTCACGGCCAGACTGGTGAACCAGCCCCAATTCTGGGGAACTTCGATTTGCAAGACCTCGTTGTTGTTGCGGGTGACGTCTCGCACGCGCAGCAGACCATCGCTACTGGCGCTCAGCAAAAGATTATTGACGAAGATCAGGCTGGTCACCGGGCCATTATGACCACGCAGAATCTGGGGCTGCCCACCACGCGCCATTTCCCAGACCGCAATCTGCGGTGCGTCAGCGGGTTGATTGGTCACCGCAGCCAGATATGCTCCATCGGCACTGAATGCAAGTGAATAGATTGGCCCCGACAACCCGCTCAGCCGACGCAAAAATTGCCGGCTGGATGTTTCCCATAGATAGACTTCACCCTGTTCGTTACCCACTGCAATCATGCTGCGATCCGGGCTGACCGTCAGGTTGAGGGGAAATCCATTCATGCCGCTCAACTGCTCGTTGGGCCGACTACCGGTCAGATCAATAGTCACGATCTCGCCGGCTTCGCTGATCGCTACAACTTCAGCATCGCCGATGAAATCGATGTACTGGGCTGTTGCTGCACCACCATCAAGGCTCATGGTGCGACTGCTATCGAGCACGTGAACGCGCACAGCGCCATTCGCTCCGCTTGCCACCAGCCGTCTACCATCGGGGCTATAGCGCACTCCGGTCACTACACCCTGGGTCACTTGAAAGCTTTGCAGAACCTGTGTCGAATTGACATCCCAGATCATTAGATTACCCCCCATATCGCTCGACGAGAGGATTCGTGTGCTATCTGGACTCCAGCTTAGTCCAAGCAAGCGCAGACCACGCTGCCGCAACACCCCACGCTCAGCACCACTCGTCGGACTCCACAGGCGAACGCTCCCATCAAGGCTCGCGCTGGCCAGCAGGCGACCGTCAGGACTGTACGCTACCCCGCGAATCACCACCCAACCATCATGCCCCCGCAACTCGCGCTGGACATTACCGGTTGCTGCATCAAGCAGATAGACATTGCCGTTGACTGAACCGACCGCGAGTTGCCGACCATCACCGGAAAAGGCGATACCGGTCAGCCAGGAGGGTGCGTTGGTTGAGGGGTCAACTGGTGCGCTGAAACGAAAAGCATCAATTTGTTGACCACTGCTCACATTCCACAATCGGGCCGTACCATCGCGCGAGGCCGAAGCCAGCCGTTGCCCATCGGGGCTGAACGTGACGTTACCGGGGAGATCGGTGTGACCACGCAGGATGGCTATTGTCTGCCCGCTTGTCACTTCCCAAATCCGAATCGTCTGGTCAACGCTGGCCGACGCCAGCAAACGACCATCGGGGCTAAACGCCAGTGAGCGAATCCAGTCACTGTGTCCACGGAGTTGCGCAATTTCACGGCCAGTACCGGTATCCCACAGCCGTACCACCGGGTCATCCTGAGCACCGGAAGCCAGAATCGCCCCATCGGGACTAAATGCCAGCGAACTGACATCACCTTCGTGGCCGCTCAGTGTCGCCTGAACGAGAAAAGAGGAAGCATCACGCAACTGAATCGCCGATCCTACCGCCACCGCTACCAGCAAGCCATCAGGACTGTAAGCCGCCGCCCCCAGACTATCTTCCCGCAATTGCGCCGTTTGGGTAATCGCATTGACCTGTTGCAACCAATCAATTGCCGGCGCTTCGGTTGTCGTCGGCGCAGGCGCAACCGTCGATTGCGTTGCGACCGTATTACCGGGTAAGCCAAACAACGAAGCATTCGTCATGTACAGGCCCACCAGTACTGCCAGCAGCACACATACCCCTACTGCAACCACTGCCAGGCCACCGACGATTGCCAGCAGACACGAGGTACTGATCAACGGACGGGGCGGAGTGGTGGGCGCGGCTACTCCTGCCGTCGGTGCTGCCGTCGGCGTTGGTGGCGGTGCCGGCGGTAATGTCGTGGCCGGTGCAGCCGAAGCAATAGCCGCAGGTGGTGGAGGTACGGCAGGGACGGCAGCGGACGGCACAACCGGCTTTTCAATCAGTGCCGTAGCCTCCATTGGCCTGCCCGCCATCAGGCGTACCGTCTCCAGCGCACTACGCATCTCACTTGCCCGCTGATACCGGTTCGCCGGCTTCATTTCCAGAGCGCGCAGCGTGAGTTGTTCGGCCAATACCGACACCTGCGGGTTGAGCGCACGCGGCGAATTGAGCGGCACCCCACTCTGCCGCTGATTGGCAGGCGGTGGCGGCCAACCGGTGAGCAGATGGTACAGCACCGCGCCAATCGCATAAATATCACTTACCTGTGCCGGCTCAACACTATGATCGTACAGTTCAGGTGCCCGGTATGGCGTCGTCTCAGCCCCAATATGGCGGACACAGGCAAAGGGGGCCAGGCTCAACCCACCTTCTGGTGACGACCAGAGATCGCAGGTGCGCAGATCACCTAGCAAGAGCGGCGGCTGGTGATGGTGCAACCGATCCAGCACCATCAACAACCGATCAACGATAGCCAGGGTTTCACTCTCTGGCAATGGTGATCCGCGCTCACGCGCAAAGCGCTCCAGGTCTGAACCACCAGGATCATCGGCGACCAGATAACACGCCTGATCCAGGACAAAATAGTCACGTAGTGCCAGCAATCCCGGCATCTGTATTTGTGCCAGTTCCCGTGCCAGCCGCCGCACATCATCAACCGCAGCCTGATTAGGCTGCGGCAGTGCAGTAATCAACACCCGCAGCGAAGAACGCTGATCAATCGCTCGATACAACCCGGCATCAGGATAAGCATCGAGCGCAACC
This sequence comes from Chloroflexus sp., assembly GCF_034432675.1. GTDB lineage: Bacteria > Chloroflexota > Chloroflexia > Chloroflexales > Chloroflexaceae > Chloroflexus. The sequence goes on along the minus strand of NZ_DAOUBI010000121.1, from coordinate 13,244 downwards.
GTGATCCGGTAGTGTCCGTTGAGCAGAGAATCGATGGCGAGCATAGCAGCCCTTAGCAAATACAAAACTTTTCAGAGACAACCTGTGGACATCAGCACTGGTTGCTTTGGTCTATCATCAGTATACGGGATGTCTCAATCGGCTGCTACACTCATATGCGGTTGCAACACAAGATCACCGTGCGCCTGCGCTTCGGTAATCCGCTCGACGCACCGATTGGCGCTGATCACCGCTCCCTCAATCGAAGCCAGAAAATGTTGGCGCGTGTAATCACCGGCCAGGAAGAAATTGCGTACCGGCGTCGCCTGATCCGGTCGGTACTTATCAACACCCGGTAACGCCTGATACACCGAATTAGGAATCCGCACAATCGTATACTTCAACAACTTCGCCTCACGGGCATTCGGATGCAGCCTGACAAACTCACTCATCACAAACTGCACCAGTTCATCATCGGGCAACGTAATCAGCTCGGTAGCTGGCGCAACCACAAACTGCATAATGCTCCGTTCCCCCTTGTGGTACTCAGGAGCCACCATTGCCATATCGGCGTACACACTGAGGTGCGTGCCGGCACTGAAAAGCAAATTATCCACTCCCGCAATGCGACGGTCGAAGAAGAGCTGCATCGTAATCACCGGCGAACCCTTCAGATGACTCAAATTGGCAAAGTAGGGCATCTCACGGAGCGCCGGCGGAATCACCTTTCGCAGATTGTGTACCGGCATCGCCGACACATACACATCGCCGGTCACCAGCCGGCCATCGTCCAGCCGAAAACCGGTAACCTGATTTGTCTCGCTATCATACTCAATAGCCGACACGCGGGCATTCAGTTCAACCTTCCCCCCCAAACGCTCAATCTGCGCAATCAAAGGCCGCCAGATATTGGTATCAGGCGAACCCTTCACCAACGCCATCCGTGGCGCTTCCTTCTCGTGCGCAAAGTGCAGCATAGCAGTCAAGGGGAGCTTAGCCGAAACCTGGTCGGCACGTTGAAAGTTCAGCGCCAGCGCCATCGTATGCATCACTTCATCGAGTGAACGCTGCCCCATCCCGTGTCGTAAGTGCCACGAGGCATACGTCTCGTTATCCTGCGCATCAACATACGCCTGATCGCCGAGAATAACGCGCAGCAACCCCAGCCCCATCCGCAACTTATCCCGCAACGGTAACGGCTTAAACGCCAGCACACCGGCCAGACCATTAAACGGCGTCGGCAGCCACGGCACAAACCGGATCGGTGCCAGCCCATGGCGTTCAGAGGCAAAAATCATCTCTGCCGGCTTCCAGTTAAACGTATCGCCAAGGCCATACCGCTCCAAAAACGCTAGCAAATGATGATACGCTCCAAAGAATACGTGCAACCCACTCTCGATCCAGTCACCATCGGCGTCCTGCCACGCCGACACCTTACCGCCGGGCACATCCCGCTTTTCGAGAACAATCACCTCATGACCACGCTCAACCATCGTGCGGGCAACAACCATACCGGCTGGACCGGCACCTGCAATAACGATTCGCATAGGACTGCGCTTCCTGTTCTGTGTGCAAAAATGAACAACCTTCACCTTTATCTTTATAGCACGGCTACGAATCCCACGCAAGGTAAATGAACAGCTATTGCACAACGTCACTCCTCCATCACCAGCCATGCGTTGGATCGCAGACATATTCCACTCGCATCCTTCACCTTCCAGCCTTCGTGCAGGCCGTACCATCCCATCGCCCATCGCCATAAACGAGAGGGTTCCCCTCGCCTCTCGCCCACATCATCCCACTACGCTCAACAACCGCGGATTGCAGCAATATCAAACCTGCTCATAGCGCAGGCGTGACCCACTCACCTATTACCCTTTACCCTTGCGCCGCTCCTGAACGACACACCGGTGTGTGCAAACGCTGCTCTGCTCCCTGGTCGGCCTACAAAGACCTAATTCTGACCCATCAAAACCTGCCATTGCGGTTTTCATGGCCCATAATATCAAATCCGGTTTAAGAGAAGTCATGGCTCGTGATCGCACCATCATGCTGGTAGCGACTGCGGATACGGAGAACGGCGTTTCCGCTGCCCATACCGTAGTATCACACTTCGACGTGAGTACGTCTTCGTGACCGGATTGTGTGTGATGTATCGTTTGGAGTGCGGTAGCCACGCTTTCGTATCCACCGTGCGTACCGGCATGGAGGTGGCAGTGCTTCCCCATGCCGGTACGTGACCATGGTGATGAGAAGGCATCAGCGCAGGTTGGCAGCTCACTCTACGGAACGGTATCGGTGCCGTACCGCCAACGCCCTAGGACGCTGCGGAGCACATAACCGTATGGTGCTAACGCCTCTTCTACCACATCAGAAAGCTCCGACACAACTCTTTACGCTCTCCTCTCCTGCTTAGCGGGAGAGGGGCCGGGGGTGAGGACGTTCAGCCATGCTCAGCAGGTTCAGGACAGAATGTAAAAGTGCACGCACCTTACTATAGCAATAAGTGGTACAATACAAGTGTCCAATTGCTCATATACCTACTGCCAACATGCCCATGCTACGTTCACCATCTGCCGACCTGCGTATCTACCTTCTCATCACAATTCTCATACTGCTCAGCGGATTTCAATTCTTCCTGCCGCGCCTACCTCGCTCAATCAATCTGCCGCCATTACGGACGGTAAAGACGACAAATCCTCTTATCGGTGTTCATACCCGCCTCACTGGTATTAGTGATGAAGCATACATTCGCCGTACTTTAGCTCAGGTGAACGAGATGGGAGCAAGCTGGGTCGTAGAACTCTTTCCCTGGGCTTACGTTCAGCCCCGTTCGCGTTACGGTTTTGATTGGACAGGTGCGGATTTAGTGATTGCCCATGCCAGAGCGCAGGGCCTCAATGTTGTGGCACGTCTCGACATCGTACCAGCTTGGGCACGTCCGCCTAATACCACCGATCGTTATCTTGATCGTGATCACTTTGCCGATTTTGCGCATTTTGCAGCTGCGTTTGCCGAACGTTACGCTCCACAAGGAGTGCGTCATATCATCATCTGGAACGAACCAAACTTACGTTTCGAGTGGGGTGAACGACCGCCTGATCCCGGTGCATACACCGATCTGCTTAAACAGACCTATCCGGCGATTAAAGCAGTCGCGCCGGAGGTTATCGTCATTGCCGGTGCGCTATCGCCTGGTCCTAGCCTGGAAGGTGGTAATCTGCGTATGGACGATATGCAATTCCTGGCTTCTCTGGCTGATGCTGGTGCCTTTCCCTTTTTCGATATGTGGGCTGTCCATGCCTACGGCGGCCAAGAACCTCCTGACGCTGAACCTAGCTTTGACCGTGTCAATTTTCGTCGCATCGAGCTGGTTCGCGAATTGCTCGACCGCTTGAATGGTAGTGACAAGCGTATCATTATCACTGAAGGCGGCTACAATGACCATCCGCGCTGGAGTGGTGCAGTGCGTCCTGCTGATCGAATGCGCTGGACAATTGCTACCTATGAGCAATCGCGATGTTATCCTTGGTTGGAGGCCACCATCCTCTGGCAATTCAGCACGCCATTCCTTACTCGCTCGTATCCCGATGCCTGGAATTTTGTGCATCCCGATGGAATGCCGCGTGCCATCTATCTAGCTGTACAGGAATATGCTCGTACAGGAAGGATACCGGATGGAGTAAAGGATTGCGCACTCATCTTTGCTTCCAGCTGCACCAGTTCCGCCTCAGCACTGCCAGCCGGTGGTAGGTGAGCGATGTTGGTTGCTTCATGCTGCTATGCATGTGCTAAATGGGTATAAGTGGGGTATCTGCTAATCTCATTCACGTTACGCCATGCATCATTACTTACAGAAAGTACAGACTTCTAAGCCATTCTCTACTGTCGTAACGGCAGCCGGAACTACAGGTTGGAACAGATGTAACCGATGCGCATAGATGACCAGTCCGTTCACGTCCGTTGCTTTCCTAGACATCCGCGTTTGATGCGTTGTGTATGCTCGCACTTACCTCAGGCTCGTTGAGATCGGGATGGATGATTCATTGAGGTTAATTAATGGAGGGATGGGTTGGAAGCCCCACCCGTCAATAGCTTTCTTCGCAGATAGAAGATATTTATAGTTAGGTGGCTCCCACATGCCATCCATCGCGTGATGTTATCTTAAACTGCTGCGGGGTAGTGGTACAACTATGGTATGCCAGGTGGGTTGAAAATCTGTCCACAGGATAGTTGTTTCGCGGCCTTGCTTGGGTCTGTTTCCTTCGGTCTGGCTGATATTCGGCGTATACTGGGGAGCGAAGCGGAGAGGTACCATCGGTTGTACTGCCTACGCGATATCGATGCCTCACGTGCAAATTTCAACGGTTACAATAGACTTTAGCGTGCTACATGCATGCCGAAGAATCGATACCTGCATTGTTTTGTTCTACGTCATGTTTTGCGGGTAATTCTATTGACAATCCTCTAATTTGTGATACAATTCCCTTGTAATACCATTAATTAATATAAGGTGATGGCATTGGATGCGAAATTGTAGGTGCAACAAACATACGTTACTTTTCGTGATAAGATGAGCTAAATCATTGTCGTACTGACGTTGTCTAGGCACGTCGAGAACCTAAGCCAGTCCTCATTCTGCACCGAACTTGTGAAATAACTCTTCAGATGCAACTCGCAAGCCGCAAAGTTCATTCCTTTGAAGTTGGAAGAAATTAGGTTTGAGGTACATTTGACTAGTTATATGTGGTACAATGCAAAGTCTTCATCGCTTGTTCCACTTCCTGGCAAGATTACCATCTCACTTTTTTTGTCTGATGATTATAGTTAGCGATACCGGGATTTTGTGAAAGGAGTCAGGTTGTGACGGATGAAGCCTCGCCATTGCCATCGATCTTTTCTATGATTAAAGAAATCCTTGCCCCTGATGTCCAGCCCTTCCTTGCTAGCAAAGCAACCCTTGTAGACATTAGTCACACCCTTGAAGACTGCATCATTCGTAATCAATTACCGAGTGTCATTTTCACCGGCTTTCAAGAAAGCAGCCATTGGCGGAAGGAGACGCAGCGCTATCTTGAGCTTACCAATATTGCTAGTTCGATTTGCATTTTTGCCGGTGGCTTCCCGCCGGTACCCGAAGAGCGTCATATCGCAGTGACACTGGCATCAGACGATCCCCTGCGCCAGGAGTGGTTTTTGCTTATACTGACTGAATGGTTTTGCACTGTGTTATGCGGTCTTGATAATCAGTTGCCAGTTGAGCGTGAGGCCGACCGCAGCTTTGACACTCTGCTTACATTTCAGCCTGAAGTGGTAGATGCTGTTCTTAATCGTCTCATTCCGGTTGTCGAACGATACCGACCTGAGCGTGCTGCCGAACTGAATCATGCCCGCACCTGCTTCCCGCCGTGCAATCCACGCGGCCCATACCTTACCCAGATTGTCACCGAGATGGTTTCTCACCTGCAACGGCGCTATGATAACCAGCGCCAGTTAGCAGACGAACTCAAAGTGCTCAATGAGCGTCAATCTACGCTCGAAGAAACGATAGCCCAACTATCTGCACCGGTTGTGCCACTGTTTGAAGGAGTTCTGCTCATGCCACTGGTCGGGACGATTGACTCTCGACGAGCACAGCATGTGATGGAGAACCTGTTATCAAGTATTGCCGAACAGATGGCCGATGTTGTTATCATCGACATTACCGGTGTGCCAATGGTTGATACTGCAGTCGCTAATTATCTGCTCCAGACAATCAGAGCTGCCTATTTGCTTGGTGCGCAAGTAATCATCACCGGTATCCGTGCTGCCATCGCTCAAACCATGATCAATTTAGGTATCGACCTCGGTGATGTACGTACCCGCAGTACGCTGCGTGAAGGCATCCTTACTGCACTGGAATTGAGTGGTTTGGAAATACGACCACGTTTCTAGAACGTATTTCACGAAATTGTACCATGGTTAATGTTGCGGTAGCTCAGGCTGATGAATGTTCAAAACGTAGCTGATATCAGGTCAGGTGTAATAGAGTTCATGACACCTGATCCGACGATTGCCCTGCTACCACATCGGAGCACGGATGCACCGAACTAGCGTTCCCGCTGCATACGCAATATGACCTTTCCGGAGGGGATACTGTTCCCGGCCGGGTTGCCCGTGGTGCATCGTGTGGAGTTCGGTTGCCTCGCTGCTGCACCGGCTGTGCTCACAATCTGGCGCTGATTGCAGCGGTTTCGCTACCGGCCACAGGCACGACGTGCGTTCACGCTACAGGTTTATGAGCTAACTTCTTACATGGATCGACAATAAGGGCATAGCAAGCACAATGATCTGATTGTTTTCCATCTCTGGTATAATCGCCATAAGTGTACCTGCAACACCGATGTCTGCACCGGGTTTATGAACCTATACCCAGACAGGAGAGCTACATGTCTGCCAGAATGGATTACCGTTTTGCCCGCCGTCTCGCCTCGCTCGAAGCCTCAGCCACTGCTGCAATGACTGCTCGCGTTGCCCAAATGCGCACTGCCGGTATTAAGGTCATTTCGTTCAGTGTTGGCGAGCCTGACTTCGATACTCCCGAACCGATTAAGCAGGCTGCCATTGCCGGTATTCAGGCTAACCATACGCACTATACACCGACCGGCGGAACGCTTGAGCTGCGTAAAGTGATCGCTGCTCGCGTGAGCGCCGATCAGGGGCTTTCTTACGGGATTGGGCAGGTTACCGTCACCACTGGCGCCAAAGAAGCACTCTACCTCGCTTTTCAGGCCCTGTGTGACGAAGGCGACGAAGCACTTATCCCAGCACCCTACTGGGTAAGCTACGTGGAACAGGCGAAACTGGCCGGCGCTACTCCGGTTACTCCTCAGACCAGTGAGCAGACCGGCTTCAAACTCACTCCTGATCAGCTCCGCGCCAGTTTGAGTGAGCGAACGCGGATCGTCGTGCTCAATTCCCCCTCGAACCCAACCGGTGCCGTCTACAGTGCGGAGGAGCTGGCTGCACTGGCTGCTGTACTTCGTGACCATCCGGCGATCATTATCACCGACGAAATCTACGATGCGATCTCGTATGTGCCTTACGCTCGCCTATTGCGGGTGGCGCCTGATCTCGCCGAACGAACCCTGGTGGTCAATGGTGCTGCGAAGGCGTATGCCATGACCGGCTGGCGTGTTGGGTATGTGGCCGGGCCACAACCGATTATCGAAGCAATCAAAGCAATTCAGAGCCACACCAGCACCCACACATCGAGCATCTCTCAGGACGCGGCCCTAGCGGCGTATACACCCAACCCAGACATCGCAGCAACGGTTGCCGCAATGACGGCTGAATTCCGGCGTCGACGCGATCTGATCCTCAGTCTATTGACCGAAATCCCTGGTGTGACCTGTACTGTACCTGATGGTGCCTTCTACGTCTTTCCTAACGTGAGTGCGTTGCTCAACCGGCCACTGCGTAACGGCAAGGTCTTTACCACCAGCGATGAACTCAACCTCTACCTGCTCGAAGAGGCCCACATCGCCTGCGTCGCCGGCGAAGCCTTCGGCGCACCCGGCTATCTACGCCTGTCGTATGCCACTGGGAGCGAGGAGATTCGTGTTGGCATGCAACGCTTCCGTGAGGCTGTCCTTGGCAACGATGCTGCCTAGACATTGTTGGCGGCTACCGGTAAGGTAGCCGCCTGATCCAATTCCTATGACCTGTCAGGCTACTCATCTCCCCGATCCGGCGATTCTCGCCGGGCATCACATTATTGTGGTCGGGGATATTACACTCGACGAATATCTTTACGGTCGTGCGACACGCCTCTCCCGTGAAGCGCCTATTCCGGTGCTTGAATTCTTGCGGCGGGAAACCATTCTCGGTGGAGCAGCCAATCCGGCTCGCAATATCGTCGCGCTCGGTTCTCAAGCCAGTCTGGTTACCATCGTCGGCAACGATGCAGAGGGCAAACACTTGCGTGATCTGCTACAGGCAGCACACATTGATGATAGCGGTGTTATTACGGTTACAGATCGCATTACGACGCGCAAAACACGTATTCTGGCCGATGCCGCTCCCCGTCTGCCGCAACAGGTTGCCCGGCTGGACTATCTCGACCGCCAGCCTTTGTCTGCTGAGATTGAAGAACGGGTGATTGCCACACTGGCGGCCCAATTACCGGGTGCCGATGCCGTGATCTGCTCTGATTACCAGCTCGGTCTGCTCACACCGCGCGTAGTTGGTGCGATACGAACGCTCTGCCGTCAACACGATGTCATCTTTGCCGTTGATGCGCAGGGGCATTCACACTATTATCGTCATGCCGATCTCTTTCGTTGTAACGACGCTGAAGCTGCTACTGCCCTGGGTGTACCGTTCGTCGATGAAGCGGCGATTGCAGATGGGGTTACCCGTCTCTATCACGATCTTGCCGCTCATCTCGTCATTGTAACTCGTGGGCCGGCTGGATTGGTCTTAATTGGCGATCACGAACCGTATCAACATATTCCAGCCTACCATATCAGCGAAGTGTTTGATACTACTGGCGCCGGAGATACCTTTATTGCCGTGGCAACACTAGCTCTGGCTGCTGGTTGTCGGGGCAGCATCGCCGCTATGTTGGCGAATATCGCTGCTGCGCTGGTTGTGCGACGGTTTGGCAATGCGGTCGTTACTCCTGCAGAGCTACGGGCAGCTATAGCTGCAACAAGATAAGAGCAGGCCTTGCGCCTGCTCCCTGCCACTTCCCCCTTGGGTGAAGGTTGGATTATTCAATCACGTTCAAACGCTTAAACGCACTGATCGCTTCATCTTCCGTTTGATAAATTTCGGCGTACTGCGCTAGCCCTACCATGCGAAAAATTTTCTGAAAATGGGGTGATAAACCACTTACCGCCAGTCGTTGACCGTTTTGATTGACTTCAGTCACAATGCCGATCAGAATTGCGATTCCGGCACTGTTAATGTAATCATTCTGGCGAAAATTGAATAAGATAAACCGTTCACCCCTGGCCGTAACTTGACGATAGGCGTTATTGATCTTCTCCTCAGCAAAAGTTGTCACATCCCCGATCAGATCAATAACCGCGACACCGTCACGTTGACGAATATTGACTGTTAATTCATCCTCTAGCATGGATCGCTCCTTATATGGAACCATTCCAGGTTACGATACATCAACTACTACATTAGTGGGATGGCGGTAAAAAATCAATCGAACACAGGTACCGGTTAGCGCATCAGGTACAACGTTTACCTCATCGGCCAGCGCAGTCATGAGCATCAGTCCTCGTCCGCGAAAGGACGTGGAGGGGCTGATCGTCCATTCAATCGGCTTTTGCGGTAGTACGGGTGGATCTGTTCCTTCATCACACACCTCAACTATAAGATACTGTTCATCGATGGTACAGATAACCCGTACTTTACGTTGCGGATCGGCATGATTACCGTGTTCAATGGCATTGGTACAGGCTTCACACAGTGCTGTCTTGATGTCCTCGATCCGTTCTGGTGCCAGGCCAAATTGTTGTGTCAGTGAAGCAACGGCATCACGTACAATCACTTCATAGCCGAGAATGCTTGGGATGGTGAGCTGCATATCTTCTCAGCCTGCTACTTAACTAACTGGATGGACGTTCGAGATGGACAACCATTCGTACCTGATTACCCCCACCCGGTGCCAGTGTAAACTCTACCTCATCCATTAATTCACGCATCAGCCATATCCCCCAGCCCCCCTTGTCGGCGCGCTGGAAGGCATCGGTAATACGTGGTTGTATGTGCATTTGTGCTGGGTCTAACGCCTGTCGCCCCTGATCGGCAACACTAATGACCAGCTCGTCTGGTCGTACCATCAGTACAACCACAACCTTCATTGCCGCGTCAGCCTGATTACCGTGTTCAATGGCATTGGTTACAGCCTCGCCAATCGCTGTGCGCAGGGCATCGATCCGCTCAGCAGGAAAACCCATTCGTCTCGCCAGCGCAGCCGCAGTATCCATTGCAATTCGTTCATATCCCAGCCGACTCGGTAGGCGCAGTTCAATAACCTGTTCGATTGCGCCCTCTCTGTCATTCATGCCATCTATCCCTACCACGGACCAATGAAGTGCCAATTGATAGTTGTATCATAGCATAGTAACAGGTAAAATTGTTACCAGATTTCACCAAAAATGTTCTCAGAGACTGCTTAATGCAGATCGGGATGCACAGGTTACGCTTAAAAATCATAATGGAATGTTGCCATGCTTACGGGCTGGCAGACTCTGACGCTTCGTGCGTGCCAGGCGTAAGGCGCGAATCAGGGCCGGTCGTGTCTCACGCGGTTCGATAACCGCATCAATATACCCACGTTCGGCGGCAACATACGGATTAGCAAAACGATTCTGATAATCTTCCACCAGCTCGGCCAGCCGTGCTGCCGGATCATCTGCTTCGGCCAGCTCTTTACGGAAGATGATTCGTACCGCTGCATCAACACCCATCACGGCAATTTCAGCGGTTGGCCAGGCAAAGTTGAAATCGGCGCGAATGTGCTTGCTCGCCATCACATCATAGGCTCCTCCATACGCTTTGCGGGTAATAACCGTTAATTTCGGTACGGTTGCTTCACAGTATGCGTACAGCAGCTTAGCCCCATGACGGATAATTCCGCCGTACTCCTGCTGCGTGCCCGGCAAAAAGCCCGGTACATCCACGAATGTAACCAGCGGAATGTTAAACGCATCGCAAAAGCGGACAAAACGCGCTGCCTTCACGGAACTGTCAATATCCAGCGTACCGGCCATTTGCAGCGGTTGATTGCCAACCACCCCAACCACGTGACCATCCAGACGGGCAAAGCCGATGACAATGTTCTTTGCCCATGCCGGTTGTACCTCGAAGAAGAACCCATCATCCACCACAGCCTCGATAACCTTAACTATATCGTAGGCTTTGCGTGGGTTGTCGGGAATGATGCTTTGCAAATCTTCATCCATCCGCTCCGGATCATCGGTTGGTGTCTGATACGGTGGGTCTTCCATATTGTTGGAGGGCAAAAATGAGAGCAGTGTCCGCAACTGATCGAAGCATTCATCTTCGCTGTCGGCGGCAAAATGTGCCACGCCACTGCGGGTATTGTGGGTCATTGCCCCACCTAACTCTTCAAAGCCAACCTCTTCGCCGGTGACGGTCTTGATCACATCCGGTCCGGTGATAAACATCTGACTGATGTTTTTGACCATAAAGATAAAGTCAGTCATTGCCGGCGAGTAGACCGCTCCACCTGCACAGGGGCCGGCAATGATCGATAATTGAGGAATCACACCACTGCTGAGAACGTTACGGTAGAAGATCTCGGCATAACCGCCCAGGCTCACCACACCTTCCTGAATACGTGCTCCGCCACTATCGTTGATACCGATGCAGGGTACACCCATGCGCAACGCCAGATCCATGACTTTGCAAATCTTCTCGGCAAATACCTCGCCCAACGATCCACCAAACACAGTAAAATCCTGGGCAAAAACACAAACGGGTCTACCATCAATCGTACCGTGCCCGGTGATCACGCCATCACCCAATGGTTTGCGCCGTTCCATACCAAACGCAGAGGTACGATGGACAGCAAATGCATCAAGTTCAACAAAGGAACCAGGATCAAGCAGCCGATCAATTCGCTCTCGCGCCGTTAATTTCCCTCGTTCGTGTTGCCGGGCGATTGCCACCGGGTCTTGATTTCGTGCCCGTTCGCGTCGTTCACGCAATGCAGCAATCTTTTCTGCGGTTGTCTGCGTCATGGCATTCCCCATTTCTTTCATTAGCTGACGTTGCCGGTAATATGCGAACTCATCATAGTATGGCGAATAGAACACTCTGAGGGATGAAGGCCGTGCCTGTTCCTTACCCTACGTAGTGCGCTGTGTAATATGTAGAAGTTCTCCATGGTCACATGGTACACACATTCATAATTATTGCCGGGCCTGCGGCATCACTATTGCCTTGTAATACGTGCTTGCCCAGACCACTGCTCCCACCCGTTGTGATTGATCTGTCTGTCGGGCCGTCGTATGTTATCAGATAAGTCAGGTTGCCGCCTATGCGGTGAGCAGGCCACGGAGGCTGATTGCCAGGATGAACAGTACAACGTTGTACGCAATACCGTGCAGTGTACCTGTATGAATAATTTGGGTAGTATCCGGTTCCTATAGATGCACTACGTCACGCCGCAAGGTGGCAACTCAGGTTATACCCATTCTCTGTGTCCTCCGTGCCTCTGTGGTGACAAAGCTAGCAACTTTGGTTGTCAGATAGCTTCTCTACCTCAACTCTTCCCTGCGCCGTCCTTGCCAGATGACAGTCCATAGAAATGCTGGAACGGCATCAATGATACGCCGCCAACGTCTCGGCTGCACCACTAACCGAAATGCCCATTCTAACCCCATCCGGCGGAGCCATCGTGGTGCGCGTGGTACCCTGCCGGCCAGATAATCGAAGGTTCCGCCTACACCGATAGCCAGCGGCACCTTGATGAATGGCTGGTTGCGAGCGATCCACAATTCTTGTCGTGGATGACCGTACGCCACCAGTAGGATATCCGGTTGTGCTCGCATAATAATCTGGCGCTGCTGCTCATCGTATTCCGGTGCCGGTGAGCCGGCATAACAGCCGGCAATATGCAGCGCCGGCCAGCGCGATTTCAGCACTACTGCCGCAGCTTCCGCGACACCCGGCGCTGCACCGAGCAAAAAGATGCGGTAACCATGCTTGGCAGCGAGCTGGGCCAGCCCCAACGTTAATTCGACCCCTGTTACTCGGCCACGCAACGGCGTACCTTGAAGGCGAGCCGCCACCAGCACCCCAAAGCCATCCGGCGTATTCAGGTCTGATGCCTGTAATACTGCCCGAAAGATCGGATTTCGGCGCGCCCCCATGATAAATTCCGGGTTTACCGTACAAATCTGATGCCAGCCTCCACCTTGCAGAAAGCTATGTGCCCTCTCCAATGCTTCTGCCTCGGTGACATCATCAATCGGTATTCCCAGTATCGTGATTCGACCGCTCTGCATTAGGCACCTGTTATCCTATCTGCTATTGCTTCTCATCATACCGTATTCGGCTACAAATGCTGTTTGTTGCATTACCTGTCTACGTTGGGAATGAGTCCTCTTGACAGAATGTAAAACGAGTTACATAGTTTTCACCCATCAAGACTGCTTGTTCGTTTCTGCAATATCAGGAGTATGTGATTACAGTCCGAAACCCCTTTCCTGCTATTGTTTTGCGGGTTGCCGATCATT
>NZ_DAOUBI010000120.1:0-14343 GCF_034432675.1 Chloroflexus sp. | reverse complement strand
CGGCTGGCGCGGCAGCATGGCTGCCGCACTCTAAACGACGCCACACGCGGATGATGAGCGAGCAAGGCAACCAATTCAGTGCGTGATGGCACCGGAGATGGTTATTCGAGCGCGACAGTACAACTTTTTATGAAATAAGTTCTAGTGCGTCGTTGCAGGCGTACTGATTGATCCAGAACATTCACACTCAGGTGCACCACCAACATTAAATCGCCACCAGAGAGCCGCTCATGAGGCGTTACGGGTGCGAGAACGCTGATCCGGTGTATCTGTACTCAGATGCAGATCGGAAATTGTGGTGTACGTTCACTGCTACCAGATTTGACACACACCTTACAGTCTCCATAAACAGAAAGCGCACTGCCTGTTGCAGTGCGCTTTTATGGTGCCCCCAGCGGGATTCGAACCCGCGATCTCCACCTTGAAAGGGTGATGTCCTAGGCCACTAGACGATGGGGGCATGACCGACTGGCATTATACCATACTTTGCGATTGTTGCAACTGGTCTGAAGTCTGATCGGTTACCGACCAGCCGTGCTTGTGAGCAGAAAGGCTATTGGCGGCACAGGGACGGTTCGAGCACCGCCCATGTGCCATCGGCTTGAGCCGGTGCACTAAGCCTCCGGCAGTTCATCGTAGTAGTCGGCCAGACCGGCCAGTGTCATTTGGGCCAGAAATGGGGTAACCTCGTTACCGAGTGAGGTGCGGAATGCGCTGTAATCAATCGCCACTGCCGCCTTCCAATCGCCTGTTGTGGTAAAGCGTGGTAGGTAGCGGCGCAACTGCGCTGCTAGCAGCCGACGTGGATTGGGCAGGGCAAAGAGCAGGACGGCCTGCTGAAGGTACTGCGAGAAGGCCGTTGGGTCTGACTCGTCGGCAACTGGTGGTTCGCCAAGTTTGTCGATAATTCGACGAATGATCTCCGGCCCGATATGAAGCGGTTCAAACATCGGATCGCGGAACAACTCGACACAGTAAGCATCGAGTGCCGCCGGATCGCGATGCAATTCAAGGGCTAATGCCCGTTGACCGTTCAATGCCCGTACTGCATCGGCAATCCGCGCCTGCTCATCTGCATCGGGCGGATCGGCCAACCAGGTGCCCGCGCACCGGGTTAAACGAATTGCCTCTTCTCCACCGCCGGCTCGATCTACCGGACGCACTGCACGACCGCGCATTGCTTCTCCCTCTTGTTCTGAATGAATCGTTGCGCCGTCTAGTATAGCATGAACTTTCTGCGTGATTGTCACTACAAAACTTGACTTTCTTGCCTGACAAATTGACATTTATTGCTGCTCTGAGTACAATAGCAGATAGAGCGTAAACCGTTTAGCGTAAAGGAGCCAACTGTGGCCCGTATTTACAACTCGATCACAGAACTGATTGGTAACACGCCGCTGGTGCGGCTTAATCGTGTGAATGACACCCAAGCTACCGTGGTAGCCAAGCTCGAATTCTTCAACCCGGCCAGCTCGGTCAAGGATCGTATCGGTCTGGCAATGATCGACGCTGCCGAGCGTGAAGGGTTGATCCGGCCCGGAGAAACGGTCATTATCGAGCCGACAAGCGGCAATACCGGGATCGGCCTGGCGTTAGTCGCTGCCGCACGTGGTTACCGGCTAATCCTGACGATGCCGGAAACGATGAGTATCGAACGGCGCAAACTGTTGCGTGGCTTTGGCGCCGAGCTGGTGTTGACGCCGGGTAGTGAAGGGATGCGGGGTGCCATTGCCCGCGCCGAGGAGTTGCTGGCCGAAATTCCCAATAGCTTTATGCCGCAGCAGTTCAAGAACCCGGCCAACCCGGCCATTCACCGTGCCACTACCGCTGAAGAAATCTGGCGCGATACTGATGGTCAGGTCGATATTGTGGTCGGTGGTGTCGGTACCGGTGGCACACTCACCGGAATTGGCGAAGTGCTCAAACCGCGCCGACCGAGTCTGCGCATTGTCGCCGTCGAGCCGGAGGCTTCGCCGGTGTTGTCGGGTGGCAAGCCTGGGCCGCACAAGATTCAAGGCATTGGCGCCGGGTTTATCCCAGATGTGCTGAATACCAGTATTCTTGACGAGATTCAGCAGGTGAGCAACGAAGATGCCTTCGCGATGGCCCGTCGGCTGGCTCGCGAAGAGGGTTTGATGGTCGGTATCTCAAGTGGGGCTGCGGCGACCGCAGCGCTGCGCGTAGCCCGCCGTCCTGAAAATGCCGGCAAGCTGATCGTCTTTATTGTGCCCTCAAACGGTGAACGTTATCTATCAACGCCACTCTTCGCTGAAGAGTGATCAGCCGCCGCAACAACGACCGATTGCCCCAACCTTATAGTTGGGGCAATTTTACTACTCACATGAAACGCATCTACATCTGTCTGGGGCCACATTGCCGCGGGCGCGGTGCAGCCGATGTTCACATCGCATTAGAAGATGCTATCTGGCGCGCCGGCTTGTCCGATCAGATCACGTGTATCGCCGGTAGTTGTCAGGATCGTTGCACTATTGGCCCCAATCTGCTTGTCTATCCGGGCGGGTGTCGGTTTCACGGCGTGACTCCAACGGAGCTTCCTACTCTCATCGCACAGCTTGCTGATACCGGTGTATAATGCCAGCGCATGCGTCGAATGCGCTGTTTCGCTGTATCATCGATCAAGCAGGCTGACTATACGTCGTGGGAACCGCTGTGCAACAGGCTATGCTCCGCTATCGAGTCTGGTTCGTCCGCTTTGGGCTGACGGCCATTTTACTGTTAGGGTTCTACCTGCGGACGCTAAATATCGCTGATTGGGACTCTGGAACCGGTCAGCATCCTGATGAGCGCTTTTTTACGTATGTCGCCTCAACGGTACGACTACCGGGCGATGTAGCTGAGTTTTACGACTCCAGTCGTTCACCACTCAATCCGCGTAATTACGAGCAGTTTCCGCTTTACGTCTACGGGCCGCTCCCTATCATGCTGACGCGGGCCGTCGCGGTGATGCTGACTCCACCAGAAGAGCTGCCGGCGCAGGTGCTCACGATTGCCGGGCCACCACGGGTAGGGGCCGATCCAACAGCGCCAACTGAACGACGTACCGATTACGGGCCGGCAATTGCCAACCCGGAACGAGCCTGGCCACGCCTGACACCTCTGATCTGGTGGCTGAATCCCGACCGCGTCAATCTGACGAGTTACGGTGAGATTGTTAAGGTTGGACGCACCCTGGCGGCGCTGTTTGATCTCGGTAGCGTTGTCCTTGTCTATCTGATTGGCTGCCGTTTGTTTCGGCGACGGATGGGCCTGATAGCGGCACTGCTCACAGCACTCACGGTCATGCATATTCAGCAGAGCCATTTCTTTGTCGATCCGGCCTTCTCAACCTTCTTCTGCCTGCTCGGGTTGTACTGGACGGTGCGGGTCGCTCAGGGGGGAGGCGTTGGCTCGTATCTTGCGCTCGGTCTGAGTATCGGAGCAGCAAGTGCCAATCGGATCACGATGGTGACGATTGGTGGCCTGGCGGTGGTAGCAACACTGATTGCGGCTCAACGGGCATTGCAGGGGCAACGCTGGACGATGCTCTTCAATCGCTGGGTGCAGCGCAAACTGTTGCTCTTGATCCTCGCCGGTCTGGTCTCGTTTGTCGCATTCCGCGCCCTCGCTCCCGATACGTTTATCGGCTCGCGAGCCGATTCGCCACGCATTGATGGCCCATCGCTCCTCCACGGTGCCGGGTTTTTTGATATTCGACTCGATCCCCGCTTTCGTGAGAATTTAACCACGGTACGCGCCCTAGTGACCGGTGAGTACGACTTTCCGCCCGGTCAGCAGTGGGTTGGCCGACCGGCCTATATCTTTCCGTGGCTGAATATGGTGTTGTGGGGGATGGGGCCGTTGCTGGGGCTGGCGGCCTGGGGCGGATGGCTTCTCTTTGCCGGGCGGTATGTCCGGCGTGGCTGGCAATGGGCGCTTCATCCGACATCACTCATTGGACGGCCATGGCATCCGGCCTGGGTACTCTGGTGCTGGGCAGCGTTCTATTTTGCCTGGCAAGGTAACCAGTTCGCTATCACCATGCGTTACCTGCTGCCAATCTATGGTGCGCTCACGGTACTGGCGGCCTGGGCACTGGTGACTCTGGCCCGGTGGGGACGTTTGCGACTGCGTGCAGTTATCGCGGTTCGCTCGATCTTCTGGCGGCAGCGGGTTACCGGCACCGCACAGCGTCTACTATTTTGGACGGCCAGAGTTGCGCTGCCGGTCGTGCTGGTGGCGACCGCCATGTGGGCCTATGCCTTCTCTCGCATCTACACCGTTCCCCATTCGCGGGTACAGGCAGCACGCTGGCTCGCCGAGCATGCCCAACCCGGCAGTGTTGTCATCTCCGAGCGCTGGGACGATCCGCTCCCGTTGCAGGCCACGACAAATGCCGCCTGGAACATCACCTTTTTTGGGATCGATTCGTCGCCGTATGCCGAGGACGAACCGGTCAAGTATTTCGGTAATGGTAGCGAACCCGGTCTCCTCGATCAGCTCGATCAGGCTGATTACATCACGCTGACCAGCAATCGTGTGTACGATAGTACCTCACGGTTGCGGATGCGCTATCCGGCCCTGATGCGCTATTACCATTACCTGTTCAACGGTGAACTCGGTTTTGAGCTGGTAGCGGAGATTACCTCGTATCCGACGATCCTTGGCATTCGCATTCCTGATTGGATGGCTGAAGAGGCATTTAGCGTCTACGACCATCCGCGTGTACTCATCTTTCAAAAGACACCGCTCTATAGCCGTGAACGGGCCGAGCGATTGATCACCGAGAATGTCGAATGGGGCGAGGTGTATAAGTCGCCGCTCTTAATTGCCGACCGTAACCCAACGGCTCTTCGTCTGACCGAGAGTGTCTGGCCACGATACGCGGCTGGCGGTGAATGGTGGTCCTGGTTGGGCACCACTCCCTTCGCCGCGATGTGGTGGCTGTTCTGGCTGGAAGGATTAGGGCTGGCGATCTTTGCCGTGATTGGGCCACGCTTACGTAACCTGCCCGACCGGGGATATAGTCTGACCAAGATCGTGGGTCTCTTGCTGGTCGCGTATCTGGCGTGGTTAGGAGGCAGTCTGCATCTGGTACCGTTCGCACCGGCTACACTCTGGATAATCGGGATGGTTGTGCTAGGAGTGGGAGGATTCATCGGCTGGCGTGAACGTACTACATTGCGCCGCATCTGGCACGAGCGCTGGTCGGCGCTCGCTATGGCCGAGATGGTCTTTCTCGCTTTCTTGCTCGTTGGTCTAACGTTGCGCTGGCTCAACCCCGATCTATGGCATCCGGCGCGTGGCGGCGAGAAGCCAATGGACTTCGCCTATCTCAATGCAGTGCTGCGGAGTGCTGCCTTTCCACCCCTTGATCCGTGGCATGCAGGTGGGTATATCAACTACTATTACTTTGGGTTTGTGCTGGTTGGTGCGCTGATCCATCTCAGTGGTGTCGCGCCGGCAGTCGGCTACAACCTCGGTGTGGCGACCATCTTCGCGCTGACGGCGTTGGGGGCGTTTGGAGTGGTGTATAACCTGCTGGCAGCACGTTCACCGCAACCGCAGCGTGAACGAACAGCGCTGGTAGCCGCCGGATTGGCGCCGATACTCGTCTTACTGATCGGTAATCTGGCGCAGGCTGGCTGGTTCTTGAACGGCTATGCCGCCGAACAGATGGCCAAAGGACGGTATGAGTGGGCTTTTTGGGATGCCACTCGCATTACCCCGGGTACCATCAATGAATTTCCCTTCTTTACGTTTCTGTTCGCCGATCTTCACGCCCATATGATAGTGATGCCCCTGAGTCTGGCGGCATTAGGGCTGGCGCTGGCGTGGATGCGCAAGGGAACAGCCGCACACTGGTGGATCATCGGTTTGTTGGGTCTGGTCGCGGGTGCGATCCGGGCCACCAACACCTGGGATTATCCAACGTTTGTTGGCCTGGCCGGGTTGATGGTGGCGCTGGCAACAGGTCGGCGCTGGCGCCGGGCCGGGCGAGGGTGGCCGGCTACGCTCCTGGCTGCGCTGGTCGTTGGGGCTGCTCCGGCTCTGATCGGAAATATCCTCTTTGCGCCATTTATCGCCAGCTTTGCCACTGAATCCAGTGGCATTGCTCTCTGGCAGGGGCCGGGCCTTACCCTGCTGGAAACGATCCTGACCGCTGAACGCACGATGACCGGTCAGTTCGTTCAGGTTGGTGGTCACTGGCTCGTCGTCTGGTTCGTGTTTGTGGGATTGTTGGTGTGGCGACGGCGTGAAAGCCTTTTGATAGTGATTGTGCCACTTGCAGTCTGGCTGGTGGCCCTGGGGCTGAATCTGCCAGCAATTCTGCCTCTGATCGGCGTGCTGACTACAACAGCCTGGCTCTTGTGGCGCATCCGTCGTCGTTCATTCACGATCATCGTGCCGCTACTGTGGGCGTTTGGCGGGATCGGGCTGTGGGCGATGGTCGAAGTGGTGGTAGTGCGCGGTGATGTAGGGCGCATGAATACCGTCTTCAAATTCGGCCTGCATACGTGGATACTGCTTGCCATCGCGACTGCGGTTGCTCTCCCCTGGTTATGGGCAGCAACGCAGCGATTGCTTCCTTTCTGGCGTTGGGGACTACGCAGCCTGTGCGCTCTCTTTCTGGCTGCCGGCCTGGTGTACCCGGTCACTGCTGCTCCGGCCCGGATTGCCGACCGCTGGAACCCTGACGCACCGCGCACGCTTGATGGCGCGGCATTCCTGAACACTATCACCGAGATGCGCAACGGCCTCGGCTACTCACTTGATGAGGATGCGGCAACGATTGACTGGTTGCGGCGGAATGTGCGGGGAACGGCGATCATTCTCGAAGCTCATCAACCATCGTATCAGTGGGCCGGGCGTATCGCAGCCTTTACCGGTCTGCCGACGATCCTCGGTTGGGAGTGGCACCAGATTCAGCAGCGCAGTGCAGTCAACGCAACGCCGGTCATCAATTATCGTCAACAGATCATTGCCGCGATCTATAACTCTCCCGATCCGACAACAGCGCTGGCGGCGATCCGTCGTTATGGCGTGGAATACATTTACGTCGGCGGGGTTGAACGACAACTCTACAGCGCTGAAGGACTGGCAAAATTCGCTGCGCTGGTAGATCAAGGCGAACTGGAACGGGTCTTTCAGGCCGGGCAGAGCGTGCTCTATCGGGTGCGCACACCGGGCCAGCCACAGATGCTGACCAATGATCTGCCGATCCGCGCTCCGTCGCTGCGCACAACACCGGCCTTGGAGCTGTTGCAGGCGGTGCAGGATTTACCTTCAGTTGGCCGATTGAGCTGGAATACCATGCTGAACGAGCAGCCGTGGCTGGCTATCGTGGCCTGGTTACTCGTCTGGTATCTCATCGCCGGGCTGGGTGTGTTGCCTGCCTATGCGGCTCTGGGGGTACACGGTCTGGCCTGGGCACGCCCGATTGGCTTGATCTTGTTGGGGTATGTCATCTGGTTGCCGGCTAGCCTTGGCTGGTGGCGGTACGATAGTGCAGGTCTGGCGGGTGGGTTGCTGGTACTGATCGGGATTGGGCTATTCCTCTGGTGGGCTGGTGTGCGCCCTGAGCGAGCGGCGTGGCGCTCACTCCTTCCCGGCGAGGCGATCTTCCTGGCCGGTTTTGCCGCCATGACCATCATTCGGGCGCTGAATCCCGATCTGTGGCATCCGGTTTGGGGTGGTGAAAAACCGATGGAGCAGGGCTTTCTCAACGCTATCCTCCGCAGTCCCCAGATGCCACCCTACGATCCGTTTTATAGTAACGGGTACATCAACTACTACTACTACGGCCTCTATCTGATGTCGGTGCCGATCAAGCTGCTCGGTATCGATTCGGCAGTCGGTTTCAATCTGGCATTGGCGACGCTGTACGGTATGCTTCTGGCCGGGGCTTACGAATTGGGTACTCGTCTGGGTGGGCGTCGTCGCTACGGTATTGTCGCTCTCAGTCTGATCGGTCTGATGGGGAATCTGACCAGTCTGATCCCCGCCGGCTGGTCGTTGGGAGCACAGGGATTACGCCTCTTGCTAAGTGGTCAGGCCGAACTACTCAGCGATTGGTTTATTGGGCCGAGTCGCGTCATTCCTTTTACGATCAACGAATTTCCACTCTTTAGTTTCCTGTACGCGGATCTGCATCCGCACCTCATCGCACTGCCGCTAGCGCTGCTGGCAATCGTCTGTGGCTGGCACCTCATCTTGTACCCTCAACGTCCGCTCTGGCTCCTCAGCGCACTGACCCTGGGGACATTAGCGGTGACAAACTCGTGGGATTTTCCGACCTACGGGCTGTTATGCGGGCTGGCCGTCATTGCCGGTGCTGTCCGTCGCACTGGCTGGCGCTGGCAACCGCTGACGCTGTCCGTCGTGCAGGCCGTGGGGCTGGGGCTGGGATCGTTGCTGCTTTTCGCGCCCTTCTTCGACCGCTACTGGCCGATGGTACGTGGCATTGGCCTGGTCACCACCGGTGTCACGCTGCCGCTGGATTATCTGCTTATCTACGGCGTGCCCCTGATCATCGTGATTCCGGTGATTGCCGGTGGATTGCTCCAACGCTGGCGAAGCGGCTTTGCCGGTCGCCGCTGGGCACTGATTGCAAGTGGGATCGGTCTGCTGATGATCATCGGTGCTGCCGTCCCCGAACTGGCACTACGGCTATCGCTGTTCGTTGTGTTGATGGTGACGACGATCCTGCTGATGCGACGGGCAGCCGGCGCACCGGCATGGTATGCGCTTCTCCTGTGCTGGGTGGCGTGGGCGGTGTCTTTGGGGGTAGAGGTTGTCTACATCCGCGACCATCTCGATGGCAGCGAGTGGTATCGCATGAACACTGTCTTCAAGTTTGGTCTGCACGTTTGGGTGTTGTTGGGGCTGACGGCAGCTGGCCTCTTGCCCCGGCTGCTGCGTGGCTTGCAACGCTACGGTGGTTCCAGCGCCGCTATGGCAGGATTAGCGATCATTGCCATCCCGGCCATAATCGCTGGTAGCTATGCACCGGTTGCGATTCCCTCGCGACTGGTGACCCGGTTTGATGTCGAGACCGGCCTGACACTTGATGGCATGGCCTTTATGGAACAGGCCACATTTACCTACGATTGCCAGGCATTTAGTGGATGTGCTCCCGATACAGCCTTCGTCCAGGTTGATCTCAGCGGTGATGCAGCAGCGATTCGCTGGCTCAACCGGCAGATCGATGGCACACCGGTTGTGCTGCAATCGAGCCTCTGGTTCTACCGCACCTACGCTATTCGCGTGGCCGCAGCTACCGGTTTGCCGACGGTGATCAGTGCGCTGCACGCTGATGAACAGCGCGATCCGGTGGTCACCGGGCGGCGGGTGCGCGATGTCGAGACCTTCTTCACCACGACCGATCCTGATACCGCACTGCGGATTCTGGCCCGCTACAACGTAGACTACGTCTACGTCGGCGGGGTTGAGCGGGCATTCTACCCACAAGGTCTCACCAAATTCGCCGTGTTGCGTGATCGCTATCTCCGTTCGGTCTACGAACAGGATGGGGTGACCATCTACGCCGTGACCGATTTACCCGACAGTTATCGATTCTTACGCGCTGAAAGGTTGCCGGTGGCTCAACCTGCGCCCCCGCCACCGCTGTCCCCCAACGGACCAGAGATCGATCTGGCGGAACTTGAAGCCGCAGTTGCGGCACAACCTACTAATGCCCCACTAGCATTTGGCCTGGCCGAAGCCTATCGTCGGCAGGGACGGCTGACCGAAGCCGCAGATACGTTGGCGACCGCTGCGGCTGCCAACCCTAATGATGTTGGCCTGTACCATCTCTGGGGCGACATTTTAGCCGACGCCGGGCGCTACGAGGAGGCCGAGCAGGCGTATCTGGCCGCAGTGCGGGCCAGCCCAACTGCCGCGAATTACAATAAACTGGCAACTGCCCTGATCGATTGGGGCTGGCTGGATAAGGCTGAGATTGCGTTAGGGCAGGCGTTGAGTACCGATCCGGGCCTGCCCGACCCCTACTTCCAACTGGCCCGGCTCTTCATGCAACGCAAGCAGACCACGCTGGCCCAGGATGCGTTACAACGCTACCTGCAACTGGCACCCGAAGGCCGCTGGGCCGGAGAAGCTCACCAGATGCTGGCGCACCTGAACGGAGGACAACCGTGAGTGAACTGGTTGGCGATGTGCTGATCTGGTGGGTCACCGTTCAAATCTTCACTATCGTTGGCTGGCCGGCTGCGGTTCGGCTGTTTGGTCATCTACCCGGCCTGGCCTTCGCTCTAGCCCGTCCGCTCGGCCTGCTACTCAGTGGTTTTACCGCCTGGCTACTGGCGATGCTCGGCTTGGGCCGGTTCGAGCTGCCATTGATCATCATCAGTCTGTTGCTGGTCGGTGGCAGTGGCTGGCTCTGGTTATGGCGGGGGAACCATCGGCGCTTACCATCGATAGCGGTGGTGCTGCGTAGCGAAGTCATCTTTTTGCTCACCATGGTCGGCATCGTCTGGTTGCGGGCACACGATCCGACACCGTGGGGTACCGAGCGCCCGATGGACTTCGCCTTCTTCAATGCCATTCAGCGGAGCGGTCTCTTTCCACCGCAAGACCCATGGCTGGCCGGTTACAGCATCAACTACTACTACTTTGGCTATCTCTTGATGAGTGTGCCGGCAATGATCAGTGGCTTACCGCCGGCGACTGCCTACAATCTGGCGCTGGCCCTGCTGGCCGGAATGACGGCGCAAGGGGCTGCCGGTCTGATCGAGACGCTGTTGGGGCTGCTCAAACGGACGCCGCCGGCCTTCGTGCGGACCGGACTGGGTGTGCTGGGGGTGCTGATCATTCTGGGTGCCGGCAATCAATCGGGGGCGCTTCAGGTCATGCTGGGTGATGAACGAGTGGTGGCCCTCGATGATCGGCAGCTTCTGGCGGCGATAGCGCAATCCTGGCGCGGCGAGTCGATCATCGTTTTACCCTACGCGACAAACGCCCAGGACTTTGGCCTGATCGAAAGCTGGCGTCGGGCCGATAAGTGGAACGATTTCAACTGGTGGTGGCCGTCGCGTTCGCTGTGGGATGGCTATACCATCCCCGGTGATCCACCGCAGCGCGAACGGCGCTACACGATAACCGAGTTTCCGTTCTTCAGCCTGCGTCTGGGTGATATGCATCCGCATGTGATGGCATTGCCCTTCACCACGCTGGCAATCGGCTTGGCGCTGGCGGTTGCGACCCTATCCCGAGAAGCGCAACGTCCTGACTGGTTCACGCGCATTGGGCACGGCATCATCCTCGGCAGCCTCTACGCGATCAACAGTTGGGATTTGCCGACCTATCTCTTGCTCTACTGGGGAAGCCTAGCGCTGGCTTACCGGCAACCGACCGTCGCGTTTCCCTGGCGTACCTGGTTGCGCGAAGCAGTGATCATCGCCTTGCTGGCATTCGTGCTTTTTCTACCCTTTCACCTCACCTTTCGGGCACCGGTTGGCGGGGCAACGCCATGGCTTGATCTCCCACTGCTCAATCGCCTGACCAGCATCATCGGCATCTACCTGGGGGAACGGAGTGGCTGGCACGCCTTTGTCATCATTTTTGGCCTGATGGCGCTGCCGATCATCGCCGGTAGCTATCTCTACCGATCAACCACCATGGTTGATCGTACGGGCGTAGCGATCAGCGAGATGCCACGTTGGGTGGAATGGTTACCGTTCATCCTCCTCTGCATTGGCCTGCTGATCGGTTTTCCCCTGCTTGCACTGGCCGGTCTGGCTGTATACACCGGCTGGCGTGCGCTCACGACCGATGAAGCCGGTATACGCTGCGGGATGCTGATCGCCGCGCTGGGTAGTGCAGTCCTGTTCGGCGTCGAGATTATCTACATTCGCGACGTGTTCGAGGGTCTATCGGCGCGGATGAACACCATCTTCAAGTTCTACTATCAGGTCTGGCTGTTGTGGGGCGTTCTGGCGCCGGTTGCCCTCTGGTGGGTCTGGGCATTGGCGTCTGGCCGGCAACGTCTGCTGGCCGGGTCGGTGAGTGCGTGCACCGTCCTGCTGCTAATCGGAGCCGGTGTGTACCCGTGGATTGTGGTGCGCGACATCGGGCGCGGGCCGATCATCGGCCTGAATGGTTACACGCCGCGTGAACAGACGGCGGCGGGGGTAGCCGCGATTGCCTGGTTGCGCCAGTATGCTCCGGCGGGCAGTGTCGTACTGGAAGCCGTGGCGGTAGAGAATGAGGCCGCCGTGGCTGCAGGTAGCGAACAGCCACGGTGTGGCGGCTCGTACAACTGGCAAGGCTTTGGTGGCGTGTCGGCAGCGAGTGGCCTGCCCACCGTGTTGGGATGGGTCGGTCACGAGATGCAATGGCGTGGTGGCGACCAACAGGCCCTAGCCGAGCTGGGGCCACGCTGCATCGCGGTTGATACCATCTACCGCAGTGGCGATCTCAACCGGATCAGGACGCTGATCGATCAATACAGCGTTGATTATATCTACATCGGCAGCCTGGAACGTGAACGTTACCCGGCGAGTAGCCTGGATGTGCTGACCCAGATCGGCACCCCCGTATTTGCGCAGGACGAAGTCGTAATCTATCGGGTAACGCGCTGAGCACCGATGACAAAATCTCTCCAGCCGAGCCGTAAGACGAATGTATACTGATCATGGAACGTGTTTTATGAATAGTGCAAGAAAGGTTGTCCATGACAGCAACAAGCGATTACGACGTGATAGTCGTCGGTGGTGGTCATAATGGCCTCACCTGTGCCGGTTATCTAGCAAAGGCTGGTAAGCGAGTGCTGGTACTCGAACGACGCCCGATTGTCGGCGGAGCTGTCTGTACCGAAGAGGTCATCCCCGGCTACAAAATCGATGTTGGCTCATCGGCCCACATCATGATCCACCTTACCCCGATTGTCCGTGATCTCGAACTCGAACGTCATGGTCTCGAGTACATCGACATGGACCCGTATGCCTTCTATCCACTTCCCGACGGGAGTGGTGCGATCTACTTCTACCGCGATGTTGAACGCACGTGCCAGAGCATTGCCACGGTCAGCCCGCGCGATGCCGAAGCCTACCGGCGCTTCCTCGATTTCTGGACGCCCCTGAACGAGGCGGTGTTTGATGTTTTTCTCAATCCGCCATCAGTTACCCGGCTGTTCGGCAAAGTGGCATCGAGTATTCCCCGCTTACCGAAAGCCGAGCAGAAGGTGTTGGAAGTAACGCGCCGGCTCTTCACCAGCTATGCCCAACTGATTGAAGAGACCTTCGAGAGCGAGGCGATGCGGGCAGCGATGACCTGGCTGGCGGCGCAGAGTGGCCCACCACCGGACGAAATCGGTGCCGGCGACTTTTTCGGCTGGCACGCTATGTTGCACTACAGCGGTGCCAAACATCCCCGTGGCGGTTCGGGCATGCTGACACAAGCCATGGCCCGTTCGCTCAAAGCTATGGGAGGCGAAGTCATCCTCGATGCTCCGGTACGTCGCATCCTGGTGCAGAACGGGCGAGTACAGGGTGTCGAAACGGCAGACGGCCAGCGCTATTCGGCCCCGATTGTCGTTTCCAATGCCCACGTGCTGACAACCTTCCTGCAACTGGTTGGCCCAGAGCACTTGAGTACCGATCTGGTGCGACGCCTCAACCACATTCGGATCGGGAACGGCTTCGGAATGACCGTGCGCTGCGCTGCCGAGGAGCT
Organism: Chloroflexus sp.; assembly: GCF_034432675.1. GTDB lineage: Bacteria > Chloroflexota > Chloroflexia > Chloroflexales > Chloroflexaceae > Chloroflexus. The sequence continues at coordinate 654 of NZ_DAOUBI010000120.1, read as the reverse complement.
ACCCGACTACATCGCTGCCCGCAGTTATGGCCGTCCCCATGAGAGTCACCACGGCTTGCAACTCCTGAGTCCGAGTATGAACTACGTGCGGCGCGCCTACGAAGACTATCTGTGCGGTGAACCCAGCCGCGAACCGGCGGTGATTGCTATGACCTTTTCGGCCATCGATCCCGATGTGGCGCCGCCCGGCAAGCACACGGTATTCCTCTGGTCTCAATACTTCCCTTACCAGCTCAGCAATGGTCGGCAGTGGGATGACATCCGCGAGTCGGTTGCCGATTCGATCCTCGAAGTGCTCTATCGGTACGCACCAAACATGCGCGGCAAAATTATCGATCGCTTCATTCAAACGCCGCTCGACCTTGAACGGCGAATCGGCCTGCTGCGTGGCAACGTCATGCACGTCGAGATGAGCTTTGACCAGATGTTCTTCTTCCGGCCACTGCCAGAACTGGCTGGCTACCGTACCCCAATCCGGGGGTTATACCTGACCGGTGCCAGCACCCACCCGGGTGGCGGCGTCTTCGGTGCGAGTGGCTACAACACTGCACGAGTTGTGCTGGCCGATACCCGTGCCCGGCGCTGGGGGCCAATCGTGTTGGGAGCCGGTGCACTGGCTGCCGGCGCGGTACTGGCCGGGCGCAAATTGCTGCG
>NZ_DAOUBI010000119.1:0-1844 GCF_034432675.1 Chloroflexus sp. | reverse complement strand
CGCCAAACTGTGCGACACGTGCATGACGAGCGGGTACGGCAATCCATCCAGCACGTGCTGGCATGGCTGGAGCGGCGCACTGTCAGCGGGCCAGTTGCCCAACATAGCACCTATGGCGATCATACTCGCTGATACGCACGTGGTTGACACCAGTTGTGGGTAATACATAGCCGCTGGGGGAGGGGAGAGGGGAGGGCAGACGTTTGATCGAGGGCTTCCTGATAGGGTAGACGTTGGGTTCGGTCATCTGTCCTGGCCGTCCGTGAATGCCGCCAGGGGGAGCTTGCGCCTGGCTACTCTCCAGCAATGGTACCGGAACCACGTGCGCCGGAGGCGCACGCTCCCAGCTCCCGACTGGGGAGCACGCCCGTCATCACTCCCCCGACCCGCTCCGGCACGCGGGCAATGCAGTATTCGAGTTATGGGTAATGCATAGCCGCAACGTGGGAGAGGGGATAACAGAGAGCTGTGCTGGGGCTTGCTGATGGGGTAGAGTTCGTGCATGTACTTGTCTGCTGGTGAAGTGGGTTGGGGGGGAGTGGGTTGTGACCATGCCCGACGATCTTGAAGCCACAGCGGGAATTGCGACTTGTCAGCATGGTTTTTTGTCCGTTTAAGGGGGTTTTTTACTCAGGCATGTATATCATGTGTAGTGTATGCTCTTGATTGTCTGATGGTAAGGATTTGTAACATGCTCCCAACCATCCTCCGTCTCATCACTATTCTCGTTCCAGGGTATGCAACGATCTGTGGAGTGATCTATATGTTTCAAGAACGTCTGATCTTTTTTCCTGATCGGGACCCGCCTGGTACGCACTATGAGTTTGGTATTCCGGTTGAAGAGGTCTTGATTCCGGTTGAGGGGGCGCAGCTCCACGCTTTGTGGTTCCGCCGGTCTCAGACCAAAGGGGTGATCCTCTATTTTCACGGGAATGCCGGGAGTTTGCGCACCTGGGGAGAGGTGGCACCGGAGCTGGTTCAGTATGGTTACGAGATGGTGATGGTTGATTATCGTGGGTATGGTCAGAGCACGGGCACGATTCAGAGTGAGGCAGAGTTACACGCCGATGCTGCCGCTGCCTATGAATGGGTGCAGCAACGTTATCCAGAAGAGCAGATTGTGCTTTATGGCAGGTCACTGGGGAGCGGGCTGGCCACGCGATTGGCGGCTGTGTATCAACCAGCGCTACTGATCCTTGAGAGTCCCTTCTACAGTGTTGAAGCGATTGCCCGTCGGCAGTTTCCGTGGGTGCTACCCTTTTTGCTGAAGTATCCTCTGCGTTCTCATGAGTGGATCGGTCAGGTGCGTTGTCCGGTGGTGATTATTCACGGCACGAATGATTCGGTGGTGCCTTTCGCCGATGGTGAACGATTGGCGAACGAAGTGACAGCGCCGCTGGCCTTTTATCCGATTGTTGGTGGTGATCATAACAATTTGATGGCATTTTCTATGTACCATCATGCAATTCAGGTGGCGTTGAAGGAATTGCCATGAGTTTTCTTTGATTAATTTAGGGGTGGTTTTTAGATATTTCGGATAAATGAGGAGGTTGTTTGTTGGTTTGTGAATAAAAATACAATGGGGATACATATAAGTTAAAGAAAAGTTGATGATTTCCCGGAATATCGGTCTTGACAAGATGGTTATAATGTAAACGCGATATGAATACCGGGAAATATATATCTCCAATCATAACTTCTTTTCAACTTTAATCGCCTTCATTCCTCTCGCTTCCTTCTCTTTTCCCGGTCTCGTCTCAGTCGAGGAAGATGTTTATTTGTGCTGGCCCGTTGGGTGCGCCACTGCTGCTGTTGATCTGGAATGGTAGGGTGCGTATCAAGGT
>NZ_DAOUBI010000118.1:0-18294 GCF_034432675.1 Chloroflexus sp. | reverse complement strand
GTATCACGCAGGACTGCGGCATCGAACGCGCCCAGCACCGCGCCGCTCGTGCCCAGCGGAATCCTATCGGTCTGGCGCTGCGGGCCTTCCTCCGCCTGGCATGTCACCGGTTGTGGACAGGCACGTTGTGGGGTGCGGCCAAAGCCGCCATTGTCCGTGAGGCAATACGGGCCTCCTTGGCCCATCCATGCTCTACCCAGCTCTCAACTGCGTAACTTCTGTTCGATATAACCCTTGACGTTTGTGGGTGATGGTAGGGGCGGGTTCAGAACCCGCCCCTACTTTGATGGACGTTGCATGTTGCTGATCATATTGCCATCACGTATGGATAGTTGACGATGTCGTCGCGAATGCGATTTGGGGATGCCTGGCTACGGATGATGTAGTCGTTCTCATTGCGCCGCCAGATGAGTACGCCAGGTGTGCCGCAGTATTTGTAAATCCTACGGGCAGACATGTTGTGCATCGACGAGTGATGTGCGTTCATCGCACATAGTGAACGATCATAGGTAGCACTGCCTATCACCGGATATGCCACGATCCGTAACTATCCATCCCACTGCGACGATCCATGGGAATTACCGGCATAACCCGGATGGATGCGAGGTAAGTAGAAGAACGCAGCTATACCGTCAGTAATGGCACCATCCGCACCCAGTGGTGGTCATCACAAGAGATGCGGCGAACGAGGGGATGCCAAAAGGGTATGCCCTGGATCGCGTGCCACGTAGTGGATTGTATCTTCGATATAACCCTTGACATTTGTGGATGATGGTAGGGGCGGGTTCAGAACCCGCCCCTACTTCGTTCGATGGATATTGCATGTTCCCGTATCAGATTGAACTCAAGTTGCCACATATACTGTAAGCAGACCATGGAGGATGACTTTCAGGACGAACTGCACGACGTTTCCCTCAACACCGTATGGCTTACCGCATAACGATGTAGGGAGCAATCAGTTCCTATGAACGTGCTACATCACGCCTCACGGAAACAATCCGAGTTATCCACATCCTCTGTACCCGCTGTGTCTCTGTGGTGACAAAGGTAGCAACCTGGGATATCAGATTTAACACGTCCTATATCGACATGCACCAATAACAAAAGGGCCGGTCATTTTCTGACCGGCCCTCACCCACCACATCCGGGAAGCGTTACGGTAACGGCCCAGCTTGCGGTGGCCAGCCACGAGCAACGTAATCGCCCATAGTAATCACAAATAGAATAATCAGCCAGACAAATGCACCGGCAGCGTAGACCTGAGTAATCCGGCTGCTCACCTTCACATGCATAAAGTAAACGATAATCAAGACCGTTTTTGCTATCGCAATGCTCATTGCAATCGTCACTGCCAGCCAGCCCGGAATATGGATCAGGTTTTTCTCCACCCACCAAGCAGCGACGGTCAGCACCATAAGTACCATCAGCGCTGCGAAGACCCGATAATAGGTCCCCCGCGAGATATGGGCATGCCCAGCGCCGTGGTGGTGAGCATGTTGATGTTCATGTCGCTCGGCCATCGCGCCCTCCTAAACTAGATAGAAGAGTGGGAAGAGAAATACCCAGATAATGTCAATCAGGTGCCAGTAAAGACCTCCAATCTCAACCGGCGTAAAGTAGGTTGGTGAGAACCGATCACGGAGTGCCATTGCCGTGATCGTCCCCATCACTCCCAGACCGATCAGCATGTGGATGGCATGCAGACCGGTCGCACAGAAATAGAGAAAGAAGAACAGTTGATGACCGGATTGCATCAGACCGGTGGCAGCCCCATGACCGGCACTCGTCCCATGAGTAGCACCCGTCGTGCCGTGCTCCGCAGGAAACAGGAAGCCACGTCCTGGTACCAGACATTCATGACTCTCGTGCAAATTGGTACCAGTAATCCAACTGATCGGGTCTTTCGCACCGGCACAGTGCGCAAACTTCTCGCTATACTCATAGCCCTTAATTACCAGGAAGGTCACCCCAAGCAGCATCGTCAAAACCAGCATGGTCAACAACCGCTGCTTGTTGCCTTCCTCAGCAGCATTAACCGCCAGTGCCACGGTCAACGAGCTAACCAGCAGTACCACCGTATTGACCGTGGCCAGCGGTGTATTCAGCAGTGCCGCCGACTCTTCCCAAGCCTCGGGAAAAGCCCATCGGTAGACAATGTAGGCCATGAAGATACCACCGAAGAGCATAATTTCGGTAACCAGGAAGGCCCACATGCCTAGCGTTGCCGCCTCTTTCTGCTGTTCCGGCGTCTCGAACTGATGTTGCAGTTCAGGGCCGTGCGTATGGGCATGTGCCTCTTCGTGAGTGATCGTTGCCAACGCTCTCTCCTCTGTCTTTACCTATCAACGCCACTACCGACAATCTCATATCTGGTATTCGGGCTACCAGCACCCTCAACCTTATAGAGGTGAACCCGGTCGCCAGGACGCTGCATCGCGCTCGGCAGCTTCCGGCGGATACGCATACGCCTCTTCGGTCACAATCGGCGTCTTGTCAAAGTTATAGGTAGGTGGCGGCGACGATGTTTTCCATTCCAGACCGGTCGCTCCCCACGGGTTGTCACCGGCAATCCGCCCCTTCCACAGCGAGATACCCAGATAGATAAGCGGCACGATGAAGCCAATCGCCAGAATGCTGGCACCAGCCGTGCTCATCACGTGCAAAACCTGGAACTCCGGCGGATAGACGTGATAGCGCCGGGGCATACCCAGGTAGCCGAGAATAAACTGGGGGAAGAAGGTCATATTAAAGCCAACGAAGATGATCAGTGCCGCAATGCTACCCCAGGTCTCGTTGTACATGCGACCGGTCATCTTCGGCCACCAGAAATGAATACCTCCCAGATAGGCCATAATCGTACCACCCACCATCACATAATGAAAGTGGGCTACCACAAAGTAGGTATCGGTCACGTGCAGGTCAACCGCTACCACACCAAGAAAGATACCAGTCAGACCACCAATCACGAATAGACCGATAAAACCGAGCGCGTACAACATCGGTGTACGATAGCTAATCGAACCTTTGTAAAGCGTCGCCGTCCAGTTAAAGACCTTAATCGCCGATGGGATTGCAACCAGCATAGTGATAAACGAGAAGATCAAACCCGCGTACACCGACTGGCTGCTCACGAACATGTGGTGCCCCCAGACCAGAAAGCCCAGGATAGCAATGGCAATGCTCGAAAAGGCAATAAACTCGTAGCCAAATATACGCTTGCGCGAGAAGGTACTGATCAGTTCGCTAATCACACCCATTGCCGGCAAAATCATGATGTAGACCGCTGGATGCGAGTAGAACCAGAAGAGGTGCTGGAACAGGAGCGGATCACCGCCCAACGCCGGATCGTAAATGCCGATACCCCAAACCCGCTCAACAATCACCAGCAGCAGAGCGATACCCAATACCGGTGTTGCCAGGATCTGAATAATACTGGTTGCGTAGTTTGCCCAGATGAAGAGTGGCAGACGGAACCAGGTCAGGCCGGGTGCCCGCATTTTGTGGATGGTGACGATGAAATTAAGACCGGTCAAGATGGATGAGAAACCCATAATAAACGCACCGGTAATCGTCATCACCACGTTCGAGTTGGAATAGGTTGAGCTGAACGGCGTGTAGAACGTCCAGCCGGTATCAACACCACCGAAGACGGCTGCGATCAGTGCAAAAACACCACCAATCATGTAAAGATACCAACTCAACAGATTCAACCGTGGGAATGCTAGGTCACGGGCACCGATCATCAACGGTACCAGGAAATTACCCAGCACTGCTGGGATCGACGGAATTAGGAAGAAGAAGACCATGATCACGCCGTGCAGCGTGAAAGCCCGGTTATAGACATCCGACGACATCAGATCGCCCTGTGGGGTGATTAACTCAATCCGTACCACGGTAGCAGCCAGGCCACCAAGAAGGAAGAAGAAGTTAATCGCCAACAGGTAAAGAATTGCGATCCGCTTATGATCAACCGTTAGCAACCATGACTTAAGCCAATCAATAAACGTTCGCGAATGATCGTGGACATAGCTCGTCTGTGGAAGAGAAAGCGTGCTCATAGGCTAATTCCCCGTGTCGGCGAGTGACTTAATGTACGCAATCAGTTGGTTAAGCTGATCCTCGCTGATCTGCCCCTGATATGACGGCATGACCGGCGGATAACCAGCTACTACCTTTGCATTTGGATTAAGGATCGACTCGCGAAGGTAGTTTTCGTCAGCTGTAACCGTCGATCCATCAGTCATCTGTTCAGTTGCCCCATATAGCCCTTGCAAGCTCGGTCCAACGCCACCACCGGCCATCGCGTGGCAGCCGGCACAACCCAGGCTCGTGAAGAGACGGGACCCAGCCGCAGCCATTGAATCACCGAGATTTGCAGTTATCGTTGGCTGGCCCGTATCAATCGAACCATCGGGTAACACCACCGGCCCCGGGGTTGCCAGCCAGCGTTCATAATCGGCCAATGGCAGGGCAACAACCCGACCAATCATCAGCGAATGTTCAGTGCCGCAGTACTCGGCGCAGAACAGATGATACTCGCCGGGTTTGGTCGCCTCGAACCACATAACCGTATAGCGACCTGGTAACACATCTTGCTTTACACGGAACGCCGGAATGTAGAAGCTATGAATCACATCTTGTGATGTCATTATCAGCTTCACAGGCTGGCCAATTGGAACGTGCAGCTCATTATTCTCACGCTTACCGTTCGGATGCTGCACATGCCACATCCATTGCTTGCCGATCACATAGACATCCAGAGTGCGCACTGGTGGAGTTCGTATCTGTACGTACAAAAACGCACCCCAGAAGAAGACCAGCATGACCAGTATTAACGGAATTATCGTCCAGGTCAACTCCAATTTAAGATTGGAGTCTACCGGATTACGCCGATCAACCTTCTGACTACGGTGATAACGAACGATCAAGTAAAGAATGACAAACGGTAACACCCCAGCAAAAATGAGGCTCAGGGCCACCAGAAAGAAGTAGAGCTGATCAACCTGGCCTGCAAAAGTTGATGCCTGATCGGGAAATAACGGAAAATCGCGCATACCTTCGTCCTGTCCGGGGGCATTGCCGCCCCAGTCGCAACTACCACTAAGCCGGCACCGATTCGCGTGGTGGCGGCAAATTACCACCGGGTGTTGAACGACTCAACGTCACAATCAGTGTAATAATCCCGATCACCGTCAGGACGCCGGCAATCCGAAGGATTGTCATAATCGCCGGAGTATAACTACCGGTAACCGGATTGTATTGGTAGCACAGTAGCAAAATCTGATCAATCACACTACCGACCTTACCAGACGATGCCTCAACAATCCCAAGTCGCACATCAGAGGGATTAAACTCAATACCAAAGAAGTAACGAGCTGTTTTACCTTCTGGGGTCAGAACAACAAATCCGGCCGCGTGCGCGTACTGATCGATGGTTTCATCATAGAAATACCTAAAACCAATGGCATCAGCGACACGCCGGATCTGCTCCTCACTCCCGGTTAGAAAATGCCATCCCTGTTCGGCACCGGGCCGGGCATAGCGTTGCAACGTCAATGTTTTCACATTCGCCGCCATCATTGGCGTCTCAAGCGGATCAATACTGATATTGATCACCTGAAAATTACGTCCGGCGGTAAGCGTTACCTGTTGCAGTGCCGCCAGCACCCCTTCGCGTACAAACGAACAGAGCATTGGACACTCGTAGTAATTCATCACCAACACGACCGGCTGACCGGAGGTGAAGAACTGCCCTAGGCGAACCTGCTCCCCTTGCTCATCGATAAAGACGGCATCGAGCGGCACCTGTTCGCCCATACGCTGCTCGAAAGCGACATTATCAGCCGGATTTGGGCGGCCACCTTGCGCTGACACCACTGCGGGTGCCAGCAACAAGATGGCGAACCAGCCAATCAGCGTGATTAACGTCCGGCACTTCATGACAACATCTCACGATCTAGTGGTTGATACCGGCTACTTGACGGCGTCCAAGCCGTGTTCTAGAATTAGTTCCATTGCCCGCTCGATAGGAATATGCGCACGACCGGCCCGTTCATTCACCCAGCCATAACTCTCCAGGCGCTCGGTAGCCTCGGTGATAATCCGATCACCATCAATGCGCGGATTTTGTTCAAGACGTGGCGCCGGTGGTATCTGCATCTGCGACACCTCACTATTGGAGAGAGTATTGCTAGCATCGGTCAACGAACCAGCTGTGATCGCCAGAAATCCTGCCATCAAGCCAAAAGCCAGCAATAATACGACGCCAACTATCACCACGCCCCAAACTATCGGCTGTGAACGAGCATCACTTACTTCGTGATTCAGCGCCAGACTCTCGGCGGAAGGACCTTCACTATGGGCATGAGCGTGACTCATAGGACAATCTCCTCTAGCGATGGCACACGAAACAGTTGGTGAGACGGCCATCGGTGGGAATCTGATACTCGATCACCAGTTGTTGCCGTTCGGCCAGTGACAGCGCATTCACATCCCACTCCATATTGAAGACCTCTTCGCGGGGGCGAATGTAGTCTTCCGGTGCCCGGTGACACCCGAGACACCAACCCATGTAAAGCGGTTGGGCTTTAGCTGCCAACTGTTGTTGATCGATCCGGCCGTGGCACGAGCTACAACCAATACCTTTGGCAACGTGTACCGAGTGGTTGAAGTAGACAAAATCGGGCAGGTCATAGATTCGGTTCCAGACAACCGGCTCGCCAGTTTGATAACTATCTCGCACCACCTGCAGCAAGGGGCTAGTTGTCCAGACCTGCGAGTGGCACGACATACAGGTTTCTGTCGCTGGAAAACCAGCCGTGGCAGCCTTTTCAACGGTTGCGTGACAATAGCGACAATCGATCTTCAGTTCGCTAACGTGGTGTTTGTGACTGAAGGGAACCGGCTGGGCTTTGGCAACTCCTACATCAGTATACCATGGAGAGAGGTAGAAGCCGACCATCGCCGCGATGATTCCGATCACCAACAGCACCAGGCCGAAGAGACTGGCCAAAAAGATCGCATTTGCATTACGCGGAAAGATTTGAGCAGACATACGTTACGTCTCTCGCTCTCTAGCCTAGCGGCCGGCTCTTACTTGCTCTAGCTCAGCCTCACTTAACAGCGCAACATCGGCATTCTGGCTTAATTGCAGCGCACGCACATAAGCTGCAATTGCCCAACGATCTTCAGGTGGAATACGTGAAGCATAGCTATACATTCTGCCGACGCCGTTGGTGATCACGTCGAAGAAATAGCCTATCTGCACGGTACGTAGTCGATCTTGATGCAGACTTGGCACTGTCATCGGCCCACGATAGGCAATCACCCCTTGACCATCACCGACTAGACCATGACACGGAGCGCAGAAGGCATTGTAGCGTGATTGACCATGCGCAAGCAGGGCAGCATCAAGCTTAAGCTCTGGTGGCAATTGATCGGCCAATTGCCCTTCGATACGTCCGGTCATTAGAGGTGACTCGGGATTATAACTGTTGAGCGGTACTGTATTGGCCGGCGGCGGCTGCATCGCCCGGCCATCAGGAAAGAAGGTGCTGACATCGTTTGGCTTGTACTTGGGCTGGTCATACATATCAACGTGACACGCCACCAACAGAAAGCAGAGTGGCAGCCATGCCAGCCGTACCAGCCGGCTCAGGATTGATTTACGAACAGAGTACACCATACGCCAATGCTCGCTTCTAGTGCTGGTCAGATACGCTGACCAGCTTGCTGCTACCCTGCATGACCCCCACCATCGAGTGCTTCGCCAGGATTACGCACCCGTGCCAGATAGCTCGTGCGTGGCTTAAGATTCAGCTCATCGAAGACGGTATAGTTGTGTGGCTGCTGCTTGATCTGAGCTACCTGACTATTCGGATCGTTAATGTTACCGAAAACAATCGCCTGAGTTGGGCAAACCTGCTGACAGGCGGTGACAACCTCACCATCACGGATTGGCCGATTACCTTCGACCTTCGCCCTGATGCGCGCAGCACTGATCCGCTGCACACAGTAACTGCACTTCTCCATCACCCCCCGATTACGGACAGTCACGTCTGGATTGCGCATCAGCTTCAGGCTTTCACTGGTCAGGTCGCTGTACTGCAAGAAGTTGAACCGACGCACTTTGAAGGGGCAGTTGTTCGAGCAGTACTTCGTACCAACACAGCGGTTGTAGACCATGTTGTTGATGCCCTCGGCATCGTGAACAGTCGCTGCGACCGGGCAAACCAGCTCACATGGAGCTTGCTCGCAGTGCGCACAGGTCATCGGCATCAAGTAAGCTTCTGGATTATCAAGATCTTCGCCGGCATAGTAGCGATCAATCCTGATCCAGTGCATTTCACGACCACGCGCGACCTGATCCTTACCGACAATCGGGATATTGTTTTCGGCCTGACAGGCAATCACACAGGCATTACAGCCGATACACGCCGACAGGTCGATAACCATGCCCCACTGATGACCAACGCTGTAGTCGTAGCCGGGGAGTGATCCGGGCATCAACGACTGATACTTTGGCTTCTGCTCGGGTGAACCGTACTTTTCGGTGTAGACCTCTTTGGCAATATATTTCGGGTCTTCCTTAAAGCGGGCAAATTCACCGGCACGTACCACATCGCGCCCTTCGAGCGTCCAGTGATCCTGGGTGCTGACCAGCAGGTAGCGTTCATTGGTCGCTGTTGCACTCACACCACTGATCAGCCAGGGGGTAGCACTCACACGCAGGCGATAGGTATTAAACCCGGCTCCGGCAGCTACCTGACCACCCTGCTCACGGCCATACCCAAGAGTTACCGTGATCGTGTCATCGGCATGGCCCGGCACAATCCAGATCGGGAGCCGCAGCGTACCAACCGGTGTTGTCACGTCGATCATACGACCATTTTCACCAGCCAAACGTTCTAGCGCCTGCTCACGTGCCCGCCCTGGCGCGGCTAGACTGGCTGGATCGAAAGGTAGATTGAGCAAGCGGATCGCAGTTCGTGGACTAACAAGGGCTGCATTGTCCCAGGTCAGCTTCGTCATTGGACGTGGCAACTCTTGAAGCCAGCCATTGTTGGCGAAGCGACCATCCCAAATCGCCGGATCGGGGCGGAAGATCAGCTCAAGCCCTGTTGAAGGTGTCGGCGCTTCCAAACGCAGGCCACTCACCAGCGCAACCTGCACGGGGGCAAAGCGTGAGCCTTCGATCACTCCTGTGCTCAAGGCACGCTTGAAGAAATCGTCGAAAGCCTCATCTTCAAGGCCGGTCTGCTGTTGCCAGTAAGACCGCACAATATCGTAATCGGTTGCCCCGATGGTACCATTCAACACTGCCAGCAGCTCGTGTGCCGAGCGCGAACTGTACAATGGCCGGATCAGTGGCTGAACGATGCTTGCTGTACCATCGTAGGCACGGGCATCCGACCATGACTCGAGGGGATGGGTCAGCGGAATAAACCAGGTCGCCAGCTCTGCCGTCTCATCTTCGTAGGGATTCAGCACCACGACTTGTTTAGCCTGGCGCATTGCCTCAGCAAAACCCAGATCTGCCGGCGCGGTAAAGGCAGGGTTGCTGTCAATGATCACCAACAACTCGACACTCCCAGCACGCAGATCGTTGACCAGAGTTACCAGGTCCTGCGGATCACTTGGCTGAGCTACCGGCTCGGTGTACTCCACCGTCGTACCAACGGCACCGAGCTGAAGATTGATGGCGTGGGCAATCGCGTGCACAACCGGTGGCTGTGCTTCGCCAACCACCACCACCGCACGATTTCCGGCCCGGCGCAGATCGGCCACCACAGCAGCAACCCACTGCTGCTGCGCTTCGTTCAAACCGGTCGCCGGCGCAACTGCGGTTACGCCCAACTGAGTCGCGATAGCGGCCGCCAGTTGGCCAACCATACCGGCAGGTACTGCCAGGCGATGATCGGCAATCGCACCGGTCGGTGAGAAGACCGGTTCAGCGACGTACAGCCGACTCATCGTAGAGGTCTCTGCCCGCACTCGTCGCCGTTGCATCAGATCGCGAGCGTAGCGCACACGACCAGGACCTTCGCTGACAAAATCGGCGTCCAGCACCAGCACTATATCGGCTTCGGCAAAGTTATAGCGCGGCTCATACGGCGACCCAAACGCCAGCCTGGTACCGGCATAGGTATTGCTGCGGCCAACTGGATCGTACTGAATCCAGCGCGCCGCTGGGAAATTGGTCAGCAGCTCGTTGATCTGGGCACGGAGCGTCGGCGAAGTGATCGTCGGGGTCAATAGCCGCAGACCCTGTCCCTGTAACGCACGCTGCACCTGCAAGGTCTCGGTAAGCGCACCGACGAACGTCTCCCAGGTGCTGAGCAAACCATTGCGGCGCACTATCTTAGGCCGATCAGGATCGTACAATGCCAGCAACTCAGCCTGCGCAAACACATCGGTTGCACCAAGGCTAGCCGGATGCACAGGGTTACCTTCGATTTTGGTTGGACGTCCTTCATGGCTCTTGACCGTCACACCAAGGGCAAACCCGTCGAGCATCACAGCGGTCGCGTAGTAGTTTGGAACACCGGGAATTTGATCACGCGGTGCACGGGCAAAGGGAGCAACCTGTTCTTGCGGCTGTTTGATCGCAAAGGTACAGCCAGAGAGGCCGGCAAGCGCCAGCGACGCCCCCATCAGCTTGAGGAATGTCCGACGAGAAACCGGATCGGCCAGTTCACTCGCTCCTTGCGGAAATTCACGAGCAACCAGCTCTCGAAATGCTGGCGTATCGACCAGTTGATCGAGTGAACGCCAAAACTGTTTGCCACGCGCCTGCTGTAGTTGGGCACGAACGGCCTCGACCTCGGGCGCGGCAGGGTGAAGGTTCATCTCACTCATGTGCGTGGCCAGACTAGATACGTAGCGAGTCCTATTCCGCTCTCAAACTTGTGAATTCAGGCACATTCAATCACTTCCGATTATAACAGAAAACTACGCTGTCAATGCTGTATGCTTCATACCTTTTGCATCCAGGTGTTGTATCTGCTAGGAATAGCGGAAATCTCAATTCTTTCTAGTCTTGATAGTTGCTACAGAACTGACGATGGTCGTAGCCAATAAAATGCCGGCATCGTGACCGGCTGCGGCGCGATCTTTGTGCCTGTTAGTGCAATTATAGTAGCATACTTTGCGGAAAATGCGCAACATGAACAAGCCCTGTGCAGGTCATCTATCATTACAATGACTGCACAGGGTTGTAAGAAATCACTGATAGCTATTGTTAGGCCGAGGCTGCAAATACTCGATACGATTCATCAAGCAATTCGATAATATACCGCACCTGGACATCTTTACCCCGACGGCGCAGTTCACCCGCTAGTTGGAGAGCACAGCCGGGATTGGCGGTGGCAATAATCTCGGCACCAGTCGTGAGCGCGTTGTCGATTTTGCGAGCACCCAGGCTCATTGCCATTTCGGGCTGGGTGACATTATAGATACCGGCACTTCCACAACACAATGATGACTCTGGCATCTCTTTCAGGGTCAAGCCGGGAATTGCTGTGAGCAACACACGTGGCTGCGCACTGATTCGTTGGGCATGCACCAGGTGGCACGGCTCCTGATAGGTGACGGTAATGTTGAGCCGACCCAAGGCGCTGCGATTGAAGTCGATACCGGCAAGAAATTCGTGAACATCTTTCACTTTAGCGCTGAACTGTTCGGCACGTTCACGCCACGCTGGATCGTCGTGCAAGAGATGCCCATACTCTTTGAGTGTGCTACCGCAGCCGGCAGCATTGACGATAATCGCATCGACGCCCAACCCTTCAAACGCTGCAATATTGCGCCGAGCCAGCTCACGACCACCGTCGAGATCGCCTCCATGCGTATGTAGCGCCCCACAACACCCCTGATCTGGCGGCAAAATAACCTCACAGCCGTTCTTGCGCAGTACCCGAATCGTTGCTTCGTGCACGTGGGCAAATGCGGTGCTCATAATGCAGCCGGTAAGCAGGGCTACACTGTAGCGGCGTTCGCCCTCGGCGGGGAAAATCTGCCCCTTTGGTACGCTGTAATGCGAGCTGATCGGAGGCAGCATTGCTTCGGTATCGGCCAGACCAAACAGCTTGAGGAGACCACTCTTGCGGGCCAGCCACTGGACACCGCTCCGCTGGTAGAGGCGCATCATGGTCGAGAAGAGGCGAAATAGCTCCATACGCTTGAACAGTAGCCCGAAAACAGCACCGCGCAATGCACGCTGCCAGAGGGGCCGCGGCGGTAACCTCGGTTCAGGCGCACCGGGTGTGGCCGGTGGCCCGGCTTTGCCGGCTCGCGCCTGCTCGATCTGGGCTCGGCTGGCCTCGAGAATAGCGCCGTACTGCACCCCCGACGGGCAGACTGCCTCGCACGCCCGGCAATTCAGACAGAGGCTCATCTGCTCTTGAAATACGTCACTAGCGAGACTGATGCGCCCTTCATCAACTGCTTTCATCAGGTAAATACGACCGCGTGGCGAAGCCATTTCCAGTCCGGTTTCGCGGTACGTGGGACACGACGACAGACACAAACCGCAGTGAACGCAGGTATTGATGATGTCGGAACTAGGTTTATCTTTGGTGCTAAAGCCGATGAGTGGAATTATCGGCTGCACCGATGATGGCGAAGATTGGGTAACAGTCACAGGTGATTCTCCTCTTGGCTTATACACGAGTATCGCTAAACCAGAATGCCGCTGGATTCATGTGGTTGTGCGGATCAATCGCTACCTTGAGCGCCTGCATCCGGCTGAGAGCCGCTGGCGGCTGCCCCCATACAGAAGCTTGTGGAACAAACACCGGTGGCGCAGCCAGTATGCGCGTATGGGGGAAGGCAGCGACCAGATCGGCGTGAAAGGCAGCGATTGAAGTGACATCACCGGTTGTTTGGATGTAGATAATTCCGGACAACGCATGCGCCGTTATCTCAATCGCAACCTGGTGCCGAGCAGCACGCTGCTCGATAGTCTGGATCGCAGTTGCACTTTGAGCCGGCCAGACTCCCACTCGTAGCAAGACGCCGTTGGCGATTGGCGCATAGCGCGAAACCGTCTGTTGCCAGAACGTTGTCTCCTCAACATCTCGTAGTACAGTCACAGACGCATCGTGCCGGTGAGCCAGTGCAGTCGCTTCACGCATGTGACGTTCAACCGCTGCCGGATGACCCTCGGCACGCACTGCAACAACGATGGCCTGCGTATCAGCCAGATATTCAACAGCTGTCGGCAAGAGACGACTGGCCGCCAGATGGTCGATCAATGCCCAGGCAGCGGTTGGCGTGGTCAGATGAGCAAGCAAGGTCGCACTCGCCGGTGGTTGCGGAAATACCTTCAGCGCTACTGCTGTAATCAGACCAAGCGTCCCAGCACTGCCAACGTAGAGCTTTACCAGATCGTAGCCAGTCACATTCTTGACCACCTGCGCACCGAGACGTACCGGCGTGCCATCAGGTTCAATCACATCGAGGGCCAATACCCAATCACGGAACGAACCATAGCCCAGGCGTCGTGGCCCATCAACAGCAGTAGCGACCAGACTGCCTAAGCTCTGCTGGGCATCGGCCACATCGAGGGGAAGCATCTGACGATGTGGCGCAAGCAAGCTCTGCAATTCGGCCAGCGTGGTACCAGCGGCAACTTTGATGGTCAGGTCGTTCGGTTCGTAGACGAGCGCACCACGCCAGTGTTGCGTCGAGACGGTCACGGCGGTGGGTGATCGTGCGGTACAACCACCGGTTGGCACAACGGGAAGACCGGCGTGATGGCAGACTCGCAGCAATTCGGCAGCAGCATCTGGTGTTGCTGGTGCCATGTATGACCCAGGGACAGGTGCTGACGTCACACTCGCCGGATCACGCTGTTGCAGCCGCATCGCCCGAGCCGCGGCCAGATCAGCCGGTGGGATATCGGATGGAAAGATTTTTGCCGGGTTGAAGCAACCGGTCGGGTTAAAGACCTGATGAATCGTGGCGTGCAATTGCAATTCAGCCGGCGAGAAGAAACGGGGCAGATATTCACACTTTTCTAGGCCGATCCCATGCTCACCGCTGACCACACCACCGTGCTCAATACTCAACTCGAGGACTCCGGCAGCAATTGCATGTGCGCGCTGACGTTGATCAGGATCGCGAGGATCGTACAGCACCAGTGGGTGCAAATTACCATCGCCGGCGTGGAAGACGTTGCATACTTCCATACCGTATTCGGCCCGTAAACGTTCAACGTGCTCCATCATCAGCGGTAGCCTGGTACGCGGTACTACGGTATCAACCAGATAGTAGGCCGGTGCCAGCCGACCAATCGCCCCCGCCACCGATTTACGTGCCATCCAGACTCTGGCCTGTGTCGCCGGATCACGAGCCGGACGGAGGTCGAAAGCGCCATGATCGCGACAGATGGTAATAATCTGATCTAGTTGGTCATCGAGTCCATCTTGAACGCCATCAACCTCAATAATTAGGGCTGTTGTACCGTTCGTTTCAGGTAATCCCAGGCGATACGCACTGTTGACTGCCCGGATCGCATTGTGATCCATGACTTCGAGCGAAGTGGGTAACGAACCAGAGGCAATCACTGCGCTCACTGCTGCCGCCGCAGCAACAACCGTCGGAAAGAGGGCTAACACGACACGTACTGCTTCAGGGAGTGGCGTTAGCCGCACAATCGCTGCCGTGACAACCCCCAACGTTCCTTCACTGCCGACAATTAGACCGGTCAAGTCGTACCCGACGGAATCGATCACCCCATCACCCGTCCAGTAACGCTGACCGGTATGATCAACCACCTCAACGGCGATCACGTGATTGCTGGTTACCCCGTACTTCAGGCAATGTGGACCACCGGCGTTGGTTGCAATATTGCCGCCAATCGTACTGGCACGCTGCGATGAGGGATCGGGGACAAACTGATAGCCAAGGGGAGCCAGATGGGCATTCAAGTCGGCGTTTACCACACCAGGCTGGACAATGGCCAGCCGCGAACGAACATCAACGGTCGTGATGTTGGTCATACGAGCGGTACTGATCAGCAGACCACCACAGAGAGGCACAGCCCCGCCTGCAATACCTGTACCGGCACCACGTGCTACCACGGCCAACCCTTCACGGACGGCCAGACGCACAGCAGTTGCGACCTGGCCGGCATCTTTCGGTAGCACCACAAGCTGTGGCGGATGAGAGACAATCATGCTGCCGTCGGAGTCGTAGGTCAGCAATGCCTCTGGCGCAGTTACTACGGCATCAGCGCCGAGGACAGCTCGCAACTCGGCAACAAGTTTATCCGGCACGATAACCGGGGTCACGGTATACTGCTCCTTTGCCTGCAGGGTCATCAGACCACAAAACGACCGGGATTCAAGAGATGTTCGGGATCGAATTCCTGCTTGATCCGCTGCATCAGATCAAGATTTGGGAGCTGTGCGCCGAACACCGGCGCCTCAACCACGAGGGCTGCCGGCGCTGCCATGATTGTTGTCTGCGGGGCAGCTTGAAGGATGGCAGCATGCCACTCGCGCAACTGATCGACAGCGCCACGTACCCGCAGATAGGCAATCCCATTCAGAGCCCTGATTGTTCCTTGGAACGGTACATTCAAGCGTTGTGCCGCCGTTCGCGCTGTACGTAAAACCCCCGGCATCGTGGCGGGTAAACAGGTAATGCGGACAACCAGCTCATCTTCCGCGACCGTTGCCGTCTGCGGCAAATCGTTGATCGCCGTCCAGAAACTGCTATGCGCCTCATCGAGCAACACGTCAGCCCGAACCCCAGTCTGCGTCGCGAATGAGGTTACATCGCGCAGGTGACGTTCAACTGCTGCCGGTAAGCCCTCGCTACGCACGGCCAGCGCGAACGTCGCGCCGGTCAGTTCAACGCCCTCAAGGTATTCAACCGCCACCGGTGTCAGTTGACCGGCGGCAATAGCATTGACCACTTTCCACAATGGTTCGGGGCTTGTGGCACGGCATAGAATACTGGCAGCCGCTCGCGGTTGGGGGATCAGCTTGAAGTTCGCGGAAGCGATAATTGCCAGCGTCCCAAAGCTACCGAGGTAGAGCTTCATCATATCGAAGCCACTGACATTCTTGACCACCATCCCGCCGGCTTTCGAGATACGACCGGTTGCTTCAACAACCCGAATCCCGATCAACAGATCGCGCGTCGAACCGTACCCCAGCCGACGTGGGCCATCCATCGCTGTAGCCAGCAACCCACCAACTGTCGCCCGTTCAGGCAGTGGCGCATCGATGGGCAACATCTGGCCATTGGCCGCCAGCGCAGTGCTGAGTGCGCCCAGCGTCATCCCGGCTTCTACTGAAATGGTCAGATCGTCGGGCGTATAGTCCAGAATACGGCTCAGACGATTGGTGATCACAACCGCAAAAGGACGGGCAGGCGGACGGCTCCACATCTGCTGCGTACCACCACCCCACGGCACAATTGCCACACGCTCTGCTGCCAGGTGAGCGACTGTCTGGGCTAATTCCTCAAGCGAGCCGGGAGCAACCGACAGTAATGGTGATTGACCGTAGATTGCGTACCCAGTGGGATGATCAACTACGTATTGTTCACCAACCAGCGCTGTCAGATCAGCAAGCAATGATCCGTTATTCATCTGCGTTAACTCGACTTCAAAGCGCTCCAGGCCACACCCGAACGTCGCAACGCTGCCAGTTCACCACAACCACGACCCTTGGGAAACACCTTGCCGGGATTAAACAAATCGTGCGGATCGAAACTCTGATGCAGGCCAGCCATCGCAGCTAGATCATCGGTCGAGAAGAGCAGCGTCATATAATCCTGCTTTTCGACCCCAATCCCATGCTCGCCGCTGATCACCCCGCCAAAATCAATACTCACCTGCATCACACTGGTCGCTGCCTCCAGCGCACGTTGATTCTGTGAGCGGTCACGGCGATCAAAGAGGATGATGGGATGGAGATTACCATCACCGGCATGAAAGACATTGGCAATCGGCAGCCGGAATTCACGTGAAATGCGACCCACTTCGTCCATGGTTTGGGGTAGTTTAGTGCGCGGCACAACCGTATCAACCAGATAATAGGTTGGCGCGAGACGTCCCATCGCGCCAAACGCATTCTTGCGCGCAGCCCAGACCTGATTCTGTTCAGCCAGAGTACGGGCCGGACGCACATCGATGGCACCGTTGCGCCAACAGATCGCTGTCACATCGTTCAACAGCTCATCAAGACCGTCTTCGACGCCATCCACTTCAATGAGCAGCGCGGCACCGGCTGCTTCGGGCAGACCTAGCCGGTACATATCATTCACTGCTTTAATCGCCAGGCGATCCATAATTTCGAGCGCTGCCGGTAGTAAACCACTGGCAATCACCTGCGAAACAGTATTCGAGGCACCGGCAATATCAGGGAAAAGAGCGAGCACAACTCGTACCGCTTCGGGCAGACGGGTGAGCCGTAACCAAGCAGCGGTGACAAAACCGATAGTACCTTCCGAACCGGTGATTACACCGGTCAGATCGTAACCAGGGGTATACGCACTACCATCACCCGTCCAGATAATCGAGCCATCGGGCAACACAACCTGTACCGCCAGCACATGGCTGGCGGTAATCCCATATTTCAGACAGTGCGGGCCACCCGAATTATTGGCAATATTCCCACCAATCGTACAGGCTTTCTGGGAAGAGGGATCGGGAGCAAATTGATAGCCAAACGGCTTCAGATACTGTGACAACTCCCAGTTAATCACACCGGGCTGGCAGAGCACGCGCCCATTGGCAGTATCAACCTGCAAAATCTTGTCCATGCGAGCGGTGGAGATAACGATACCACCCTGCATTGGTGTAGCACCACCGGCCAGACCAGTACCGGCGCCACGGGGAACAATCGGCATGCCAGCCCGCGCAGCTAGCCGGACAATTGCCGCCACCTGCTCGGCACTGGTTGGCAAGGTCACTACGTGCGGCTCGTGTGTATCCATCACACAGCCATCGGCGTCGTAGGTAAGCAACGCATCAGGGCTAGCAACGACACCGCGTGGGCCGAGGATACGCTCAAGCTCTGCGATTAGTTCAGCACGGTTCATTCCGCACTCCTGCGGCCAGCCGGGCCGCACCCTGTGGGATTTTAATAGGAAATACTTTCAGAAGTAACTGGTTATGTATGTAGTATACCATAAATGCGGTCTGACACCAGAGATCGCCAATAGTTCGTGGAAGTTCCAGCCTGCCTCTTTCCTGCTGACATACTAGAACTTATTTCATAAAACGCTGTACTGTCGCGCTCTAACAACCATCTCCAGTGCATGATAGCACTGGAGATG